>JAHDKR010000154.1 GCA_018436785.1 Synergistaceae bacterium | reverse complement strand
TGTACGGCTGCCCGCCCAAGCACCGGCGCCAGACCATGCTGTTCAGCGCCACGCTGACCCCGGAGGTGACCCGCCTGGCCTCGCAATGGATGCGCGACGCCGCCACCGTGGACATCGAGCCCGAGCATGTCGCCGCCGAGACCATCGATCAGCGGGTCTATATCGTGACCGAAGACCAGAAATTCACCATTGTGTACAACCTCCTGCGGGATCTGAAGCCGGAGCGCGTCATCATTTTCGGCAACCGGCGCGACTCCACCGAGCGGCTGTGCGAAAACCTGCGCCACCAGGGCCTGGACGTGGCGCTGCTGTCCGGCGCCGTCGAGCAGCGCAAGCGCGTCAAGGTGCTGGAGAACTTCCGCAGCGGGCGGGTGCCGGTCCTGGTGGCGACCGACGTGGCCGGCCGCGGCCTGCACATCGACGGCATCGACCTGATCATCAACTTCAACATCCCCGAGCAGGCGGAGGACTACGTCCACCGCATCGGCCGCACCGGGCGGGTGGGGGAAAAGGGGACGTCCATCACGTTCGCCGACGAGATCGACAGCTACTACATCCCCGCCGTCGAGGAATACATGAAGCAGCCGCTGAAGTGCGTGACCCCGCCGGAGGAATGGCTGACGCCGCTGCCCAAGCCGATGCTGCCGCGCAAGCGCCGCCCCCCGCGCGAAAACGGGTTCGGCGGCCGGGGCGGTCCCCGCGCCCCCCGCCGCGGCGGATCGCGCGGCGGCCCCCGCCGGCGCTGATTCTTCCGCTGCGCGCTTCGTCCCGCGGACAACCGGGGGGATGTGCCGGGCCGGGACCCGGCTCTTGACCCCGGGGGGCGGCTGGTGGCATCCTGCCGCGGTTGACGAAACCCGCGCCACGGGCCTCGTCTGTGTCATTCGGCCGGACGGGAAGATCGGCGGGCAGGCGGGCCGCCGGAGGGCGGACAGCGGCGCCGGGCGGCGCCGTGAAGGAAGGATTTGGGAAAGGAATTCGCATGAAAATCGGAATCGGATCAGACCACGGCGGCTACGACCTGAAGCAGAAGATCAAGGATCTGCTGGCGGCGCGGCCGGAGGTGGAGGTGACGGATTTCGGCACGTACAGTGCGGAATCGGTGGATTACCCGGATTTCGCGATCGAGGTGGCCCGGGGGGTGTCGGACGGGACCCTGGAGCAGGGGATCCTGATCTGCACGACCGGAGTGGGGATGAGCATGACGGCGAACAAGTTCCCGCGGGTGCGGGCGGCGCTGGTGTTCAATCCGCAGATGGCGCGGCTGGCCCGCGAGCACAACAACGCCAACATCCTGGCGCTGGGATCGGTGGTCACGACGGTGGAGGATCTCCCGGGGATCATCGAGGCGTGGTTCGCGGCGGATTTCGAGCCGGGCACCCGCCATGACCGGCGGGTGCACAAGATCAACGCCTGCGCGATGCGGGTGACGGAGCCGGAGGCCATCCACGAAACGGATACGGAAATGTATGCGGCGATCCAGGGAGAGGTCAGGCGCCAGCGGCAGAACATCGAACTGATCGCGTCGGAAAACTACGTGAGCCGGGCGGTGCGCGAGGCGCAGGGGTCGGTGCTGACCAACAAGTACGCCGAGGGCTATCCGGGCAAGCGCTACTACAACGGGTGCGAGTTCGTGGACGAGGCCGAGCGGCTGGCCATCGAGCGCGCGAAGGAGCTGTTCGGAGCCGAGCACGTCAACGTCCAGCCGCACAGCGGCAGCGGAGCCAACATGGCGGTCTATTTCGCCATGATGCAGCCCGGCGACACGATGCTGGCCATGAGCCTGGCGCACGGCGGCCATCTGACGCACGGGCACAAGGTCAACTTCTCGGGGCGTTTCTTCAACGTGGTGCCGTACGGGGTGGACCCGGAGACCGAACGGATCGATTACGACGCGATCGAGAAGCTGGCGGCGGAGCACAAGCCGCGCATGATCTGCGCCGGGGCCAGCGCCTATTCGCGGATCATCGACTTCAAGCGGATGCGGGCGATCGCCGACAGCGCGGGGGCATACCTGCTGGTGGACATGGCGCACATCGCGGGGCTGGTGGCGGCGGGCTTCCATCCCAGTCCGGTGCCCCATGCGGATTTCGTGACGACGACGACCCACAAGACCCTGCGGGGCGCGCGGGGCGGCATGATTCTGTGCAAGGAGTCGTTCGCCAAGGAAATCGACAAGCAGGTGTTCCCGGGCATCCAGGGCGGCCCGCTGATGCATGCCATCGCGGGGAAGGCGGTCTGCTTCCACGAGGCCCTGCAGCCGGCCTTCAAGGAATACATCCGCCAGGTGGTCGCCAACGCCCAGACGCTGGCGGCGGAACTGGAGAAGGCCGGCCTGCGGATCGTGTCGGGCGGGACGGACAACCACCTGATGCTGGCGGACCTGACGCCGCTGGGCGTGACCGGCAAGGATGCCGCCACGGCCCTGGACCATGCCCTGATCACCGTCAACAAGAACGCGATTCCCTTCGACAAGCAGAAGCCGTTCGTGACGTCGGGGATCCGGCTCGGGACGCCGGCGGTGACGACGCGCGGCATGAAGGAGGCGGAGATGAAGCAGATCGCCGCCTGGGTGGGGAAAATCGCGGCCGATCCCGCCAGCACGAAACTCCAGCAGAGCATCCGCGACGAGGTGGTGGCCTTTACCGAAAAGTTTCCGGTGCCGTAACGGGGCGGCGCACCGGCGGGGCCGGCACGCGGGCCGGGAAACATCCCGGCCCCTGAGGTTTGGCCTTTGACTAGATCCCGGTACTAGTTTTTTGCGCCGTTGCACTTTTTTTCTTGTGCATCGGCGTTTTTTCGCGTCTAATAGTATCTAGCATATATGCTAGATCATTAACACAGGAGGCCTCTCATGGGATACCCAACAAAAGTTCAGCAGATCCGCAGGAAGAACACGGCTGACCAGTACTACATCAACTTTCCCACCGCTGTGGCTGAGGCCATGGAGTTCGAGAAGGGCGAAGTCATTGAATGGATCATCGAGGATAAGGCGAACATCATTGCCCACCGGCGCCAGGTGCCCCCGTCGCCGATCACGGTAAAAAAAACTCTACGCATCTCCTCGAAGGCATCGAAGCGCTTCTGAAGCAGTGCGAGGGACTGGGCAGCGCGGCGATGCGCGAGCGTATACGGCGGCATCTGCTCAGCCAGTTGCTCTGTTTGGGGCGACATACGCTTACGGGTGTGCTGGGAACATCGGGGCGGCTGTTTTGTGACTGGAGCGCCGATTACAGGATGTATTCAGCTGACCGTATCGAGCCGGTGACGTTGTTCCGCCCCGTCCGGCAAAGCTTGACGGACAGACTCGGTCCAACGGAACCGTTGGTGGCGGCCCTTGATGATACGCGACTGCGCAAATGCGGGCGCAACACATATGGGGTCAAGTACACCCGCGATCCGTTGGGACCTCCGTTTCATGTCAACTTCATCAAGGCTCAGCGCTTCTTGCAGATCTCCATGGCCTGTGCGGCCGACAACGGAATGGCCAGGATGATTCCGATCGACTTTGTACATGCCCCCGCACCCCAGAAGCCACGTCGCGGTGCCGACGAACAAGCCTGCGCCCGGTTCCGGCAAACCAAACGCGAGATGGCTCTGCCCAAGATCGGGGCGGATCGCCTACAGGCATTGCGAAACGCCATGGATGCAGAAGGACAGGGTGATCGCCCGCTGTGGGCGGTCGTCGATGGAGGCTATACCAATGGCACATTCATTAAACATCTGCCGCCGCGAACCGTTGCGGTGGGACGTATCCGCGCCGACGCCAAGCTGTATTATCTGCCGAAGTCCTCCAAAGGCAAGCCGGGCCGCAATCGCGTCTATGGACAGCGCGCTCCCACGCCCGAAGCCCTGCGCCAGGACACCACGGTGCCATGGCAGCGCATCGAAGCCTTCGCGGCAGGCAAAACTCATGCGTTCAAAATCAAGTCGATCCGTCCCCTGCGGTGGCGATCCGCCGGCCAGGAACACGACCTGCGACTTATTGTGATCGCCCCCTTGGGCTACCGCTTGACCCAGCACTCCAAGATGCTCTACCGCAAGCCGGCCTTCCTGATTTGTACAGATCCCGACGCCGATGTGCAGCAGATCATTCAAGCATACGTGTGGCGCTGGGATATAGAGGTGAACTTCCGGGACGAAAAAACGCTCGTCGGAGTTGGCCAAGCCCAAGTCCGGAACCCCAACTCCGTCGAAAACGTGCCCGCCCTGGCGGTGGCCGCCTATGCCATGTTGCTTACCGCCGCCACGAACTCTTACGGCCCAAGCGGTCAACCCGATACGCTGCCGGCTCCCAAATGGCGACGCAAGAAAACACTTCGGGCCTCCACGCAGTCACTGCTTCAACATCTGCGCCACGAGGTATGGGCCGATGCACTGCATTTCTCCGGCTTCGTATCCCC
>JAHDKR010000193.1 GCA_018436785.1 Synergistaceae bacterium | reverse complement strand
CCTCATTGATCGCAGTAAGGAACTCCTGAATGTTCAAATCCTCACCGGAGAAAACGACCAACGAATTTCTGATCACTATGGAATTGCTCATATAGGTTGCATCATGAGTTGCTGCGAGAATCTTCCCATGCCAGAAAATGGGTTGCCATTATTTTAGAACATAGTGCAACGCAGTTGGATATGGATTCATGGCCACTCAATATCTTCCCGTATTGTCGGCAGTAGGTTACACAAAAATTTGACGAAAAACAAGCCTAAAGCGTTCCGAAAGGCCGCAAATATTCCTAACTTGATCACACTGTCATCCCATAGCGGGTGAAAGAAAAGGCTGGAATGTGGCGCGGAAATCCTCCACTCGGAGGGTATGAAAAAACACCACAACCACATTCCAGCGGGCCATTCGTATACCATCCTCAAGCAACTGTGCAACCTGATTCCGGGGCATTTGGTCGCGAGCCTGGCCAAAGAACACGGCGTGGATGCCCAGAGCCGGACGTTCACGCCTTGGAGCCACGTGGTCTCGTTGATCTTCGCGCAGGTGACGCACGCCATCGGGCTCAACGACGTCTGTGACGCGTTGCGCATGAACGCCGGGGCGCTCTCCAGCGTTCGCGGCGCGACGGCGCCGAGCCGCAACAACCTGAGCCATGCCAACCGGGTGCGCGACTGCGGGATGGCCGAGGCCTTGTACTGGAAGGTCATGGCGCACTTGATGAATCAGACGCCGGGCTTTGCGAAAGGAAAGGTGCGGCGGGGATATTTGCGGCGGTTCCACAAGGTGATTCACGCCTTGGACTCGACCACGATCCAACTGGTGGCCAACTGCATGGACTGGGCGAAGCACCGGCGGCGGAAGGCGGCGGCGAAGTGCCATCTGCGGTTGAACCTGCAGACCTTCCTGCCCCAGTGCGCCATCATCGACACGGCCAAGTTCCACGACAGCCGGAAGGCACGGGGGCTTTGCGCCGCGCTGCAAGAGGGCGAAATCGTGGTGTTCGACAAGGCCTACTTGGACTTCGATCACCTTTTTGAACTTACGCGGCGCGGCCTCTGGTGGGTCTGCCGGGCCAAGGACAACCTGCAATATCGCGTCGTCCAGTCGCTGAACACGACGGCCCACCCGCGGATCCTGCGGGATGAAATCATTGAACTGGCCGTGCCGGCTTCCGAAAACGCCTATCCACAGCGCTTGCGGCGCGTCGTGGCGTTGGTCGAGGTCAACGGTAAAGACGTCGAAATGGTCTTTTTGACCAACCACATGGAATGGAGCGCCTGGACGGTGGCCGAGCTGTACCGGTGCCGCTGGGACATCGAGGTGTTCTTCAAGGAGATCAAGCAGACGCTCCAGCTCGCGGACTTCCTCGGCTACAGCGCCAACGCCGTGCGCTGGCAGACGTGGATGGGATTGCTGGTGCATCTGCTGCTGCGCTATCTGGCGTTCATCCACGGCTGGGCGCACAGTTTCACGCGCCTGTTCACGGTCGTCCGGGCTGTCCTCTGGCGCCGGTGGTGCCTGCATGCCCTGATCGATTCCTATGGGACAGCCAACCCCCCGGGCCGGTTCTGCGCCACCCCGGAACAGGCCTATTTGCCGGGATTCGCATGAAGCCTGTGGGACAGCCAGATGCCGGCAAGCACAACAGATCGGGGCCACAGCAAGGAAATCGTAAATGCCCATTTGGAAATCTTCAGAACAAAGTGGTCAAATCCTAGGAAACGAAAGCGCCCAAAGCCGTGAAATCAACGCTATGGGATGACACTG
>JAHDKR010000185.1 GCA_018436785.1 Synergistaceae bacterium | reverse complement strand
TGTTGTACAGATGGACTCGTGCCAGCAGGATGGTCTGATCCACACGGTCACGTTCATCAAGAATGCAGTCGCGGCACGCGCTCATGCCACCCTCGCCATTTGCAGTTTCTTATGCTCGCGCAACAACTCCATGTTTAGGTAGTCGCCGCTGAAAAACCCTGTTTTGGCCGGCAAGGGCATCAGGCCGCTTTCGGAAGCGGCGTTGGAACAAATCGGAACGCGTTGAGTAACAGGCGCAAAAGAAGGGCGAGGCCCTTCATCAACTTCCTGAAGTTGTAGGCCGCCGCGGCCAGGATGGCATTGACCTTATCGCCGTCCGAGCCCTTGAGCCGATTGCGATTGCCTCGGCAATCGGATTTGACGTGTCCGATGACCGGCTCAATCGCACTGCGACGCTTCCACCATTTTCGCAAGGGCCCGGGCAGGCGTTTTCGGAACCGATTGACGACTTGAATATCGCATGGTCCTTCGTATCCCGATTTCCGATAGCCCAAGTCGCAGCAGGCCATTTCCGGTATGGCGCCCATGAGGCGCTCGGCCTGCTCCAACGATCCCTGCAAGGTGTGTCCATCGTAGGGATTTCCCGGAAACGCCTTCGCTCCCACGATCCAGTTGCCCTTCGATGTGCTGACCAAGCCAACCTTCACGCCAAACTCGTATGGTTTGTGAACTTTACCCTTGGCAATGCACTCCACCTCCGGCGCATGAACGGAATAGACCTTGCGCTTGTCGTGCCGTTGCTGGGTGCGGATGCGCTCAATCCGGTCCAGCAGCACTTGATATTCTTGCCGCACCTCATTCGGGGCCTTGCCTTGAAAGTCCCTCAGCACGCGGCCCAGCCGTGTCCGCAGGAACTTCGTTTCCCGTTTCGCCCGCTTAAACTGCCTGGCCTTGGCATACCCACCGAGTTTCAACATGCTTTTCTTGGCCACGCGCACATACGTTTGCCGCAGGCCAATGCCGTGGCGCTTGGCCAACCGAACCAGCACCTCCAATGAACGGTGATACAAACGCGCGTCCGTGGGAAAGCGGATTTCCTTTTCCTGCACGGTGGTGTCCACATTGACTCGCTTCAGATCCTTTGGCCGGATCATTTTTGTCTTCAAGCCGGTCCTCAGCGTTTCCGCCAGCATCTGCTCGGCCCCGGCTTCGCCAATTCGCTTGCGCCAGTTCGTCAGGCTGGAGGGATCAATGGGCGGGCGGTGCTCGAAAAACACGGCCCCCGTGAAATACTGCCAATAGGGATTCTCCACCCAGAACTCCACCACGTCTGCATCGCTCAGATCGTAGGCATACTTGAGGTACATCAGCCCGATCACCAGCCGGACGTCTGCCGATGGTCGGCCTTGTTCATCCGCAAACACAGGAGCCAAGGCTTCTTCGAACTGATTCCAGTCCACTTGGTCAGCCAATCGAACCATTGGATGGGCCGGATCGACGAGGTCTCTCAAAAACACCTTGAACAAATCGCCTTGGTGGGGATCAGAGGTCTTATTGCGTGTCATCATTTTGCAAGGTTCTCCGCATTCCTGTCGGGAATTCTTGCAATATAATGGCATGATCCTGATATATAGTCAACTCTATTGCAATAGGATATGACTATTTCAGCGGCGACTAGGTAACGGTGCTGCTCGATCCAGTCTTCGTGGATCTCCACTGCCAAAGCTCTCATCAGCCGCAAACAGCTGTCGGGATTTGGGAAGATGCGTACGACATGCGAGCGACGTTTGAGCT
>JAHDKR010000135.1 GCA_018436785.1 Synergistaceae bacterium | reverse complement strand
CCGAATAATCGAGAAAATGGGCTCTACGAGCCCAAAATCGCGATTTTTTAGCCATATTTTTGATTTTTCTGGCTTCAAGAGATGAAAAAGACAAAGAAAAACCCGTTGAACAAAGTAGGGATTAGTAGCGTGCGAAGCCACGCTGCAATCCCGGGTTGAACAAGCCCGGCGGGGGCGCATGTATTTTGCTCTTGGGGCGGGAGCCCGGAGCGGGCGGTCAGGATGGCCGGAGGGAGGAGGCGGGGGCGGAGCGGATGCGCGAGGCATCGCGATCGGGGCGGACTGGGACGTTTGGCGCATGCTGGGGGCGAGGCGTCGGTGCGAATGCCGGCGGATTTCCGCCATCGGGGCAAGCCGGGGCGGGCCGTCGCGCGTGGCGTCGGAAATTCAAGGGGATCTGGACGGGCGTTGTCATGAGGCGGCGGGCGGTCCCCGGGCGTGAGCGAAGGGCGGCGGCACGGGGCCCGGCAGGGGCCGCCAGGTGCGTTCGCGCCGCTCCATGGGGATGTCGCAATGCGGGCAGCGCGGCGGCGGCAGGGGTTCCTCGGGTTCGGGGGCGGCGGGGATGGGCCGGTTCCGCAGCAGGCAGAGCATGGCACGGACGAGTACGAGCGTGCGCTTGCGCGAGGGATGGTGCAATCCGTAGTGGCGGACTTTCACGAATCCCGAGGGCAGGACGTGCTGGAGGAAGCGGCGGATGAACTCCGGCGCCGGCAGCTTCATATGGCGCACTTTCTTCGTTTGCGTCTCGCGGTAGCGGAACGCGACGCTGTCGCCGTCGTGGGCGTCGATGGCGGAATCGGCGATGGCGACGCGGTAGACGTAGCGCGAGAGGTAGCGCAGGGCGTTCTTGCCGTCGCCGACGGGTTTGGAATGCACCACCCACTTCCGCGTCCAGGTCTTGGCGGGGATCGTCGCGAACACCTCCGGCAGGCGCTGGCGCAGTCCGTCGCGGAAGCGCGCGCGGAAGACTTCCGAGAGCGCCTGCACCGGCACGAGAAACTTCTTGTGCGCCTCGCGCCAGGTGCCATCGGGGGCAAGGCCGCCGCCGGTGGCGACGAAGTGGACGTGGGGGTGGTACACGAGCGAGCGGCCGTTCGTATGCAGCACGCCCGTCAGGCCCGGCCGGGCGCCGAGCCATCGGGGGTTGGCGCAGACGTCCAGCAGCGTCGAGGACGAGGCCTCGAAGAGGAGGGCGAGGCCTTCGCGCGGATGCGAGCGGATGGCGCGGCGCAGTTCCTTGGGCACGGTGAAGGTGCACAGGTGGTAGCGCACCGGCAGGAGGAGGGCCTCCTGCCGGCGCAGCCACACCCGCGCGTCGTCGCCGCCGCAGGCCGGGCAATGCCGGTTGCCGCAGGAGTGCAGCGCCCAGTGCGTCCGGGCGCACCGGGGGCATTCCCACCGCTGTCCGCCCAGCGCCGGCGTGCGGCACGTCACGATCGCGCGCATGGCCTTCAACTGGTCCCAGGGCATGCGATCGGCGTACCGCGCCCGGTAGGCCGGGCCATGACGGCGGAGAATCTCCGCCAGGGCGCCCACGCTACGGCGCCGTCATCAGTCCGTTGAGCCTGGCGACCGCCGCGGCCGCGCCTTCGGCGGTCAGGTGCGTATAGACCGCGGTGGTCTTGGGCGAGTGGTGGCCCAGCCAGGCCTGGATCTGGCGCAAGTTCACCTGGTTCTCCAGCAGATGCGTCGCATAGCTGTGGCGCAGGGTGTGCACGTGGGCATCCTTGGTCACGCCCGCCGCAAGCATCGCCTTGCGGAACGCCTGCTGCACCGTCGAAATCGGCACGGGCTTGTCCGCGCCGCCCCCGTGGACGCCGCCGCGGCCCACGCAGGGGAACAGGAACGTGGGATTGCGGTGGATCTTCCAGCACTCGCCCAGCAGTGCCAGGGTCTCCGGCGGCAACGGCACATAGCGGTCTTTGTTCCCCTTGGCCGCGCGGACATGGATGACGCGCCGGTCGCGGTGGACGTCGCCCACCTGCAGGCGGCAGCCTTCGCCCAGGCGCAGCCCGCAACTGTAGATCAGCGTCAGGCAGGCCCGGTGGCGCAGCTCGCGCACCGCGCCCAGAATCCGCCAGACCTCCTCGCGCGACAGCACGGCGGGCAGCTTGTGCTCCGCCCGGGGACGGGGAATATCCATCGCCGTCCAGTCGCGCTTGAGCACCTGTTCGAAGAAAAACTTGATCGCGCACAGCGCGATCGTGGTCGTGGCCCGCGCCAGCCGCTTCTGGTTGCGCAGATACAGGAAGTAGGCGCGCAGCTCCTCGTCGCCCACCTCGCCGGGGCTCTTCCAGCACCAGCCCGCCAGCCGCCCCACCGCCCGGACATAGCTCTCCTGCGTGCGCTCCGAGTAGCGCCGCAGCTGCATCTCCTCGATCATCCGCCGCCGCAAATCCCCCGCCGCGTCCTTCTTTGTTCTCATGGTCTGTCTCCTGGGTTGCGGACGGGCTTGATTGCCCGCCCACTTCTCGGTACCATGACCCCCGTGAATAGGAACGACAGATGTGGAATCAGTCAACTGTCGCGCAGCGGCTTAGTTCAACAAGGCGTTGCTGGGTACGCGCCACAAGCTGCCGCTATGCACACCCTCCCGCACGCTGCACACCTATGGAGTACAGCCCGTGGGCCGATCCAGACCCCTGACGTTCTGCTTCGCAACACGATGAAAAATGAATGGCGCTACAGCGACGACAACCGCTAGACGATGAAAGCGAACCTCTACAGCCCGTTTTCCACGCTATGGATCCGGCGGCTGCCGGACCACGGTATGGAAAACATACGGACAGGCCTCCGCCCGCGCGATCCGCTACCCCGAT
>JAHDKR010000187.1 GCA_018436785.1 Synergistaceae bacterium | reverse complement strand
CGGGCTGCACTCCCCCGACTCGGGGGAGATGGAGATCGAGGGGCGTCTGGTGGACTGGAAGCGCTACACGGTCGCCGTCGCCCGCGCGTCGGGGGTGGAGACCGTCTACCAGGAGCGCTCGCTCGGAGAGAAGCAGCCTCTGTGGCGCAACGTCTTCGTCGGGCGGCATAGAGTGAAGGGGTTCTTTCGGCGTATCGACGTCGAACGGGAGAAGGCCGCCACGATGGAGCTGCTCTCCGGCTTTCTCGGTCTCAAGGGCGCGGGGTTGAACGCGGATTCGCAGGTACGCACCCTCTCCGGCGGAGAGCGGCAGGGGCTGGCCATCGCCCGCGCGATGTACTTCGACGCCTCGATCATCGTCCTCGACGAACCGACCACCGCACTCGGAGCGGGAGAGGTCCGAAAGGTGCTCTCGTTCGTGGACAGGATACGAAGCGAAGGGCGCTGCTGTGTTTTCATCAGTCACGAGCTGCACCACGTCCACGAGATAGCCGACCGCTTCGCCATCATGGAGCACGGACGGATCGCCGCCGTTCGCGACCGAAGCGATACATCGCTCGACGAGCTCGCGAGGCTCGTACTGCTCGGCGGCGGCGTGCCCCCGGCGGAGCGAAAGGGGGAGGATGTATGAAACGCCTCGCTGCGCACTATCGACAGCAGATGCTCATCACCTTCGCCCTGCTCCTCCTCTGGGGCGTCTTCGCCGTCGCAAGTCCGACGACCTTCGCCGGCGCGCGGATCTACCGCTCGTTCCTGTCCACCATCCCCGTGACGCTCATTCTCGCGCTCGGGATGACCATGGTGGTGACTCTGGGTGAAATGGACCTCTGTTTCCCCTCCGTCACGGCGGCGGCTGCCTATGTCTTCGCGTCGCTCTACAGCGGCTTCGGAGTATCCGCGCCCGTCGCGGTGCTCGCAGCCCTTTGCGCCGGGGCGCTCATCGGCTGGATCAACGGCCTGCTCGTCGTCGTCGTCGGCATCCCCTCCATCATCGCCACCATAGGAACGCAGTTCTTCTGGAGAGGGCTGGTGCTGCTCGCGGCGGACGGTCTGGCGATCGCGCTCCCCGAGCTGAGGGGAGAGACGCTGCACTTTCTGCTCGCGGGAAGGATCGGCGAGTGGGGAGTCCCGGCGCAGGCCCTGTGGGCCGTCGCGCTCGCCCTTCTGCTCGCGTTTCTGCTCAACAGGCGTCCGTTCGGCGACGCGATCCTCTTCATCGGCGACAACCGCAACACCGCCGAGATGATGGGCATTCCTGTCGGGCGGGTCCGCATCGCGGTCTTCGCCCTGATGGGTCTGCTCGCAGCGTTCGCCGGAATCCTGGCCACCTTCGAGCTGAACAATTGGTGGCCCACGCAGGGGGAGGGGTACATGCTGATGGTCTTCGCCTCCGTCTTCGTCGGCGGCACCTCGGCCTACGGCGGCGAGGGAACAATCTACGGTTCCTTCATCGGCGCGATCATCATCGGCATCATCGAGGCGGGAATCGTGAGCGCGGGGCTGGTCGGATTCTGGACGCGCCTCGTCCACGGCCTCGTCATCCTTCTCTCCGTCTCGGTCTACGCGCTGCTCGCGCGCAGGAGGGCGAGGTAGCGAAGAATCGTCATAAACGAAGTGTAAAAGCGGAGGAACATCGTGAAAAAGGCATCGCGGTAAAAGGCGGTACGCCTTGCCGGACACCGGGAAATATGATAGAAAAGACTGGGCGCGTATCGTCCCGCACCGAGAGACTGAATAGAGAGCGCGCTGCGGAGGGGAGTTCTATGAAACTACGGCGTATCGAACTGAAGGGCTTCAAATCGATCGACGGACGAACCGGACAGACGATTCCGTTCGGTGACATCACCGTGATGCTCGGCGCGAACGGCTCCGGGAAGAGCAACATTGTCTCGTTCTTCAAAATGCTGAATTTTATGATGACTGGAGCTTTTCAGAGCTATGTTGGAAGACAGGGAGTTCAGCAATTGCTCTTCTACGGACCCCGAACGACCGAGTCGATTATTTTTTCCCTCTTTTTCTCTTCGGAGGAGGCGGACGACACCTACGAGGCGAGACTCTCCTACGGCCTTCCGGACCGTCTGTTCATCGGCGGTGAAAAGGTCACCTATTTAAAGAAAGGCGAGACCTCCGCTCAAGAGTTCTTTCTGGAAAGCGGCGGTGCGGAAGTTCGTCTCGGAAAGGACGAACGTAAAACAAGCAGAGTGCTCTTCCGGATTCTTTCCGGCATACGCGCCTATCAGTTCCACGATACATCGGATACCGCGAAGATAAAAAGCCGCGGGTATGTGGACGACGCCGCCTATCTGCGCAGCGACGCGGGCAATCTTGCCGCCTTCCTGAAGATGCTCAAGGAACATTCGGAATACATGAAATACTATGATCGTATTGTGAGGCATATCCGACGCGTGATGCCGCAGTTCGGCGATTTCTCGCTCCTGACCGTACCGGGCAACGAGAAGTACGTCCGCTTGAACTGGACCGACTCTCTTGGCGGAGACTATCTTTTCGATCCCGATCAGATCTCCGACGGTTCCCTCCGCTTCATGGCGCTGACGACGCTTTTGCTCCAACCACCGGCGCTGCTGCCGAAGTTCATTGTACTGGACGAACCGGAACTCGGCCTGCACCCCGCCGCTATCGCCGACCTTGCCGGAATGATAAGAACGGCGTCCCAAAATGCGCAAATTCTTGCGGCGACGCAGTCGATGCGCCTCGTGGACGAATTCGATCCCGAACATCTGCTGATCGTCGAACGCGACGAGAAGAACGGCTGCTCCGTTTTCAGGAAGCTGGACTCCGAACACCTGCAAGAGTGGCTGGCCCGCTACAGCCTTTCCGAACTCCTGGAGAAGAACGTGCTGGGAGGGCAGCCATGATCCGCCTGCACGTCACGGCTGAAGGGCAGACCGAGAAGAAGTTCGTGGACGTCCTTCTCATCCCTCATCTGGCGCAGTTCGGAGTGTATGCGGATGCCCGTTGCGTGCTTACCAGCAAAGACAAGCGGGCGGCCAAGGAGTACAGAGGCGGACTCGTGAAGTTTCAGAAGGCCTTGGCGGACATCGAAACCTGGATGAAAGAGGATAAATCGTCCGATTGTCGATTTACCACTATGTTCGACCTGTACGCCTTGCCCTCCGATTTTCCGGACTACGACCAGTGCGAACGGTTCGAACCCTACACACGGGTGGAGGCGCTTGAAAACGCGTTCAAATTGGCGATATTCGACCGTCGTTTTCTCCCTTATATCCAGATACACGAGTTCGAAGCACTGATTTTGGCGGATCCGACGAAACTCGATTGGGAGTATCTGGAGCACGAACGAGCCATTCGCAACCTGGTCGACATGGTGAACGAGCAGAATCCGGAGCTTATCGACGATGGCCCCGAGACGGCGCCTTCAAAACGAATTCTTCGGGAGATCCCCGAATACGACAAAGCGACTGCCGGCGTTTCCGTAGCGGCGCATATCGGGTTGCCGACCCTGCGAAAGAAGTGCAGACACTTCGACGAATGGGTCACTCAACTGGAGAGCCTGGGGAAAGAATGAGGGAGAGTCATCGTTCCCGTTGTTAAAAAAACCTCTTTCGGTTATAATTTTTATTATAATAACGGCAAATGCGGCGCCCTATCATCTCCTCTCGCCGCCTGCTTCCTGAAAGGGGTTTCCGTTTCATGGCAACGCTTCGTTCATCCCGTGTCCTGCTCGACCATATCGCCGACGAATCGCCCGCCGCGCCGGTGCGCGTGAAGGAGGCGAAGGAGCGGGGCGTTCCCGTGGTCGGAACGTTCTGCGTCTTCACTCCCTGGGAGCTCGTCCGCGCCATAGGGGGCGTCTCGGTCTCGCTGTGCAGCACCAGCGAAAAGCCGATCGCCGCCGCCGAGGCCCACCTGCCGCGCAACCTCTGTCCGCTGATCAAGGCGAGCTACGGCTTCGCCCTCACCGACACCTGCCCGTACTTCCACTTCTGCGACATCGTCATCGGCGAAACCACCTGCGACGGCAAGAAGAAGATGTACGAGTACCTGAACCGCCTCCGCCCCGTCCACGTGATGCAGCTCCCCCAGACCACGGAGGGGGAGACGGCCCGCGCGCTCTGGCGGGCGGAGACGAAACGCCTGAAAGACGTCCTCGAATCGTTCTACGGAAGGACGATCACCGACGACGCGCTCCGCGAAGCGATCCGCCTTAAAAACCGCGAACGGCGCGTCCTCAACCGCTTCTTCGCCGTAGCGCGGCTCGACCCGTCCCCGCTGACGGGGCTCGAAATCCTGGCCGTCTCGGACTATCTGAAGTATTCCATGGCGTCGGAGGAGGCGCTCTCGGTCGTGGAGGAGCTGACTGCCGCGCTCGAAGAGGAGCGGCGGCTCGGAAAGGGGCGCGAAGCGGAAGGACGCAAGCGCATCCTGATTACAGGCTGCCCGCTGGGGAAGAGCCTGCACAAAGTGATTCGCGCGGTGGAAGAACAGGGGGGCGGCGCGGTTGTCGCCTTCGAGAACTGCGGCAACCTGAAGAGCAGTTCCGATCTTGTGGACGAATCTTGCCCGCCGATGGAGGCGATCGCCGACCGCTATCTGCGTATTCCCTGTTCGTGCATGAGCCCGAACCCCCGGCGGCTGGAGTTCCTCTCCCGCTTCTGCGGGGAGTACGCCGTCGACGGCGTGGTGGATGTGATTCTGCAGGCGTGCCACACCTACTCGGTGGAGAGCTTCTCGGTGCGCGAGCACCTGAAGGCGCTCGGAATTCCGTATATCGCGGTGGAGACCGACTATTCGCAGGGGGACGAGGGGCAGCTCTCGACCCGTATGAACGCATTTTTGGAGATGATATGAGATGACGACGATCACAGCGGGCGTGGACATCGGTTCGACGGGCGTGAAAGCCGTCCTCTTCGACGGCTCGATCCTGGCGCGCTCCGTTCTTCCTACGGGGTGGAGCCCCGCCGAGACGGGAGAGCGGGCGCTCGCCGACCTTCTCTTGGAGCGAGGGCTGCGGAGAACGGACCTCGCGCGCGTCACGGCGACGGGGTACGGCAGGAAGATATTCCGCGAGGCCGACGACATTATCACGGAGATCACGTGCCACGCGGCGGGGGCCTTCTTTCTGGAGCCGGAGGCGCGGTCGGTGCTCGACCTCGGCGGTCAGGACAGCAAGGCCATCGCGCTGGGCGGCGACGGGAGCGTCGTCGACTTTCTGATGAACGACAAGTGCGCCGCAGGAACGGGGCGGTTTCTCACGATGACGGCGAATCTGCTGGAGGTCGACCTCCGCTGGTTCGACGCCCTCGGCGAGGGCGAGACGCACCTTATTTCGAGCATGTGCGCCGTCTTCGCGGAGTCGGAGATGGTCGGGCTGCTGGCCTCCGGCGTAGCGAAGGAGGCGCTGGCGCGGGGCGTGCTGGACTCCATCACGTCGCGGTCGGCGGGAATGCTGCAGCGCGTCGCGGCGCGCGGCCCGGTGCTGTTCACGGGAGGACTCGCACGGTGCGCGCCGCTGCGACGGATGCTCGAACGGAAGACGGGGCTGGAGTTCCGCTCATCCGAACACTCCCAGACGGCCGGAGCGCTCGGCGCGGCGGTGCTGGGCGCCATGAAGGCGCGCGTCCGGAGAGCGATCGTCGTATAACGTGCGTTTCCCAGGCGCCGACGATCCCTGTCGTCTTTCTCCCGCGCCGCCGACGAAGAGCGCGCGTCGACCGCCCGCTTGCGCACCCTCTCCGGATACCCGATTTCGAGCCGCTGTCCGTGGACTCGCTTCCTACTCCCTCAGCAGCGTCGCGCTCTCCCTTTCGAACGAGATCCGGACGCGCTCGCCCGTCCTCCATGCGTCCCCGGACCTTCCGGGCACGTCCGCCTCGACGGTGCGCCCCCCGGCCTCCACGAACCAGGTGATGACCGCTCCCTTGAACTGATGGTCGGAGACGACGCCCTCCATGCCCTCGCCGCCGCTCGAAAGGCGGATGTCCTCGGGATGGACGGCGACCGTGCTTCCGTCCTCCAGGGTCAGGATATTGCTCCTGCCGATAAAGTCCGCGACGAAGCTGTTCGCCGCCGCGCCGTAGACCTCGCGCGGCGTGCCTGTCTGGATGATGCGCCCTCTCTCCATCACGGCCACCCTGTCAGAGAGCGCGAGCGCTTCCTCCTGATCGTGCGTGACATAGAGCGCTGTGATGCCGAACTCCCGCTGCAGACGGCGGATCTCGCCGCGCATCCGCACCCTGAGCTTCGCGTCCAGGTTGCTCAACGGCTCGTCGAGGAGGAGCACCTTCGGCCGGACGATCAGCGCCCGCGCGAGGGCTACCCGTTGCTGTTCGCCGCCGCTCAACTGGTCGATCGTCTTGCCTCCGGCCCCCGGAAGACCGACCTTCTCCAGCATCGCCCGCCCCGCCGCGAGCGCCTCTTCGCGGGGGACCTTGCGGAACTTCAGCCCGTAGATCACGTTCCGCAGCACTGTCATGTGCGGGAAGAGCGCGTAGCTCTGGAAGACCGTCGCCGTAGGCCGCCGCTCCGGAGGAAGCCCTGTGATGTCCTCCCCGTCGAGGACGATCAGTCCTCCGTCGGGCCGGAGAAAGCCTCCGACCATACGCAGCGTCGTCGTCTTGCCGCATCCGCTCGGTCCCAGGAGCGAGAGCATCTCCCCCCGTTCGACGTCGAGAGAGAGCCCGCGTACCGCATCCGTGCCGTCGAACCGTTTATCGAGCCGCTCCAACCGAAGATACATACTCCGCCTCCGATCCTTTTGTTCTCCTCTTCAGGAGGAGCCATGAAAACGCCGTGTTCACCGTCATGGCGACCAGAATGATCACCGACGCCATCACGGAACTCGCGCCGATGTCGCCGCTCTGTATGGCGTCGAACATCTCCGCCGTGAGCACCTTCGTGTACGGCGTGACAAGGAAAATGATGCCGCCGATGGTGGTCATGGTGAACGTGAAGGTGTTGATGAAGCTCACCAGGAAGGCTGGCATCAGCAGCGGCCCGATCACGTCCCGGAGCACGGCGAGGCTTCCTCCCCCCTGGTCGCGGACGGCGTCCTCGAGCTCCGGATTGATCTGCCCCAGCACGGAGACGCCGCTCTTGATACCGAGCGAAAGCTGACGGTAGACGCAGTTGGCGACGATGAGAAATCCCGTCCCCAGGAAGGCCTCGGGCAGCCGGTTGAAGGCCAGCAGATAGGCGATGCCGAAGAACGGCCCCGGCAGGATGAAGGGGAGATCCGCGATGAAATCGACGATCCGGCTGAACAGCGTGGCGCGCCTCCCGAGAAAGCGGGCCAGAACGACGCCCATCAAGCCTGCCGCGAGGGCGGCGACAAAGGAGTAGCGGACGCTCCGGAGCAGGCTGGCGAGCTTGCTGAACTGGAGCGTGTGCAAATGCTGGAGCGTGAAGGAATAATCGACGCCCCAGGTCCTGACGAACGCGCCGCAGAAGATCGCGCCGTACTTCATGCCCTCGAAGAGAACGAAGCTCCAGACGACCGCGAAGACGAACCAGCGCACGGCGGCGGGCAGCGAGCGCTCCTCTCCGGCGGCGACCGCCTTGGAGGAGAAGAGCGGCGCCCCGGCCATCAGCTTCCGGTAGACCAGAAAAACGAGAAAGGCGGGGATGACGAGGAGCGTGGAGATGGCGGCGGCCTTCGGAAGGTCGAAGGAGCCCATCGCGGTCATGTAGGCCTGCGTCGCGAGCACATTGTAGTTGCCGCCGATGAACATGGGGGTGCCGAAGTCGGAGAGCGAGCGGATGAAGACGATCAGCGCCGCGGTGACGATGCCGGGACGGGCGAGCGGAAGCGTGACGCGGAGCAGCGTCTCCCACCTTCCCGCGCCGAGGTCG
The DNA here is from genome assembly GCA_018436785.1 of Synergistaceae bacterium. Classification (GTDB taxonomy): domain Bacteria; phylum Synergistota; class Synergistia; order Synergistales; family Aminobacteriaceae; genus JAAYLU01. The sequence goes on along the minus strand of JAHDKR010000187.1, from coordinate 15,967 downwards.
AACGAGGCTTGTTCAAGACTTCTGTCGATGCCGCGGAGCTCCGCCATAATCAGGAACGCGGCGGCGGCGGCCAGCCCGACGGACTCCATCAGAACGACGCCGTGCGCTCCGTACGGGTTCCAGCGAAGTCCCAGAAGCCGCCAGGTCACGAGCCCTCTCCGTCCGAAGAGCATGATGTACGAGAGGGACGAGACGAAGGGAGGGGCGATCATCGTCATCAGGAGAACCCCCAGCACCGCCCGCTTCCCCCGAAACGCGGTGCGCGTCACGTAGAGGGCGCAACACAGGCCGATCAGCACCGCAAGGACGGCCGTCCACCATCCGACGAAGAGGCTGTTCTTCAGCAGCGTCCGGTTGTCCGTCAGCAGGTCGCGGTAGCGCTCCAGGCTGAACGCGCCGTCGATCAGGACGCTCTCCTTCAGAATGGCGACCGTCGGCCAGAGGATAAAAACAAGTACGCCCCCCGTCAGGAGAGCGTACAGAACGGAGGAGGCGTCCGGGAGGAACGCCCCCTTCGAGTGCGTGCTACTGCTCGGCTTTGGAACCAAATTCCTGCTGCCACCTGTCGAGAATACCCTTGCGCATCTCGCCGACCTTCACCGGATCCGCCACGACGATCTTCGCGTTCTTCAGCCCTTGCAGATACTCGGGAACCTCCGCGTCGGGCCGGGTTCCGACCTTCGCCGTGTACGTCATCTGCACCTCCTGCCCGCGCTTCGAGAGGCACCAGTCGATGAAGGCCTTCGCAGCCTCCATGTCCTTGGCGCCCTTCATCAGGGCGATGGGCGCGAGGAAGCCGGGGACGCCCTCTTCGGGGAAGATCGAGACGACGGGGTACCCCTGCGCGATGAGTTGCACGCCGACGTCGTACGGGTCGATCCCGATAGCCACTTCGCCCATCGCGGCCTTGTTGGGGGGCGCAGCGCCGCGCTTCGTGTAGAAGGGGATGTTCTCGTGCATCTTCCGGAGAAGGTCCCACCCCGCCTCTTCGCCGAAGAGCCGGATCAGGTGGAAGATGACGGCGTAGTTCGTCCCGGAGATGGTCGGGTTGCTCATCATCAGCTCGTCCTTGTACTCGGGTTTACCGAGGTCGAGCCATGTTTTGGGCAGCGGCAGATTCTTCTCCTTCAGCACGTCGGTGTTCACGATCAGGTCGACGGCCACGAGCGAAAGTCCGGTCCAGTACCCTTCGGGAGACTTGTACTCATCCGGGATCAGTTCGGCCTCGGGAGAGCGGTACGGCTCGAGGAAACCTTCCTCGCCGGCCGCGATGTAGCTGTCGACGCCGCCGCCGAACCACGCGTCGGCCAGGTTCTTCCCGCCGGAAGCCCGCAGTCTCGAAAGCACCTCGCCCGACGATATTTCGAGGTAATGCACCTCGATGCCGGTGTCCTTCGTGAATTCGGCGAACGTCTCGTCCTTGCCCGTCGCGGCGGTGAAGATGCTGATGCTCCGCCCCGCCAGGGGCTTGTCCGCCTCGGCGAACGCCGCCGTCCCGACCGAAACGGCGAGCGCGACCAGTACGACAAGCGTCATGATTTTTCTCATACGTAATCCTCTCCTTGCTCGTATTGTGATTAAAGTTATCACAAATATGAATGCTACAGGAAAAGCGCAGGGGTGTCAATCTCGGTTGTAGCCAGATGCGAGGAAGAGGGGGAGAGTATGTTTTGATGGTAGGTCCGGAAGGAAAAAGACGCGACGAGGACGCCTCCTCTTGGTTTCGCAGCGTCCCCGGATATAAGTTCGAGAGGAACGAACGTCAAGCCGGACGTTCATCCCCCTGTTCCCGGGCACTCTCTGAATCTAAGTATCCCGCAGGATACACCACCTCGGAAAGGGCATGGCGCTTCTGCTTCTCCCGATACATTCGCTGATCCGCCATATGAAAAAGATCGCCCGCTTTCGTCCCGTCATCGGGGAAAAGAGCGCTTCCGATGCTGATTCGCAGACGAAGCTTTCTGCCGTCGTCGAGCGGATACTCACGTTCGACTCCGCGACGGATTTTGTCCTGGAAATCTTCTACGCTCTTCCGGTCAGCCGCTCCCCGGTCCAGCAAAACGAACTCGTCGCCGCCGAACCTCGAGGCCATCTGCCCGGGCCCTATAGCTTGCGCAAGCGCTTCGGCCGTCAGGATCAGCGCCCTGTCGCCAAGCGCATGCCCGTAGGTGTCGTTGAGCCGTTTCAATCCGTTGAGGTCGACAAGCACTATGGCGAACGGGCGCTTGGCGCCGTTCTTCCGCGAAAAGAGCATATCGAGATTTCTGTCGAAGTTTCTTCGGTTCGGGAGACTCGTCAGCGAGTCGTAATCCGCCATCCTCAGAATGTACTGCCGTGTTCTGAGCATGACCGCCATGCTGGCTCCGAAGCTCCAGGTCGTCAGCGTCCACAGAATCGCGGCGAAGTAGACCAGCCGGGAAGAGGCGTGAATCTGCTCGCCGACGATTCCGGCAAAGGCGAGCGACCACCGGTAGGACAGAGCCGTACCCAGCAGCAGACAGCCCGTAGCGCTTATCCCGTGGACGACCTGTTCCAATCCTCGCGTCCCCTTCACCATAAAGCACGCCGACAGAAAGAGCATGAGCACCATGAACCCGTCGTTCAGAAGCGACCTCAGGCCCGCATGTTTTCCTGCAACGTACGAAGTGGCCGCGAAGAGCAGAAAGAGGAGCGGAAAAAGGCGTTTCCGGACATTTTCTCCCCGGACGTCCCGGAAGCGTAGAATTCCCTCAAGACCCAGAAGCAGTGCGAGCGGGAAGGCCATAGAAGCAAAAAACACGAAAGGACCGAGAAACCTCAGAAAAGGGCGGGAAGGGACTGCCAGGCTTATACAGAGACAGGCTCCGGCCCAGAAGGCAGCCCCTTTATCGGGCCCGTGATTCGCTTTATAATCGACGTGGGGGCGGAGCGGCCGCTTGTCGTGAAACAGAGCGCCGCATCCGCGCGCACCGCTTCCCCCGGAGAGCGCGTCTCGCTGCGCTTCTCCCCGGAGGACCTCCGGCTGTTCGGAAACACATCTCCGGAAGCCGCCCCGATGAAAAAGGAGGCTACGCCATGAAATTTCCGCCGCACCACACGTTCGCCCTCTGCGTGAAGGCCGCAGACCCCGAGAGCCGCTACCCCTGGGCGCTGAAACACGGCTTCGCGCTGGAGTACACGCCCGACCCGGAGCAACTGGAGCTTCTGCCCATCCACACGGCCGAGTCCCGCCGCCGCAACGTCCCGGTGCGCTACCACACGCGCTACTTCGGCCTCGAATTCGGCGACGCGCGCGCCGAGTACGCGGAAGCCGCCTTCGACGCGCACCGCCGCACGCTCGACGCGATGGCCCAAGTCGGCGGCGAGGTGCTCACAGTCCACGCCGGACTCTCCAAGGGAGTGACGCTGAACTCCGACACGGTTGCGCGGAACCTGCGGCGTCTCGCCGACCACGGAAGGTCGCTCGGCGTTACCGTCAGCCTGGAGAATCTGCGCTCGGGCCCCGCGAGCGATCCGGAGAACATCCTCCGCTGGGCCTCCTCCGCCGATACCGCCATCACCATGGATCTGGGGCACGTCGTCTCCTCCGAGCAGGTGAAGTCGGGCGAGCTGAAGGGGGAGGAGATCGCCCGCGCTTTTCTGCCCCGCCTGTTGGAAGTGCACTTCTACGGCAAGGAGGAGGGACGGCACTTCCCGTTGGAGAGCATGAAGAGCGTCGAACACATCGTGGAGGTCGTGCTGGAGTCGTCGTGCCGCTGGTGGACCGTCGAGCTGGACAACACCGCCGAAGCGCTGGCGACAAAATCGCTGCTGGAAGAGTATCTGCGGGAAAAAGGTCTCCTGCCCGCCTGACGCGGCTGCCTCGACGGACAACAAAACGGCGCTCTCCGGAGTTTTCTCCGAAGAGCGCCGCATGTTTTTCTCACGCTGAACTACTTCGCGAGGACGACGCAGAAACCGTCTTCGCGCTCCTCTTTCTCCACCTTCCAGCCGCGGCTTCCGCCGAAGCGGGCGACGTTCTCACGCGACGTCACGGTGTCCACGAGCACCTCCACGCGCCCGCCGGAGAGCTTCTCCAGCGCTTTCTTCGTCTCGAGGACGGGCTGCGGGCACGACAGTCCGCGGGCGTCGACGATCACAGTATCGGCCATTTTCACATTCCTCCTCGTCAATCCATCTTGATGCGGAACAGGAAACCGACGGCCAGGCAGAAGACCATGCCGATCGCCGTCGCCGTCATTCCGTACGCCGTCACGCCCGCGGGCGAACTCGCAAGCGAGAAGTTATGCGCGAACCCCGCGCCGACGAGCATCCCGAGCACAAAGATCGCCGAGTCGCCGTCGCCCTCGCCGGACATGATTACCTGACGTCCGGGGCAGCCTCCCGCGAGCGTGAAGGCGAGTCCCGAGAGGACCATGCCGAGGAAGTTCCACATCTGGTTGACATGCGCCACCGGCTGGCTTTCAAAACCGGGCTTGAACTGCCCCAGCAGGTAGTTCACCGCGAAGGCGGCGACGAGGAACGCGGCGACGCCGTTGAAGAGGTGGGGATCCTTCACCATGATCAGGTCGCGGATCGCGCCCACGGTACAGAAGCGGCTCTTCTGCGCCATCCAGCCGATGAGCAGCCCCGCGCCGAGGGCGATGGCCACGGGAGCGACGGCTGCGCCCGGCCCGGATGCCGAGAAGAAGACCGGTCCCGTCCCCTCGGGCCCGAAGAGCGGCCTGAGGAAGAGCAGGGCGAGCAGCGCGAGCGCGGCGAGCGGCATGACGGCCCCCGCCCACTTGGGCGACTTGTCCGCCTTGCCCAGGCTGAATCCCCGCCACAGGAAGACGATGCCGATGCCGATACCGACGATCAGTCCGCCGATGCCCGCGAGCGCGTTCCAGTCGCCGCCCGCGAGACGGGCGTACGCTCTCCACGGGCAGCCGAGGAAGATCAGCGCCCCGATCATCGCGAAGAAGCCGAGAAAGAAGCGGACGATGGGGGAGGAGCCGGAACGCGGACGGTACTCCTTCGCCAGGAACGCGGCGAGGAACGAACCCAGAATGAAGCCGGGAATTTCGGGACGGAGGTACTGCACCACGCCCGCCCTGTGCAGTCCGAGGGCCCCCGCGATATCGCGCGTGAAGCACGCAACGCAGATGCCCATATTGCCGGGGTTGCCGAAGTAGACCAGCAGCGCCGCAAGCGCGCCCACGACGCCCCCGGTGATCGCGGGGCCGAAGCGGGACATGAGAAGATTGTTGAAACCCTTCATGAAGAACACTCACCCTTTCGAATCAAATACGGAATAAATTGAATTCCTCAGAGTGAGATTATAATTCGTATTCCAGATTAGCGCAAGGAAGATTTTTCCCCGACAGGCGCAGGAAGCTTTCCCTGTTCCTAAAAAAACCTTCTGCGGGCACACAAGTTCCGCGGGCTTTTCCACGAACAGACCTCGGGATCTCTTTACCAGCGTCTCTCCGCGTCCACGAGATTCCTCGGGCAAATTTCATTGTTCCTGCTGCGTCCGCCGAAGGACGCACTCTCTTTTTGAAATGCTCGGGGTTGCAAATCGGCGGGGGAGGTTTATAGTAATGAGAACAGATATCAACAAGCTGGCCGTACGGCCGGAATTTCGACCCGAGGAGGCGTTTTCATGAGCAGCGACATCGTCCGGATAGGTATTTTCATCTGCAACCGCTACCACACGTGCGCGGGGGGCAAGTGCCTGCGCTCCATACGCAACAGAGAGGGTGCGTTCAGTATCTACAAGGACAGAGAGGTCGAACTCGTCGGCTACACTACCTGCGACGGCTGTCCCGGCGGCAACATCGAGTACGCCCCCGCCGAGATGAAGAAGAACGGCGCGACGGTGATCCACCTCGCCACGGGCATGGTTGTGGGCTACCCGCCCTGTCCCCGGATCGACTACTTCCGCCGCTATATCAACACAGCATTCGATCTTCCGGTGGTTGTGGGCACGCACCCGATCCCGGAGAAGTACTTCGTCATCCACGAGGCGCTGGGAACGTGGAACTCCCCGATGTGGCAGGAGCTGATCGCCCCGACGCTCGCCACCCCGGAGATCCGCCTGGCGTACAACTAGAGGCCGGGCGAAACGATTTCATCACAAAAGAGCGGGAGGATCACGCCTTTTCGAAGGGCGATCCTCCCGCTCTTTTCATTTTTGGCGCGCTTGCGCCGCGCCGACTACTTGCCCGCCATCATCGCGGCGACGTCTTCCTCCACGGTGCCGATGGGCTTGATGTCGAAGTTCTTCACCAGCACTCCCGCGACGTTGGGCGAGAGGAATCCGGGAAGGGTGGGCCCGAGGCGGATGCCCTTCACGCCGAGCGAAAGGAGGGCCAGAAGAACCGCGACCGCCTTCTGCTCGTACCAGGCGATGTCGTAGGAGATGGGCAGCTTGTTGATATCGTCGAGGCCGAACGCCTCCTTCAGCTTCAGGGCGATCACGGCCAGCGAGTAGGAGTCGTTGCACTGTCCGGCGTCGAGCACCCTGGGAATTCCGCCGATGTCGCCGAGGTCGAGCTTGTTGTAGCGGTACTTGGCGCAGCCCGCGGTGAGAATGACGGTGTCCTTCGGCAGGTTCTTCGCCACGTCGGTGTAGTAGTCGCGTGACTTGAAGCGGCCGTCGCACCCCGCCATGACGACGAAGCGCTTGATCGCGCCGGACTTCACCGCCGCAACAACCTTGTCGGCAAGCGCGAGCACCTGGTTGTGCGCAAAACCGCCGACGAGCTTGCCCGTCTCGATCTCTTTGGGCGCGGCGCACTTCTTCGCCATCTCGATCATCTCGGAGAAGTCCTTCGCGCCGCCCTTCTGCCTGTCCGGAATGTGCTTCGCGCCGGGGTAGCTGGCGACGCCTGTGGTGAACAGCCTGCCGAGGTAGGTATTTTCCTTCTTCAGTGGGACCAGGCAGTTGGTGGTAAGGAAGACGGGTCCGTTGAAGGACTCGAACTCCTCGTTCTGATGCCACCAGGAGCCGCCGTAATTCCCCACGAAGTGCTCGTACTTCTTGAACGCGGGGTAGTAGTTCGCGGGCAGCATCTCGCCGTGGGTGTACACGTCCACGCCGGTACCCTCGGTCTGCTTCAGAAGCTCCTCCATATCCTTCAGGTCGTGGCCGGAGATGAGGATTCCCGGGTTGTTCCTGACGCCGAGATTGACTTCGGTGATCTCGGGGTTGCCGTAGGTGCTCGTGTTCGCCTCGTCGAGAAGCGCCATCGTGGTTACGGCGATCTCGCCGATCTTCATGACCATGCCGACCATCTCGTCGGTGGAAAGGTACTTCGTGGTGGAAGCAAGCCCTTCCATGAGCGCCGAATAGATCTCGTCCTTCTCGAAGCCGAGGACCTCGGCGTGCTCGGCGTAGGCCGCGACGCCCTTGCCGCCGATGATGACGAGTTCCCGCAGCGAGCGGACGTCTTCGTTCTGCGCGGCGGTGACGCGAACCTCGGCGGACATGGCTTTCGCGAGGATCTCTTCCTTGCTCTCGGCCTTCCACGTTGCGCAATCGGGAAGGTTTCCGGCGGCGCCGGCCTTCTGCGCGACCGCGTCCTTGACCTTCAGCCCCTTGCGGATCCACTCAATGATGGAGTCGTCGTCCCACGCCGCATTGGTGATGGTGACGAAAAGCGCGCGAATGATGAAACGGCCGGCCTCTCTGTCCACCGTCCCCTGCTGCTTCAGCTTTTCGCCGTATACGGCGATGCCCTTACAGACATAGATGAGAAGGTCCTGAAGATTGGCGGTGCCCTCCGGCTTTCCGCAGACTCCCTTTACTGTGCACCCCTGATTCTTCGCTGTCTCCTGACACTGAAAACAATACATGCCGGCGCTTCCTCCTTTGTGAATTTGATTTTTTCGAAACATGCCGAGTACCCGTTGATACGTCTCCGATAGTGCGCTCATGGCTGTCTCCTGGAGAACCTGATGGTCTCCTTGTCCAGTATATCACCACGAATACCTATCGTCACAATTTTCAGCGATATGTTCCGCTCCGAGGCCTCGCATGCCGCCTCCAGAATGCGCGTCATCCCGCCGCAGCAGGGGACTTCCATACGCACCACAGTGATCGCGGGCGTTTCGTTGTATGAGATAATCCGCGTGAGCTTTTCGACGTAACTCTGCGCGTCGTCGAGCTTGGGGCAGCCGATGAGGCAGACCTTGTCGCCCCCGGCGAGGAAGGTTCTGTGGAAGTCCGGGAAGGCGAACGGAACGCAGTCGGCGCCGATCACAAGTTCCGCCTTGTGCAGCCAGGGCGCGGTCTCCGGCACGAGGCGTATCTGCACCGGCCAGTTGACAAGTTCCGACTGCAGAGGCGCGGGCGCCGCTTCGGGGCGCGCCTGCAGGGTCGCGGACGGCGCGGCGCGCAGATCGCGTGCCGCCGAACCGGGGCAGCCGCAGGGAAGAGGATCGGCGGAGCTTTTGCCCGCGGCCTTTGCCGCCATGTGGCGCTTCACAGCCTCTTCGTCGTACGCCGCGGCCTCTCTCATTTCGAAGCTGATGGCGCCCTGCGGACACTCGCCGATACAGTCGCCCAGCCCGTCGCAGTACGTTTCGCTCACCAGCTTCGCCTTGCCGTCGATGATCCGGATTGCGCCCTCGTGGCAGGCCTCGGCGCAGATGCCGCAGCCGTCGCACTTCTCCTCGTCTATCTTGATGATCTTTCTCATAATCGTGTTCATTCCGCTTCTCCCCTCTGCAAATCTCCAAGCGTTGTGTTCTTCAGGTAGTCGACGAACTCTCTCGTTAAATTTCTAAGCAGCGAACCGAAGATGCACCGTCCGAACGGGCACTGCTGCTTGTGGAGCAGGCAGTAGTCTCCCTTTGGAACTCCCTCGATTGCGATGTAGATATCGAAGAGGGTGATCTCGTCCGGCCGTTTCGCCAGCTCGAAACCGCCCTTCGGCCCGCGCGTGGAGCCTACCAGCCCTTCGCGCACCAGCCTCTGGAAGACCTTGGCGAGGTGGGCTTCCGAGACGTTCACCGCCTCGGCCATCTCTTTCGCGCTCTTTCTCTCCCCCGAAGCAAGCAGTCCCATTCCGTGAAAAGCCAGGGACACCGCCTCGGACACAGCAACCACCTCGCTCATGGCCTCGACTCCCTTTCTCATTTCTGGTATTATGGTACTGTAATTCCTGAATATGTCAAGAGGGGATTTCGAAAAGTTTTCGAAGAAGATGTGAAAGAAGGAGTACGGCGGCTGAGGATGAAAACGCCCGCCCGGCGGTATCGGCCGGGCGGGCGCTGGAAAGCGACGCCGTTCAGAAGAGAAGCGGGGCCGCGTGCATGTCCGTTACACGTTGGCGACGTCGGACTCCTTGATGAAGAGCGACGTGATGATGAATCCGCCGACGTAGGAGATCAGGATGCCGACGAAGTAGTTCATGATGCTGCCCGGCTGCATCAGCGGAAGCGCGACCAGCCCGGACGGCCCCCAGGAGGTGGCCATGACGCCCGTCGCCATGACGTACGCGCCGCCGAAGCCCGCGCCCAGTCCGGCGGTGATGAACGGCTTGCCCAGAGGGAGCGTGACGCCGTAGATCAAGGGCTCGCCGATGCCGAGCACGCCCGCGGGGAGCGCGCCCGCGATAACGCTCTGGATACGCGTGTTCTTCACTTTCCGTGCTTTCAGCCAGATGGCGACCGCCGCGCCGACCTGCCCCGCCCCGGCCATCGCGAGCACAGGGAAGAGGGAGACGCCGCCGAAGTTCTGGAGCTGGATGGCGTAGATGGGGATGAGCCCGTGGTGCAACCCCAGCAGGACCATGGGGAGGAAGAGCGCGGCGAGGACGTAGCCGGAGATAATGCTCACGACGGTGTTGTCGGAGTTGATGATCAGGCCGAGCGCCTCGACCAGCCAGTCTGAGAAGTAGCCGGAGACGGGCATGATGACGAAGACCATCCCCAGCGCGACGATCAGGAGCGTGATCAGGGAGGTGAAGACGAGGTCGAGTACGTCGGGAACGAGCTTGCGCACGCGCTTTTCCACCTTGGCGAGAATGTACACGCCGAGGATGACGCCGATGATGCCGCCCTTGCCGGTGATGAGGATGGAGTTCAGCGGAACGTCCTTGTCGAAGAGTCCGAGGAGCTGCGAGATCTCGTTGATCTGCGCCCCGACCGTCATGGCGCCGACCATGCCGCCGAGCGCCTCGGTCGCGCCGAAGCGCTTCGCCGCGTTGACGCCGGTGAAGATGGCGAAGTAGCCGAGGAAGGCCGAGCCTCCAAGCTGACAGATCAGGCGGGCGAACTCCCACCCGGGCCCCGCGATCGCCTGCTGCTTCAGCATGGTGGCGAGGAGGCTGCCCACGCCGTTGAAGATGCCCGCCGCGATGATCGCCGGAATGAGGGGGATGAAGATGCCCGCGATGGTTTCAAGGGCCGTCTTGAGCGGTCCCTTCTTCTGCCCCTGCTTGACCGCGGCCTTGTTCTCCTCCCAGTCCTCGGTCACGGCGCTGTCGCGCGCGACGCCGAACTCCTCGACAAGAATGTCCGCGACCTTCTTCGCCTTGCCGGGGCCGACGATGACATGAAGCGTCGCCCCCTCCACCACGCCGAGCACCCCGTCGGTTGCCTTCAGTCCGGCGACGTCCGCCTTCGAGGCGTCCTTCAGGCGCATGCGAATCCGCGTCATGCAGTTCGCCGCCGAGGAGACGTTCCCCTTGCCGCCGACAAGCTCCAGAATCCTGCCGGCCAATACCGTGTTCGCTTCCATTAAGTCACACACCTCTCCTGTTGAAATACCGCGCTCCGCGTCGTTGCGCGAAGGCCGTCCCGCTGCGGCGGCTCTTTGCGCAACGACGCGGAGCTGCGGGAAAACCTCACTGCAGGGCGAGTCGCACGCGCCCCTTCGCCGCCTCCAGCTTCGCCCGAGCCTCGTCGAGCGGGCAGCCGAGCAGCAGCATGACGATAGCGTGCTTCACGCTCCCCTCCGCCTTTTCGAGGAACTCCCGGGCCTTCTCTTTATCGACCTCGGCGGCGTCGGCGACGATGTTGACGGCCCGCGTCCGGAGCTTTTCGTTCGTCCGCTGCACGTCGACCATCAGGTTCTTGTACACCTTGCCTATGCCCACCATCGCCATCGTGGAGATCATGTTGAGCGCCAGCTTCTGCGCCGTCCCCGCCTTCAACCGCGTGGAGCCGGTGAGCACTTCCGGGCCGACGTCGATCTCGATGGCGATGTCCGCCGCAGCGCCCACCGCGGAGTTTTTATTGCACGTGACGCCCACCGTCGCGCAGCCGACGCTCTTCGCGTACTCCAGCGCGGCGATCACGTACGGCGTGCGTCCGCTGGCCGCTATCCCCACCACGGTGTCCCTGGAGTCGACCCCGAGTTCCTTCAGGTCGTCCACGCCCATAGTCGGGCTGTCCTCCGCGCCCTCCACGGAGCGCACCAGCGCTCCCATGCCGCCCGCGATACGCCCCACGACCATCTCCGGCGGCGTGCCGAAGGTGGGAACGCACTCCGTCGCGTCGAGGATTCCCAGGCGTCCGCTGGTCCCCGCGCCCAGGTAGAGCAGTCGCCCCCCGCTCTCGAAAGAGCGGACCACAGCCTCCACCGCCTTCGCAATGGCGGGGAGCTGTTCCCCCACTGCGGGGGCGACTTTCGCGTCCTCCGCGTTCATCACCCGGAGGGCCTCGTCGAGGGGCATGCTGTCCAGGTCGAGCGTCTTTTCGTTGCGCTGTTCCGTCGTCAGGTGCTTCAGTTCGATCATGCGCGCTTCTTCCTTTCGTTGTGTGCGTTGTCGCGGCAGTCTCCGGCGGGGCGCCGGACGTCCCGCTACGTTTTCGTCTTCAGATGCCGCTCCAGCACCTCGCGTAGCGTGTAGAGGTCGGCGGGTTTGCAGATGTAGTCGTCCATGCCGCTCGCGAAACAGGCCTCTCTCGTCGCGGGCTGCACGTCGGCTGTGAAGGCGACGATCGGCGTATGCACCCCCGCCCCCTCCAGCTCCCGCAGCGTCCGCGCCGTCCAGTGGCCGTCCCGTCCGGGCATCTGGAGGTCGAGGAAGATCAGGTCGGGAGCGCGCTCGCGGAAGCGTTCGACACCCTCTTCGCCCCCCTCCGCCTCGACGATGTCCGCATCGAGCAGCTTGGAGAGCAACAGGCGCAACAGCCGCCGGTTCAGCTCCTCGTCCTCTATGATCAGTATGGTCGGTCTCGTCGTCAACAGGAACGGCTCCTCCGGAACGATCCGCGTTCTCTCTTCCTCTGTCGTCTCCGAAACCGGGACGCGCTCCGCCCGCAGGTCGAAGAAAAAGCGGCTCCCCTCGCCGGGGACGCTCTCGACCTTCAGTTCGCTCCCCATCATCTGGAGAAGCGCGCTGCAGATGGAGAGGCCGAGTCCTGTGCCGCCGTACTTTCGCGTGTTCGAGACGTCGGCCTGGAAGAAGGGCTCGAAGAGGCGATCCATGGATTCCGGACGAATGCCGATCCCGGTATCCTCGACGGAGAAGCGGAGAAGGCATCGGTCCTCTTCAGCCTCCTCGCAGCGGATCGAGAACGACACGCCCCCCTCGTGAGTGAACTTGACGGCGTTGCCCAGGAGGTTGATCAGCACCTGCTTCAAGCGCGACTGGTCGAGGAAGAGCGCCCTCGGAACCTCCGGGGCGACGTTCACCGTAAGATGCAGCCCCTTCGTCCGCGCCGTGCCGAGGACTGTATCCGCCGCCTGCCCCGCAAGCTCCCGGATATCCGTCGGCGCCGGCCGCAGCTCGACCTTGTCGGCCTCGATCTTCGAGATGTCGAGCACGTCGTTGATCACGTCGAGGAGAGAGCCCGCCGACGCGCGTATCCCCTCGACGTACTCCCGCTGCACGTCGTCGAGACGAGTTCGCGCCAGGAGGTCGAGGAAGCCGACGACGCCGTTGAGCGGGGTGCGGATCTCGTGGCTGGTGTTCGCGATGAAGGCGCTCTTCGCCCTGTTCGCCGCCTCCGCCTGCCGCCCAAGCCACTCGGCCTGCTCCTTGGCTACCAGGAGCGCCTCCTCCGCGCGCTTGCGGACTGTGATGTCCACCGTCACCGTCAGAAGATAGGGGCGTCCGTGGATAGAAATGCGGTCGGCGGACATGAGGCCGTGGAAGACGTCGCCGTTCCGGTCCTTCGCGTGCACCTCGTAGTCGGTGATCCTGCCGTCGTTTCGCATCATCTCGCCGATCTCGCGCTGCTGTTCCGGGTCGATGAAAAGACCGATCTCCCTGGCCTGTTTGCCGACGACGTCCTCCTTCTCGTAGCCGAGCGTCCGCAAAAACGTGGTGTTCGCGTCAACGCACCGCTGGTCGGGCAGCGAGGCGAGCACCATCATGGCGGGGTTGTTCCGGAAGACGGCCTCGAAGCGCTGCTGCGCCTCCTGCTCCGGTCCGACGTCTTTGCTGAGGGTGTAGACGCACGGCGCGCCGTTCCACCGGCCGAACCAGAGCCGCGTTTCGACGAGGACGTGCGAGCCGTCCTTCGCCCGCATGGGCATAGAACAGCTCTTCAGCTCCCCGCGCAGCATGGCCGCGAAGACCTCGGCGCCCTTCTCCCGGTTCTCGGGGAGCTCCAGATCCAGCGCGCTCATCCCTACAATCTCATCCTCGGCGTAGCCCGTCTTTCGCCGGAATGCGCCGTTGGTGAACAGGATGTTGCCGTCGAGCGAGATGACGCTCGCCAGCTCGTCGATGGCCTCGAAGAACGTGCGGAAGTTCTCCTCGCTCTCCCGGAGGGCCTCCTCCGTACAGCCGGAAGATGAGGAGAAGGAAAGGGGCATCGCCCGGTACGTTTCATCCGTCATTTCGGAACCTCCATGAGCGGTGCGCTCCATTCGATGCGGAACGAGGGGCCGAAGAACGCCGAAAATACCCTCTCCGCCCCTCTTCGCATACTGGAAAAACGGCCCGAAGGCCGCCTGCGGTCATTTTTTATACCCGTCGCGGCGCGGGTGGTAGACGCCGACCATGAAGGTGTCCGTCAGCACCTTCATCGCATGGGGCTCCCCCGGGGCGAGGACGAGGGCGCACCCTTCGTCGAGGATCACCTTCTCACCGGCGACGGTCATCTCCACCTTTCCCGAGATCACGTTCAGTATCTGCTCGTGGGCGTGGTCGTGCAGCGGAAAGAACGTGCCCGCCTCCATGGTCCACTGCGCGAAGGACACGTTCTCCGCGTTGACGAAACGCGCGCGCAGTCCGGGAAGAATCTGCTCGTTCTCCAGACGGTTCATGTCGATGAGCTTCACGAAAATCCCCTCCGATTCGTCGTTTTGATGCAGCCTCTTTCTTCTTCCGATTCTATCACAGCGCGGCGAAGAAACGGCCCCCTACCGCTTCCACGTCTCCGGGAGCAGCAGGAGGACGACGGTGTACAGCTCGAGCCGCCCCATCATCATGCAGAGCGAGAGCACCCACTTTCCCGAGTCCGGAATGGCGGCGTAGTTCTGCATGGGACCGACGTCGCCGAGGCCGGGGCCGATGTTCCCGAGCGTCGCCGCGACGCTCGACATGGCGGTGATCAGATCGAGGTCGAGGATGGTCATAAAAAGAGTTCCGGCGGTAAAAATCGCGATATAGAGGATAAAGAAAGAGGTTACCGAAGCGATGATCTCGCGCCCTACAGGCTTCCCCCCGACACGGACGTGCACGATGGCCTTCGGGTGAAGAATGGAGGAGAGTTCAGCCCGGACGTGCCGCGCAAGCACCATAAGCCGGAGATTCTTTATGCCGCCGCCGGTGGAGCCCGCGCATGCGCCGACAAACATCAGCAGCAGCAGGATGAACTGCGTATAGGTCGGCCACAGCTCGTAGTCGGCAGTGACGTACCCCGTCGTGGTGATGATGCTCACCACCTGGAAGGCGCCGAAGCGCAGGGCATCCACAAAAGAGTCGTATGTACCGTGCAGACGCAACACGAACGTCACCGTCAGCGTGCAGAAAACGGTCAGGACAGTATAGAACCGGAACTCCTCGTCCCTCCAGAACGCCCCCCAGCGACCCAGCAGAAAACGGTAGTGGAGGACGAAGTTCACCCCCGCGAGGAACATGAAGATGGTGATCACCCAGTCGAAGTACGCGGAGTTGTACTGGCCGATGCTCTTGTTCAGCGGCGAGAAGCCGCCCGTCGCCATCGTGCCGAAGGTGTGCGTCAGCGACTCGAAGAGGTTCATCCCTCCGAGCATCAGGAGCGCCGTCTGGAGCGCCGAGAGCAGCACGTAGACCCCCCACAGATAGAGCGCGGTCTGCTGGATTCTCGGGGTCATCTTCTCGGGGATCGGGCCGGGAACCTCCGCCTTGTAGAGCTGCATCCCGCCGACACCGATGAAGGGGAGAATCGCCAGGCTGAGGACGATGATCCCCATGCCGCCGAGCCAGTGGGTGAGGTCGCGCCAGAAGAGGATGCCGCGCGGATTGGCCTCGATGTCCGAGAGGACCGAAGCTCCGGTGGTGGTGAAGCCCGACATTGCCTCGAAGAAGGCGTCCGTAAAGGTGGGAACCGTGCCGTGCAGCCAGTAGGGCATCGCCCCGACGACCGAGGCGATGACCCAGGCCAGCGAGACAGCCACGAAACCGTCCTTGATGCCGAGTTCGTCGTAGTCGGCCTGCTTTCCGAAGGCGTAGAGAACAAGAGCAAGCGCAAGGCCGAACGCGATCGAGAGAAGGAACGCGCGCACGTCGGGCGTTCCGTCCCACAGCGACCAGACGAGCGGCCAGAGCATGGAGAGCGAGACGATCGCTGAAAGCAGCGAGAGCACCTTGGAGACGAGCCGAAGATGCATGGCTACTGCACTCCCAGGTAGTCCATCGCCTCGGGCATCAGGTCGGAGGTAGCGAAGATAATCACCTTGTCATCGGCCTGGACGACCGTGGCCCCTACCGGCACGAAGACGTCTCCCTTGCGGACGATGAGCGCGACAAGCATTCCCTTCGGCATTCCCAGGCTCATGATGGTGCGCCCCACGGCGGGGCTCGTCGCCGGAATCGTCAGTTCGAGCATCTCGGCGTCG
>JAHDKR010000133.1 GCA_018436785.1 Synergistaceae bacterium | reverse complement strand
GATTTCAAGAAGTACAAAGAGGAAGGCAGAAAGTTCGCCTACGTGACGGCCTACGACTACACCACGGCGTCCATCGTCAACGAAAGCGAGGTCGAGGTCATCCTCGTCGGCGATTCCCTCGGTATGATCATGCTGGGGTACAAGGACACTGTGGCGGTAACCATGGAGGACATGATTCACCATACCAGACCCGTCGTCAAAGGCGCGCCCGACACGTTCGTCGTGGGCGACATGCCGTTCGGCTCGTACAACAAGAGCATCGAACAGGGCGTGGAAAACGCGACGAGGTTGGTCAAGGAGACGGGGTGCGACTGCGTGAAGCTGGAAGGCGGCGTCAAGTACGCGCCTCTTGTGCGGGCCATCGTGGACGCGGGAATTTCGGTCATGGGGCACATCGGCCTCACGCCGCAGAACGCCACGCAGCTCGGAGGGTTCAAGGTGCAGGGCGGAACGCCGGAGCGCGCGCGGCAGCTCATCGAGGACGCGAAGGAGCTTGAGAAGGCGGGCGCCTTTTCCATCGTGCTGGAGTGCGTTCCGAAGGTCGTCGGCAAGGCGGTCTCCGAAGCGGTGAAGATTCCCATCCTCGGCATCGGCGCGGGCCCCTTCGTGGACTGCCAGGTGCTGGTTACACAGGACCTGCTGGGCATGTACGGAGACTTCAAGCCGAAATTCGTCAAGCTGTACGCCAACGTCCGCAAGGTCATGGTGGACGGGCTGAACCAGTTCCACAAAGAGGCGCTCGACGGAGAGTTCCCGAGCGACGAGTACAGTTTCAACAAAGAGGTGAATCTGGAGAAGTTGTACTAGGCATCTGCCGGCAGAAGCAGGAAGGAGGTCGTGGAAGACCATGACGGAAAGAACGGAATCGCAGGTTCTTGAAACGAACGAATACGGCTTTGTCGAAGACCCTCGTTACAAACAGTGTGAAAAAGAGGCCTGGTACGGCATCATACTCGGGATCGTCAACCTCGTTATATGGGCTGTTGCAGGCTACGGGCTCGGGAGCGGTCCGGTGGAGGAGTACTCCTACATCATGGGCTTCCCGGCGTGGTTTTTCATCAGCTGCATCGCAAACTCCGTGTTCGCGGTCGTCGCGACCATCTATCTCGTCACGAGGAAGATGCGGGATATGCCCCTCGATCCGATGACGAAAGAGGAGGCCGAGGAGTTCGTTCGGAATGGAGGGAAAGCACGATGAGCACGATCCAATGGTCGACGCTTCTGCCTATTGTCTGCTACTTCGCGCTGATGTACTTCATCGGCTTCTATGCCCTGAAGCTGGTGAACAACGCCAGTCTCCGCAAGGGAGGAAGCGGCGCCGCCTACATGGAAGAGTACATGACCGGCGGACGCGGCACGGGAGGTTTCGTGCTCGCAATGACGCTTGTCGCCACCTACCTGAGCGCCGGCAGCTTCATCGGCGGACCGGGGACGGCGTACACCCACGGGCTTGCCTGGGTCTTCCTTGCCATGTCGCAGATCCCAACCGGGTACTACACGCTGATGGTGCTGGGGAAGAAGTTCGCCATCGTCTCGCGGAAGACGGGCGCCAACTCGATCAGCGACTTTCTGCGCGCCCGGTACGAGAGCAACGCGGTGCTGATCATCGCCTCCCTCTCCATCATATTCTTCCTCATCGCGGCCATGGCAGCCCAGCTGATCGGCGCCTCCCGCCTGCTGCAGGGCTCAACGGGGCTTGATTACACGACCGCTCTTATTTTCTTCGCCATCACCGTCGTGGTGCATACGGCGGTCGGAGGATTCCGGGGTGTCGTCCTGAACGACACGCTTCAGGGCGTCGTCATGACCGTGTCCACCGCGGCGCTCTTCATCGCCATCGTCATGAAGGGCGGCGGTATCGCGAACATCGTTCAGGCGATGAAGGCGATCAATCCCGGCATGATCTCCCCTTACGGAGTGAAGGAAGGATTTATGACCGTCCCGTGGGTCTCCAGCTTCTGGGTGCTCGTCGGCTTCGCGATCATCGGCCTTCCCGCCGTCGCGCAGCGCGCCATGAGCTATAAAAGCTCGAAGAGCCTGCACTCGGGAATCATCTACGGCACCATCGTCTCTCTCGTCCTGCTGATGGGGATGCACCTTGCGGGAGCCTTCGGCGTCACCCAGGTCTCCGGAATCGCGTCGGGCGACCTGGTGATCCCCACGCTGATCACAAATCTTTTCAACCCGGTCGTCGCCGGAATCATCCTGGCCGGTCCCCTCGCGGCCGTCATGTCGACCGTGGATTCGCAGCTCCTCGTGGTGGTGGCGGCCATCGTCAACGACCTGCTCGTCAACTACATCAAGCCAGAGTTGAAGGCGAATTTTAAAAAACTTCGCACCATCACCATCGCCACCTGCTGCATCGTCGGCCTGATCATCGTGGCGCTGGCCTTCGACCCCCCGGAGCTGATGGTGTGGCTGAACCTCTTCGCGACCGCGGGGCAGCTTTCGACCTTCCTGTGGCCCACCATTCTGGGGCTGTACTGGAAGGGCGCCAACGCCCCCGGCGCGATCGCCGGCATGGTCTCGGGCATCGGAACCTACCTCTATTTCAACTACTACCTTCCGAGGCCCCTTGGACTGCATCCCATCGTTCCCTCGCTGGCGCTTTCTCTGCTCGCGTTTGTCGTCGTCGCCAAGATGACGAAGAAACCGTCCGAAAAGGTCATCCGGCTCTTCTGGGAGCTGTAAGGCGAAACGTACTGGCGGGAGGCGCGGTGACGCAGCCTCCCGCCAGTATTTGTTGTAGAGGACCTCTCCTCTGTTCTCCGTCATAATTCATAGCCTCGTCCGTTCTCTTTTGCCGAGACGCATGCTACAATAGCACGAAATTATAATTTCGTGCTATGATTCTTCGCCCGTACACAGAGGAGGCTGCCAATGGAACAGAATATGCATCTCCCCGAGGACTTGAAGCCCGTGATCGATTTTCACGGCCACTTCTGCCCCGGCGTGCTCATAGGATGGAGGGCGTCGAAACTCGCCCTGAAACTGCTCGGCGTCGGGCGCGACCGCGATGAAGAACTTGTCGCGATTACCGAGAACGACGCGTGCGGCGTGGATGCAGTGCAGTATGTATTGGGCTGCACCTTCGGCAAGGGAAACCTCGTCTTCCGCGACTACGGCAAGCAGGCGTTCACCGTCTTCCGCCGCTCCGACGGCAAGGGCGTCCGCCTCGTGCTCAAAGCCCCCGGACGCGAACTGACCCGCGAGGAGTCAGCCCGCCGTCTGCTCGAAGAGAGCGACGAGGCCCTCTTTTCCGTCGGCGAACCGAAAGAGCCGATGCCGGAGCGCGCCGTGATCCGCACATCGGCATATTGCGACGCCTGCGGCGAGCGCGCGATGGAGACGCGGATACGCACAATGGAGGACGGCAGACGCCTGTGCGTGCCGTGTGCGGAGATCGGTTGAAGTGCACCGCAAATGTGTATGAGCAATGTCGTTTTGCGCTTCACCATGCGCCGGGAAATATAGTGTGTGTTTAGCAGTTAAAGTAAAGAGCTGTGTGTCGCCAGAAAACAGCGCACAGATGATTTTTTTCCGAAAGGCATTGACAAAACGTGCGGAAGTGATATGATACCCCTCGCGTCTTTGAAACGGCGCGCTCTTCAGGCTGCCCGAGCGGCGGCGGGAAAGAGCGGGGACGGAAGCGAAAAGTAAAGTTGAAGTTGAAGTTGAAGTTGAAGTTCCCGAACAGAACCTTGACAGTTTTATAAGAGCGAGAAGAAGAGGTAAAGAGGCGTTCCGAGAAATATATTCGAGAGTTTGATCCTGGCTCAGGACGAACGCTGGCGGCGTGCTTAACACATGCAAGTTGAACGGGCATACATGGAAG
>JAHDKR010000079.1 GCA_018436785.1 Synergistaceae bacterium | reverse complement strand
TTCATTGCGACAAACTCAGCCTTTCTGTGGATAAAAATGAATGCGGGAGGGTGTTTTTCGACATCCGGGTAATGTTCGGATAAAAGGGGTTGAAAAAAACCTTTGCGGAAGCCTCGTAAAAAACAACCTGTGGAACGAGGTGTGCGCGTTCGTTGCCGTTTTCGATGGAATTGGTGTATCATTGATAAAAATACGGTGTTTTCCGCCGTCCCCCGGGCGGCGTACAGGAAAGGGAGATGCGTATGAGCGAGACGATGAACAGCGATATGCAGGCCCCCGCCGCAGGCGGACGGTCGACGACGATCCGGAAGGGAGACGTCCTCCTGCAGCTCGAAGGAGGGGGCGTCTGGCTCGCCTGTCGGGGCGATTCCGTTCCCTTTCCTGCGGACGTCGATGCCGCCCTGGAGGAGGGCGGTGTGACTGAAAGAGATGAAGATGCTCTCCGGAAGTTCCTCGATGGAAAGGATCGCCGGGTGCTCATCGCCTCCGCGTTCGTTCCCGTCGACGCGAAGGTGAAGGTCGCCATGGCGAAGGACTCCATGTCGGTCTCGCTTCTTGTTTCTCCCCCATCTCTCGGCGGCGCCATGCCTTCGCCCGATGAGCTGGAGGAGCAGCTTCACAGGCACGGCGCGGTGTACGGGATCGACAAAAGCGCGCTGGCGAAGCTGTGCGCCGAAAAGCTCTTCGACGAGTACGTCGAGGTCGCCCGCGGAACGTCCGCAGTTCACGGGTCGGATGCGGCCGTGGAGGTCGTCGTTGGAACCGGAGGGCGCAGGGGGCCGGTCGAGGACGAAGATGGCAATGTGGATCTTAAAAATTTGGGCATCGTCAACCTGGTGCATGCCGGGGACGTGCTTGCAACGAAGACGCCGCCGACGGAGGGCGTGGAGGGGCATACCGTCCGGGGCGGCGTTCTCGGAGCCAAGAACGGCAAGGACAAGTCCTTTCCGGCCGGGCCCGGGACGGTCGTCTCCGAGGACGGGCTTTCGCTGCTCGCCGCCGTCGAGGGGCATCTTACGGAGGTCAACGGACGGCTCCAGGTGCTTCCGGTTTTTGAAGTGAACGGCGACGTCGACTACAGCACGGGGAACATCGACTTTCCCGGATCGGTCGTGGTGAAGGGGGTCGTCCGGGACGGTTTCGAAGTTCGCGCTTCGGAGAACATCACGGTGAACGGCACCGTCGAGGGCGCGTTTCTGGTCGCCGGAGGAAATATCACCGTTGTCGGCGGTATCCGCGGCGTCAGCAAGGGAAAGGTCGAGGCGAAGGGCAACATCGCGGCGGACTTCGCCGACCAGGCGACGCTCTTCGCGGACGGCGACATCCTGATCAAGAACGCGCTGCTTCACAGCGACTGCCGGTGCGGAGGAAAGCTCGTCGTCTCGGGGGGAAAAAAGTCGCAGATCGCCGGAGGAAAGATACAGGCCGGAAGCGAGGTCGTCTGCGCCACGCTCGGCAGCGAAATGGGCACGAAGACGGAGATCGCGGTCGGCGCGCTGCCGGAACAGGTGGAACGGCGGGATTTCCTGAGGAAGGAACTGCACCAGACGACGGAAAATCTTGAGAAGGTGGAGAAGAACATCGCCTTCCTGAAGCATGCGGAGGCCGAAAAGGGACTGGACGACGAAAAGCGCGCGATGCTGGGCAAGCTCACCCGGACCGCCTTTTCGTGTAAGGCGTCGATGAAGCAGCTGGGGGACGAGGCCGCGCTGCTCGAGGCCGATATGGAGCGAAAGCGCGAACGCGGCGCGGTGCGGGTCAGAGGTACCTGCTACCCCGGCATCTCCGTGTCGATCCGCGGACTCACCTACCGGGTGCGGGAGGAGTTCAAGTTCGGCGCGCTTCTGTACGACGAAGGGGAGATCAAGGTGAAACCGTTCGACGCGTAGCGCGGCGGAATACGTTGTCACATGCGAAGGGGGGCGTTTCCGCCCCCCTTCGTTGCATCGGTCTAGCCCTGGATGTCCAGATTCTGACCGATCCCCATGGAGGCCATCATCTCATGAAGCATCTGACCCTGAAGTTCCATCATGTCCATGGCCTTCTTCTGGACCGAAGTGCTCACCTGAGCCATCGTGTTCGACTGGTTGGTCGCCATGACGTTGTTTACCATGCCCATATCCATGCGCCTCACCTCCTTCTCGGGGGATGCGTTTCCTTTATTTCTCGGTTGTCGCGCCCCGAAAGATTATCCTGCTGCGTGTTTCCCCAGCTGTTCTCACCGGTGTAAAGAAGTCGCGGCGAGCACTCTGCCTCTATGATATCACGAGCCCTTCACTTTGTGACAGGCCACCAGATGTTCGCCGCCCACGTCGATCAACGGCGGTTCCTCGGCGGAGCAGACGTCCATCTTCCACGGACAGCGCGTGTGGAAGCGGCACCCCGGCGGCGGGTTGATCGGACTGGGGACGCCGCCCGTGAGGATGAACTTCTCCCGCTTCCGGTCGAGCTTCGGGATGGGGACGGCTGCGAGGAGCGCCTGCGAGTAGGGGTGGAGCGTGTTCTTGAACAGCTCCAGCGAGGGCGCCGACTCGACGATCTTCCCCAGGTACATCACGGCGATGCGGTTGCTGATGTGCTTCACCACCGAGAGGTCGTGCGACACGAAGAGGTAGGTCAGCTTCATTTTTTCCTGAAGCTCCTGGAGCAGGTTCAGAATCTGCGCTTGAATGGAGACGTCGAGCGCCGAGACCGGCTCGTCGCAGACGATGAAGTCCGGCGAGAGCGAGAGTGCGCGGGCAATGCCGACCCGCTGCCTTCGTCCGCCGTCCAGCTCGTGCGGGTACTTGTAGTAGAGGCGGGGGCTTAAGCCCACCTTCTCCATCAGGGCGTCCACCATCTCCTCCCGCTCGCGCTTCGACCCCATACCGAAGATCTCCAGCGGCTTGCCGATGGTCTCGCCGATGCTCTTGCGCGGGTCGAGCGAGGAGAACGGGTCCTGGA
Organism: Synergistaceae bacterium; assembly: GCA_018436785.1. GTDB lineage: Bacteria > Synergistota > Synergistia > Synergistales > Aminobacteriaceae > JAAYLU01. Next base: position 1,534 of record JAHDKR010000079.1, on the reverse strand, counting down.
AGATGATCTGCACCTGCTTGCGGATACCGTGCAGTTCTTTTTTGTCCATGGAGGCGATGTCCCGTCCCCGGTACAGAATCCGCCCCGAGGTGGCCTCGATGAGGCGGATCAGCAGCCGTCCGGTGGTGGATTTGCCGCACCCCGACTCGCCGACGAGGCCGAGCGTCTCCCCCTCCTTGATTGCGAAGGAGACGTCGTCCACCGCGTGGACGTTTCCCGCCGCGACGGGGAAGTACTTGACCAGATTTTCAACCTTCACGAGATCAGGCATGGGCTCCACCTCCGGCGTACAGATGGCACAGCACCCTGTGCCCGTTCTCCTCGCTGGCCGGCGGAAGGGTCGTCCGGCAGACGTCCATGCAGCGCGGGCAGCGGGGGTGGAACGCGCACCCCTTGGGCAGGTCGAGCGGCTCCGGCATCAGCCCTTCGATGGGCTGGATGAGGGACGTTTCCTCCTCGATGTCGGGGATGCAGCGGAAGAGCCCCGTGGTGTACGGGTGCTTCGCGCTTCTGAAGAGCTGCTCCAGCGTGCCGGTCTCGACGATCCGTCCGGCGTACATCACCGCGATGTGGTCGCAGACTTCGCCCACCACGCCGAGGTCGTGCGTGATCATGATCATCGCCGTCGAGAACTCGTCCTTCAGGCTTCGCATCAGTTCGAGCACCTGCGCCTGGATGGTGACGTCGAGCGCGGTGGTCGGCTCGTCGGCGATGATGAGCGCCGGGTTGCATGCCAGCGCCATCGCGATGACCACGCGCTGGCGCATGCCGCCGCTGAACTCGTGCGGGTACTCCTTGAAGCGCGCGCCGGGAATCTGCACCTTTTCAAGCATCTCCATCGCGCGCTTCTCCGCCGCCGCCTCCGAGAGGTTCTGATGGGCGACGAGCGCCTCGCTGATCTGCACGCCGACAGTGACCACGGGGTTCAGCGAGGTCATGGGGTCCTGGAAAATCATCGAGATTCTGTTGCCGCGAATTTTTTTCATCTCCCGCTCCGGGAGCGAGAGCAGATCGCGCCCGTCGAAGACGATGCGCCCGCTTTCGATAACTCCGGGAGGGGAGGGGACGAGCCCGAGTATCGAGAGGGCGGTCGTCGTCTTTCCCGCGCCGCTCTCCCCGACGAGCCCGAGCGTCTTCCCGCGGTGAAGGGAGAAGTCGAGCCCGTTCACCGCGGCCACCGTGCCTTCGTACGTCTTGTAGACCACTTTGAGATCCGAAACTTCCAACAGAGGACCGTTCATGCGAAAACCTCCCGACGGACTACTGGCGAAGCTTGGGATCGAGTGAATCCCGAAGTCCGTCGCCGAATATGTTGAGGGCCAGCACCACGATCGAGATGGCCAGCCCGGGGAAGAACGTGAGATAGGGCGCCTGGCGCAGGAACTGCCGTCCGGAGCTGAGCATGGAGCCCCACTCCGCCGTGGGCGGCTGGATTCCCAGCCCGAGGAAGGAGAGGGCCGCCGCCGACAGGATGGCCTGGGCCACGCCGAGGGTGCTCTGGACGATGATGGGGGCCATGCAGTTCGGCAGGATG
>JAHDKR010000189.1 GCA_018436785.1 Synergistaceae bacterium | reverse complement strand
TCCTCGCGGCGCCCCGCCGCGAGGCCCAAGGAGGCGACCGTATGAAGCTCTTCCGAACGCTGCTGTTTTTCATTCTGCTGGCAACCGCCGCCGACGCTTCCGCCATCGAGCAGGGGTCGGCGTCCCGCCTGATGGCGCGCTGCGAAGGCGTCCTCTACGCAGAAAAGTGCAGACTCGGCCTGTACGAAGCGTTGACGGACCCGGAAAAAACCGGCCTGATCGGCGTCGAGTTCTCGCCCCTTACGACCAGTCAGGGGCATCTGCCGGACAAACAGGCGTCGACCCGCCCCGCCATGGCGGACGCCGTCGCGGAATACCTCCGGCGGGCGGGCGTGGAGGAAGGGGACTGGGTCGCCGTGAACGCGAGCGCCTCCTTCCCCGGCTTCATCCTCGCCTCGCTCTGCGCCGTCGAGAGCATGCAGGCGAACGCGCAGGTCGTCTTCTCCTACGGCGCCTCCATGTACGGCGGAACCGACCCCGGATTCACCTTTCCCGTCATGCTCGACCTCCTCAACCGGGAGGGGCTTCTTGCGACGCGCCTTCGGGCCGTGGCCCCCGGCGGGGCCGGAGACCGAATGGCGGAGACGCTGCTGGAGGACCCGCGCCCCACCGTCGATCTCCTGCTGGCCTCCAGGAGCGAGGAGCGCGTCGACGCGCCGAGCGTGGCCGAAGCCATCCGTCGCCGCCTCGAAATCTTCGACGACACGCCGCGCCCCGTGAAGTGCTTCATCAGCTGCGGGGGACCCGTCGTCGCCCTGGGAACGACCGAGGTCGTACTGGAACTCCCTCATGGCCTGATAACGCGCTTTGAAGCGATCCCGAAAGACCCCGAACGCGGCCTGCTCTTCGACTTCCTCGACAGAGGAACCCCCGTGCTCCACCTCCTCTTCGTCCGCGGCATCTGCGAGGATTTCGGCATCCCGTACGAGCGCGTCGCGGGGCAGTAGCCTCTTTCAGAACGCCGCCCCGCGCTTCGGGCAAGAATACCGTAATAAAAAACTCCGAAAAATCGAAATTCCCTCTTGACTCTCACACAGTGGAAAGGTTTATGATACCTCGCGTACGCACCACTATTCCGGCGGCATGTCGACGACGGCGCAAAAACGTACGTTCATCGACCGCGCGGAGTATATTCCACGAGAAAGAAGGAAGACGCGATGGAACGGACAAGCGCAGAAAGACGGAATCTATTCACCAAAACAGGAGGTCTCCTCGCCGGAATCGCGGCGGTACTCCTCATGGCGTTGCTGTTCGCCTTTATGCCGGGGACGGGAGAGGCCGCGACATGGACGGTGACGAACGGGGGCGACGGCGGAACGGGCGCCTTGAGGAGCGTTATCGAGAGCGCCGCGGCCGGCGACTCGGTCGTTTTCGATTCGTCCGTCTCCATCGTCAATCTGAACACCTACCTCTTCGTCAACAAGGCGCTCACGATCACCGGTCCCGTCACTATCAAGCAGAACGGCGCCGGGCAGCGCGTCCTCTACGTCACGGGCGACTGCACGTTCAACAACCTGACGATCACCGGCGGCAACCTCGGCGACCCGAACAGCAACGGCGGCGCCGGGATATACAACTATTCGACGCTGACGATGAACAACTGCACCGTGACCGGAAACACCGGAGGCGGCGGCATCCTGAACAAACAAAACCTCACCATGAACAGCTGTACGATCAGCGGGAACGCGGCTTCAGGACACCTTAAAGCCGGGGGAATCGCCAGCACCGCTACCGGCTCCTGGGAGGTGTCTCTGACGATGACCGACTGTATCGTGGAGAACAATATCGGCTCGGACAGGGCAAATTCGGGAGGTATCTACAACGGTGTCGATGGAACGCTCGTCATGACGCGGAGCACAGTCAGAAACAACGAGTGCAGCAGCCTCGCCGGAGGGATGTATATCAGCGCCTATTCCTCGACGACGCTGAAAAACCGCAGCGTCGTGACCGGCAATCGGCCGGATCAGATATGCTGCGGCTACGGCGCATCCTATACCACCGACGGTACCTGCACCATCGGAGACGCTTCCGGAACAAGCGCGACGGCGCTCTCCGGATTCGCCGAGGGAGCTTCCCCCGCGCCTCGGAAGACCACGGGCGAACCGGACGTCGCGGCGGTCGAGCGGGATCTGCGCTCGCCCTCGAGCGAACTCTTCGGCGCTGTGAAGAATCTCCTGGAGTCCGACCTCGGGGGACTTCCCGGAGACGTCTCGGCGGGGCTTTCGAGCATCGACGCGACGCTGTACAACGCCTTCGCCTACGAGGACGTGCCGCTCGCGGACGCATCGGGAGATGGCGAGCTGGTGATCGAGTTCACCGCGTCGTGGCCGCAGAACGTCCGCTACTACGCCGCGCTGGCGGAGTGGAAGGATGCCGCTGCGGGAGCCCGCGCCGTGAAGGGGTACGTCATCCCCGAGCGCGGCGTCCAGTTCGAGATTAAGCCCGGTCAGCCGCTCCCCGACGGCGTGACGCCTCCCGACTTCTACGAGGAGGGCGAAGGATTGATGACCTGGCGCAACGTGATCGCGGACAACGGCCCGTACTACCACAACAGCGCCGAGGGCCTCGTCTCCTTCCGCGCGGCCTCGATACGCGCCGAAGCGCAGACGGCCTCCTCGGGAGGCTCGGGCTGCTCGGCCGTAGGCGCGCCGCCCTTCGCGCTCCTGCTGGGGGCGCCGCTGTTGCTCCTACGGAAAAAACACCCGTAAAACCCGAAGGGGGCGCGGAGAAAAGCGTTTTCTCGCGCCCCCTTCGAGCATTCATCCGGAGACGGCCACCCGGTCGCCTCGGCTCGCCTCTTTCAAAGAGAAGAGCAGCACTGTCACCGAGACCAGCAGCGCCGTCCTGTCGGCGAGAGCGAAGAGAATCAGGAAGCACGCGGCCAAGACGGCAGAGGCCGTCCGGACGGCCGGAGAGCGCAGCAGGCGAGCCGCCGCCGCGACCGCCAGCAGCGAGTTCAGCAGAAAGAGTCCGTTGGCGGCGCCCACCAGAGAAGCGACGTCCAGCACAGAGAGGGAGGAGAGCAGCAGCCCCGCCCCGTGGACGCACCCAAGAGCCGCTATCGCTCTGGACGGCGCGCCCTCCTTGTTCCTGAGGGCGAGCATGCGGGGAAGCTCTCCGCGCTCGGCCATCGACGCGACCAGGCGGGAGACTCCTCCGACCACCATGAGGTACGTGCAGACGCAGAGCAATATGCCGAACACCGCGAGCAGCGGAGAGGCGAAACTCCCGAAGAGGGGCGTCAGCAGATCCGTCATCGAGGGAATGGTTCCGCCCGCCCCGATGCGCGGCAACGCGGCGGCTATCGCGAGATACACTGCGCAGATCGCGCAGAAGGCGATCCCCGCCGCCAGGGGAATGCTCCGCTTGGGCGACTCGATTTCGAGCGTGTAGTTTCCCAGAATCTCCCACCCGATCACGGCCCAGAAGAGGAGCACCAGCGTCTCCCCGAAGGCCGCGGGCGATGGAGCGGTCAGCGCAAGCGCCGCGCACACCCCTGCGAACACCCCCATAAGGACGAGCGTGACCACCCACGCTGAAAACGCGCCAGGCCCCGTCTTCGACAGAGCGGGCAGAAAGCCGGTCCTGACGCATCTGGGGAAGGAGCTGCTCGGGCTCTCCGAAGAGATGCTCCGCCTGGAGGAGCGCGTCCGGAACCTGGCGTCCGGCACATCCGAACCCTCGGGCGAACTGAACGTGGCGACGGGGGAGAGCGTCATGGTGTCAAGGCTGGGAGAGCCTCTCGCCCGCTTCAAACAGCGATATCCTCATGTCGTCCTGCGGATGCGCAACTCGTACTGTCCGGCGATGATCGACTGGGTTCTGCGCGGCGAGAGCGATCTGGCAGTGCTCATCATGCCGCCGCTCAACGCGCCGGACCTGGAGACGCGCCCGCTGCGGCGGGAAGAGATGGTCTTCGTCGCCGCTCCGGGGAAAGACCGGAACCTGCTGCTCGACGCGCTCGACCGGGGGAAGCTCGACGAGTGCTTCATCCATACGGAGCAGGGGTGCAGCTACAGAGTCTTCATCGAGAACTTCTTCCGGAGCAAAGGTCTGGTACTCGAAAAGACGATGGAGCTGTGGAGCATGGAGGGAATTAAAAAGTGCGTCCAGAGCGGCCTCGGCATCTCCTTCGTCCCCCTCATGTACGTCCGCGGCGCCCTCGCCGATGGGTCCCTCGAACAGCTCGCCGCGCCGCCGCTTGAGGAGAGCTTCGTCATCCAGGCCGCATGGAGAAAAACGGGGGCGCTCTCCCCGGCCGCGAGGGAATTCCTCGCCATCCTCGAAGAGGACGCCCTTTCCTGGAGATGAAGAACTGATCTCCGGGACGCCGTGTACTTTCGCTCGAACATGAAAACTTCCCCTTGACTCTCACACGGTGTAAAGGTTTATTATTGCTTTTGGCATAAGAGTGAATTTTTCGACGCTATGGATACGGGCTTTCAACTCCCGGGACCAGGGGAGATTTTGCAACAAGAAGGGTGGCAGAAGGAATGAAGGCGCGCAACGGAGCAACGAAGACATTGCAAAGAAGAGGAGGAATACGACGGTACGGGGCGTTGCTTTCGACCGTCGTCTTCCTTTGGGCGGCATGGGCGGGGTGCGCGCACGCGGAGAACGAGGCAAAAGCCTATCCTCCGGTGACGTGGACGGTGACGGACGCTTCCGACACCCCCTCCTCTCCCGGCGAGAACACGCTGCGCGGAATCATCGGGAAGGCGACCGATCTCGATATCGTCGTCTTCGGCCCGGGCATCGCGGAGATTTCGCTCCAGGGAGAGTTGGTCCTCGACAAGGTACTGACGATAGCGGGCTCCGCCACGAAACAGGTCACGATACGGCAGACGGCGGCGGGCGCCAGGGTGCTCTCCGTTTCCTCGGGAAAGAGCGCGGGCCTGCAGTACCTGACGATCACGGGAGGCAGACGGGCCGGATACGGCGACGGCGGCGGCATTCTCAACAACGGAACGCTCACGATCAATCACTGCACCATCGTGGACAACTCGACCGAAGGTTATGCGGGAGGAGGCATCTCCAATGAAGACCGCGCCACGCTGACGATCAAGAACTCGCTTGTCAAGGGGAATTCCGCTTCGGGAGACGGAGGCGTCTGGAACGGAGGAACGTTGACCATGGAGGACTGCATCGTCGAGGACAACACATGCTCCTACAGCGGCGGCGGCATAGGCAGCAACAGCACTATGACTCTGAAGAACTGCACGATCCGGAATAACCGGTCCACCATGCGCAGTCATTCCGGAGGGGGAGTCTACACCATCGGCACGGCGACGATGAGCAACTGCACCGTCCAGGGAAACAGCGCCGCGACGGACGGAGGAGGCATCTACAATCGCGGCGATCTCATCCTGATAAACTGCACCGTCGCGAACAACACCGCGGCCAACGGCGGCGGTATCTACTCCGGAGGAACAACGCATCTGATGATTTACTGCAGGGTGCAGGGCAACACGCCGGACCAGATCAGGGGCTCCTACACGGCGGACAAGACATGCCAAGTGGGAGACATCCCCGGAAGGGCCTCGGTGGCCTTCGGCGGCGTGGCGCACGGCGTTTCGCCGACCCCGCGCAACACATCGGGCGAAGAGGACGTAACCGCGGTCGAAAACGACCTGAAGACCCCGGAGAGCGCCATCTTCACGTCGGTGAAGGGCGCCCTGTCGGCGGACCTCGGCGGTCTTCCCGGCGGCGTCTCCGAGACGCTCTACGACGCCTTCGCCTACGAGGACGTGCAGCTCGCCGACACGTCCGGCGATGGCGAGCTGGTCGTCGAGTTCACCGCCTCGTGGCCGCAAAACGTCCGCTACTACGCGGCGTTCGCGGAATACGAAGAAGCGGCGGCGCGGACCAAAGCTACGCGAGAGGTCGCGTCGCTCGCAGTCAAGGGGTACGTCCTCCCCGAGCGGGGGGTACAGTTCGAAGTGCAGCCGGGGCAGCCGCTCCCCGACGGCGTAACGCCGCCCGACTTCTACGAGCAGGGAGAGGGCCTGATGACCTGGAGGAACGTGATCGCGGACAACGGACCGTTCGACCACAACCTGCAGGACGGCATGGTGACCTTCCGCGCGGCTTCGATCCGCGCCGAGGCGCGGACGGCCGCGGCGGCGTCCGGTGGATCGGGCTGCTCGACGAGCGCAGCGTCTCCTTTCGCGCTTCTGTTCGGGGCGCCGCTGCTGCTCCTTCCGCGAAGAAAGCGGGGAAACTGAAGACGCACGGGCTGGAAAGTATCATCAGAATTTTTGTTTGCTTCTTGACTCTTACACAGTGTGAAGGTTTATGATAGGGCCCATTGAAGCACGCTCGTTCGTTCTTCGCGAGGACCCCGCGAAGAACGAATCCGGGAAGACCGGCGGCAAGCGCCGCTTACAATAAGGAGGAGATCCGCGATGACGCAGGAGCAGAAGAAGGTCGGAGCGAAGCTGGAGGAGAATCTGAAACCGGAGGAACTCAAAAAGAAAAAGAAGGTCGGCGAACTGGACGATACCGAGCTGGACGGAATCTCCGGCGGCGAGGGTATGGATACCGGGAAGATCATTCCGTAGCGGTTTTCGCAGGCCGGAGCGGGGAGCGCCTCTCTCCGGCTTTTACTTTGTACATTTTCTTACGGTCTGTCTTGAGGCGCTTGCGCGCCTCATTCAGGGGAAGGGAGAGGCGTTTCCAGACAAATGATCCGCAGACTGCGGGGGCAGCCGCGCTAGAATCTCCTCCGCCGTTGATGATACTGCCTAAACAGCAAAAGGAGGTCGAACTTGATGAAAAGGATGAAAGCCTGCTGTCTTGCGATAGCGGCGGCGATTACGCTCTGTCTGGCGGGATTCGCCCCGCGGGCGGAAGCGACGATATGGAAGGTGACGAGGACGGACGACAATCCGTCGAACCCGGCGGAGGGGTCGCTGCGGCACGCCGTGAACAATGCGTGGAACAACGACTTCATCACGTTCGAATCGGCGGGGATGACGATCGACCTCTCGGAGGAACTCTCCATCTCCAAGACGCTCACTATTGTGGGCTCGGGAACAGTCAGCCCGACGACAATCCGGCAGACCGCCCCGGGCAAGCGAGTCTTCTCGATCGCGCCGGGCGTCTTCGGCCCCCGGTTCGAATACCTGATCATCAGGGGAGGCAACGCTGCGGAGAGCGGCGGCGCCATCCTCAACAGAGGGTACAGCCTGACGCTCCACCGCTGCACGCTCGACGGAAACTCCGCGGCCAACTACGGAGGCGGCATCGACAACCACGGGAAGCTGACGCTGAACATCGTCACCGTCAAAAACAACAGCGCGTCTTCGGGCGGCGGGATCAAGAACCGGACGGGAAGCTCCTGCGACATGTACATGTCGACGATCACGGGAAACACGCCCGACCAGATCGTCGGCGCCTACACCACGGACGGGCACTGCACCATCGGCGACTCGGCGGGAACGGCCTCTGTCGCTTTCGGCGGTATCCCCGAGGGTGTTTCTCCCGAACCCCGCAAGACCAGCGGCGAAGCCGACGTCACGACGGTGGAGAACAACCTGAAGAAACCGGAAAGCTCGCTCTTCGCGGCGGTGAAGAGCGCCCTCGCGGCGGACCTGGGAGGACTGACCGGCGACGTTTCGGCGGGGCTTTCGGGGATGAACGCGACGCTGTACGACGCCTTCGCCTACGAGAACATACGCCTCTCCGACACATCCGGCAAGGGGAAACTGGAGGTTGAGTTCACGGCCTCGTGGCCACAAAACGTCCGCTACTACGACGCGCTCGCGGAGTAAGAGGACGCCGCTGCGGGAGCCCGCGCCGTGAAGGGGTACGTCATTCCCGAGCGCGGCGTGCAGTTCGAGATCAAACCGGGGCAAAGCCTTCCCGGCGGCATGGAGCCTCCCGACTTCTACGTGGAAGGCGAAGGGCTGATGACGTGGCGGAACGTCGTGGAGGACAACGGACCTTTCGACCACAACCGCGCTGCGGGCATGGTGACGTTCCGCGCGGTCTCCATCCGCGCCGAGGCCCAGACGGCTCCCACAGGCGGCTCCGGCTGCTCGTCAGCGACCGCGTCGCCCTTCGCGCTCTTGTTGGGAGTCCCGCTGCTCCTTCTGCGGAAAACACGGCGAATCTGAAGGCGCGCTATAACCGACGCTCGCCGGAAGCGACCGACGGCACGGGAAGCGGCGCCGCGAGAGAATTCTCCGGCGCCATCCGCGCCTCCTAGAAGGCGGAAACGCGTACAACCAGCCTTCCGCTTCCTTATGTCTATAAACGAATTCAAATTTGCTTTACTTTACGACGCATACTTTTTTCGCAGAACGCGAATACTCAACGAGAGGAAGCGAAGACTATGGTGCAACGAGGTTGTTTCGGTTTTCGGGCTTTGAGGATGATAACGGTGATGGCATTACTGCTCTGCCCCGCGTCGCAGGCGACGGCCGTCGCGATGTGGAACGTGACGAGCGGGGCGGACGACCCGTCGAATCCCGCTGTGGGAACCTTCCGGTACACGGTGCTCCACGCTTCGCCGGGGGACACCGTCCGGTTTACCGGCGCAGGAACGACGGTCGTTCTGGCGGACCAGGTGCTCATCGACAGGACGCTCACGCTCAACGGCCCCGCGACGATCCGGCAGGGAGCCGTGAACAAGCGCGTCCTCGAAGTGACGGCGACGTGCACGATGAACAACATCACGATCACGGGAGGCAACTTCGAGAACCAGGGGTTGTCGGCGCTGAAGGGGGCCGGGATCTACAACCGCACGACGGGAGTCCTCACGATGAACTCGTGCACGCTGACGGGCAACACGCGCGGCGGCGCCATCGAGAACTACGGAAATTTGACGATGAACTCGTGCACGCTGACGAACAACACGAACTCCTTGGCGTTCGGGTCCGCCGTCACGAACGCGTACCTTGGCGGCGGCCTCCATGCGAGCGCCGCGCTGAACGGCTGCACGATCGAAAACAACGACGTCGCGGGAAGCCTCGGCGGCGCGATCTACAACGGGGACATCCTCGTCATGAGCAACACCAAAGTTTGCAACAACACGACCGGAAAGGGCAGCGGGCTGCAGAGCCGCAAGGGAGGAGGACTCTACGTGGGTTCTCGCTCGAACACAACGCTCACGAACGGATGCCGCGTGATCGGAAACGATCCGTCGCAGCTCTATAAGGAGGAGACGTACTTCTCGACGCCGGTCTTCACGTACGACAGCACGTGCGTAATCGGCGACGCGCCGAACAAGTCGGCGACGGCGTTCTCGGGATACACGGGAGAAACGGCGCC
>JAHDKR010000146.1 GCA_018436785.1 Synergistaceae bacterium | reverse complement strand
TCCAAACCCCTTCCGGCTCCCGTCTGTTCCCAACTTGGACAGCGGAATATCCGTCATGTGGCCCCTGCTTTCCATTCGACTGTAGGCCCGGGCGGCGACCGGGCGGCCCTCGCTCCCGCTCGCTCCCTTCTGCCTTCCAAACCCCTTCCGGCTCCCGTCTGTTCCCAACTTGGACATGGGATATTCCTTGTTGGATATTGGATGTTCTCCCCCGTCCTCTGTTGGTCGTTGGCCGGACCTCCGACCTCCGACCTCGGACCTCGCTACTCCCGCCTGCCCGACCGCAGCCAATTTTTCTTTCGATGACAGCCCGCGGGCTTGACCACCCACCACCAACCCTGAACCACCAACCGCGCTGCGCTGCAACGCTCTCCCCTTTTCCCAATACCACCGCAGCGCCTGCAGGCGAATTTCATATTTCCTGGCCGGCAGATAGGATTTCTTCCACGCCAGATGCTCCTTGAACGACTCGGCCGTGGCCGATTTCCCCCTCTCCCGCAGCCAGTAGCGATACTTCACCACGGCCTCGCGGTACCCGGCCCGCAAGTCCGCCGGCACCGTGTCCCGCAACACACGCTCCCAGTCTTCAAATACCACTGCCGGCTGTTCCATGCGCCCCTCCGCCAGGTTGGCTTTTTCCTTCACGCATCAGCATGCACAAACCCAACCTCGACCTCAAGCAGCAAATCCCATAACAGGCCGGATTTCTCCGGATTTCTCTGCCCCAACCGGAATTATTGGAATTGACACCCCAACGCCCCCATCCTATCATCGCCACCGTAAGGTAAAAAACACCACTGGCATAAACCCTGCTTAAAGTTGGTAGAATAAATACTGTTGTGCTAATTTATATTGAGAAAACGAACGGTCAAAGCTAGGCTAAAGGAAAATGTGATGGCTAGGCTATGAAATCGGCGATTACAGACGACATGAAGTCGCAGAGGATGATTCTACGGCACTCCCCTCGCCGCTATGATTTTCCACGCTATGGAAACTTCTACAGCCATTTTTCCACGCTATGGAAAATATTCTTCCACAGTATGGAAAATGTAGGTAGGGCAACCGCACGAACTAGACGGGAACGCTGTTGCTATCAAGAACCATCCCCGTGTATTGGTGAAAAAATGCACAACAATGCCTTGCACCGTACGGCGCACAAGGTGCGCCGTCCGGTGAAGGCTGACGTTCAAATTCACTGATGCGATAGAAATGAATATGCGGCGGAGC
>JAHDKR010000128.1 GCA_018436785.1 Synergistaceae bacterium | reverse complement strand
GATTCATCAGTCCGGAGAAGTCCATCTTCATGAAGATCGGCATGACGGAGGGAGGCGTGGACACCAGCGCTTCGGGCGCCTTGGCCACGCCGAGGAAGACCGCAATCCCCGTGATGATAAGGATACCCCAAAGGATGGAGCCCTTCACCTTTCGCGCTTCAAGCGCTCCCATAATAAAGAAGCCGAGGCAGGCGAGCAGCACTTCGACGGACTTCAAATTGCCCAGCCCGACCAGAACGGCGTCGTTCTTCACGATGACCCCAGCGCTCTGCAGGCCGATGAATGCGATAAAAAGGCCGATACCTGTCGAGATGCCTATCTTGAGCGACTTGGGAATACCGTTGACGACGCTCTCTCGGATCTTCGTGAGTGTGAGCAGGATGAAGAGAATGCCTTCGACGAAGATCGCGGCAAGCGCGACCTGCCAGGAGATACCCATGCCAAGGACGACGCTGAAGGCGAAGAAGGCGTTGAGCCCCATCCCGGGCGCCAGCGCGATCGGGTAGTTCGCCATGAACGCCATCAGGAACGTCGCCAGAGCGCTCGCCAGGCAGGTCGCCGTCATCAGCGCTCCGAAGGGCATTCCCGCATTCTGAAGGATACCGGGGTTCACGAAGATGATGTACGCCATCGTCATGAACGTGGTGATACCCGCCAGAACTTCCGTCTTCACATCCGTCCCCGCCTCCTTGAGGTGAAAGCGGTTTTCCAACAATGATGCCATTACAATTCCTCCCATTCTATAGTGAAAATATGACTACGCTTCAACAAAGAGTGATTGTTCCCCGCCCCTGCCGAGGTCGACATACCCCTGGTCGGTCAGCTTCAGCTCCGGAATTACCGAGAGGGAGAGGAAGCTCATCGCCATGAAAGGGTGGTTGACGTCGGTTCCCAGGGTAGCGGCGGCCCGTTCCACCTCCTCGAATCCGGAGATCACCGCGTCGGCCGAAGACGGATTCATCAAACCGCCGACAGGGAGTGCAAGAGAGGCAAGAACCGTATCGCCCCGCACCGCGGCGATGCCGCCTCCCTGTTCGATAAGGAGGGCGAAGGCCCTCCGCAGCGAAGGGATGTCCATGCCCGCCGCCACAAAGTTGTGTGCGTCGTGCGCCACGGAGGAGCAGATGGCTCCCTCCTTCAGCCCGAGTCCGTGAACAAATCCGACAGCGAGCCTGCCGCTCCCCCGGTTCTTTTCGAGGACGGCGAGGTAGGCCAGATCACGCTCGGGATCCGCCGATGCCATACCGTTCCGCACGGTCGGCTCCATGACGAGATGTTCAGTAACCACCTGCCCCCGGCGAAGTCCGACGACGCGAATTTTGGCGCCTGCGGGGACGGGAAGATGGAAAAAAGATTCCTCCGGAACGGAAAGAGCCCCTGCGGCAAGCACAGGCGGGGCGACGCGGGGCACTGCGGGACCGGCAAGCTTTCCGTTCTCGGCGACGAGGCGTCCGCGCTTCCAGACCTTCCGGACGGAGCAGTTCTCCAACGAATCCACGGCGACAAGGTCGGCGAACCTGCCGGGAGCGACGGCCCCCAGGTCGCGCCAGCCGAAGTACTCGGCCGTCGAGAGGGTGACCATCCTGAGCGCGGCGAGCGGAGAGATTCCCAGGCGGACCGCCCGGCGGATCTTCTCGTCCATGTGGCCGACGTCCCGGAGGTAGCGGGCGGTAAGGTCGTCGCTCACCATCATACAGCGGCTGGAGCGCGCTTCGTTCTCTTTGACGATCGGCGCAAGCTCCTCCAGGTTGTGCTCCGTGGCGCCCTCGCGGATCATCAGCCACATCCCGCGACGGAGCTTTTCGAGCCCCTCCTCTATTGAAAAGCTCTCATGGTCCGAATCGCACCCTGAGAGGAGGTACGCGCAGAGCTCCTTTCCCGAGAGGCCGGGGGCGTGCCCGGAGCGGGGTCGCTTCCCGGACGCGTACAGCTTGGCCCAAAGGGCCGGGTCGCCGTTGATGACGCCTGGGTAGTTCATCACTTCTCCCAGCGAGTCGCACCAGCCGCGCTCGAACATCTCGGCGATAGCGCCCGCGTCCAAGGGTTCCAGCGGCGTCTCGAAGGACGAGGCGGGAACGCATGAAGGAGCCGTATAGTGGATATCCACCGGGCAGCCGAGGCTCTCGCGCCACATGAACTCGACGCCCGCCATGCCGCAGGTGTTCGCTATTTCGTGCGGATCGGCGGCGACGGCGGACGTGCCGCGAACCGCGGCCAGCTCGGCGAAGCCCGCAGGAGTGAGCATGGTGCTCTCTATGTGACAGTGTCCGTCCAGGAAGCCGGGAGCGAGCACACAACCGGAGAGGTCCTCCTCGGCGCGTCCTGAATACCCCTTCCCCACCCCGGCGATCCGCCCGCCGTAAATGGCGACGTCCGCCTCCTCGTATTCGAGGGTGAAGACATTGGCGACCCTGGCTCCGCGGAGCACCAGATCGGCCTCGCGATCGCCCCGAGCGACGGCGAGAAAATCATCGACATTCACATGCAATTCCTCCCTTCTTTTTCCATGATGAAGTGTAACGGAAAGAGCGCCGATGCGCAATCGGAAGAAAAGAAGTTTCTTTTTGAAAGAAAACCGTTCCCTCAATCAGCGGGCGCGCCCGAACACGAACGCGTCCCTCTGTAACAACGAAACGACTGACGACTATGACTTTCGGATCAATAGACCGGCGGAGCGCACAGACGGTCGTTGTTAATTTTGTCGAGGGCGTTCTGAAAAAGCTCCCTCCAGACGGGAAGAGCAGAATGAAGGACGAGGGGCATGCTGCCTTTGAAGGTTGCAATTTTTTCGAAAATTTCCGTGAGCGCCCTGATCAAAAGGTCTTCGGGACTCGCCGCTCCGAGCGCAATGACGGATTGGTCCCTCAGAATGAACGTCTCTCCGGGCTTTCTTTGCCCTCCTCCGGCGAAGGAGGCGACAACCACACATTCGGGACGCCCATGATGTTCCCCCAATCCGCCCGGGAGCTGAACAGAAGCGACGGTTCCATCTTTCAGAAAAAGGAGGCTCCCTTCCGGGAAAGGGACGACGATGCGTTCCATTAAAGGCACAAGGCCGGGATCGAACTGACTTCCTGCGCCGGCGACTATAATTGCCAGCGCTTCGAAAGGAAGCCGCCCTTTTTGGTACGGACGTGAAGACGTCATCGCATCGTAGGCATCGGCGATGGAGGCTATGCGGACGAGCTGCGGAATGGCATCGCCCTCGAGCGTCTTCCCTTTGGCGAGTCCGTAGCCGTTGCCGTCGGGGCGAAGGTGGTGAAAGGCCACTATTGCCCGTATCATGGGCATGATGAGATTGTACGGGCGCAGAAGATCGAAGCCGTGCTGCGGATGAAGGCGCATCTGCTCCCACTCTTTTTCGTCGAGCGGACCCGCTTTGTTCAAAATTGAGGGAGGGATGAGCGTCTTGCCGATATCATGGAGCACGGCCCCCATGCCGAGGTTGAGACGTGACGTATAGTCCAGATTCCGCACAAGGCCGTCCTCCCACGCAATTCGACTCAGGACGACGGAGAAGAGCATCACCGACCATGAGTGTTCGTACGTGTAGGCGTCGTAATTGGAAAGAGAACGAAGTTCGGAAAAAACCGGCGTCTCCCCTGAGAAAAGGGCGTCGATCAGAAGTGCTGTCTGTTCGGTAACTTCGGCAAGCAGTTTCGATGAGATAGCCCGCTCCCGAACGGTTTTCAGGACCAGTTTTTGAACGTTTTGCCGCACCTTGATGATCAGACCCGCCGGAAGCGCATGTTTGGAAGCGGGGGCATGCTCGTCGGCGCTGCGGACGCGCACCGAAATAATTCCATGGCGGAGCATCGCGTTTTTCAACGCTTCGGTGGCTGCAGCCCCTCGCAGCACGAGAGGAGCTCCATGTTCCGAGAGAATATCCTCGTCGATAATCCATGGCGCCTGGAGTTCATTCACAGGCAATACGATCCGCACAACACTCCCCCCTTTTCACTCCTGCGGCCTCTTAGAACGCATAATACTATAAAACCGCCTCTTCCGACAGACAGCCTTACGCTATGTACGGGAAACGCCTGTCGATTCTTTCAGGAAAAGCGGGCAGATACTATCGAGCGTTCATCAATGAAAAAAGCCCCTGCCTTTGTTACGGGCAGGGGCCGTGCGATTTTCCGAATCCTCAGTTCACAGGGCCGCGCATGGATGCCGGAGATCCCGCAACGGGTATCTTCACACCGCTGTCAACGAGCTTTCCGTCCTCGATCTTGAGCACGGAGATGTTCTTGTCGAGGAAGTTGCCGACATACAACCACTTGCCGTCGGGGCTCCAGACGACGCCCTCTGGGAGCGCGCCGACCTCGACCTCGTTCACCTTCGTGAGCTTCTTTCCGTCGATCTTGAGCAGAGAGACGGTACCGTTCTTGTGATAGAACCAGGAGTCGTGAGCAACATTGCTTCCCCGGATGTTCACGGTCGCAAGGTACTCTCCCGTGGGAGAGACGGCGAACCCTTCGGGGCCGTCGCCCGCGACCACACGGTCGATCACGCGGGGCGGATTCTGGCTCATGTCGATGACGGAGACGGTGTCCACATGGCCGGAAGAGCCGCCGGGTCCGCCCATGTCGGCGCCCAGGGCCAGGGAGCCGTCCGGCGTGATGTCCACGTTGTACGGCCAGAGCACGGGGATCTCGAACTTCGCCGGGGTTACTTTCTTTCCGTCGATGTTGAGCAGCGCGAGCTTATGCGAAAGGTTCTTGACGACCCAGGCCTTCGTGCCGTCCGGAGTGATGGCGACCCCGGCGACCTGCTCGTCCATCGGGACGGTGTCGATGAGGGTCACGGTCTTCCCCTCGATGGAGAAGACGCCGACGGAGTTATCCGCCCGGTTGGCGACGAGCATCAGGTCGCCGGCCCTGTTGATCGCGAGGCCCGACGGCTGCCGTCCGCCGTCAACCGTGGCGATGTGTTTCGGCGCGTCGCCCTCAAGGTCGATGACGTAAATCTTCGTGGACGGGGAGCCGCTCCACTTTCCGTCCTTCTCCGCCCATTCAAGAGGGTTCGCCAGGACGGCGAGCTTCTCGTCCTTCGTGATCGCCAGGTTCGTGGGAGGTCCGGAGATGGAGTTCATCAGTTCAAGAGTGGCCAGAAGCTTCGGCTCGGTTCCCCCTTCGGAGATGTCGAAGATCTGCACTGTATCCTTTCCGGAAGGCAGATTCACGACGGTTCCTTTTTCGTTCCACGTCATCTTCTCGTCGTTGCCCACGATCATGTACTTCGCCGAAGCCGGCGCTGCGACGATGCACAGCGCGAGGATCAAGAAAGACGCAAGAATCCGGTACTTTTTCATTGAGGCACGCTCCTTCTATACTCAACCAACACTACGCCGATACACGTGATGTCCCGACCTCACCGATTTGCGCATGCACTCGCTCATTACCGGTTCCCTATCACCTCCGGGGGCTGCGAAACGCTTTCGGTCATCATTAGAGAACCCCAAACGTTTCCCGCCGAAAAAATAACCTGATTCTACAACGCGATATTTTACTGCAAAAAAGTTTATTTTACTCCCCTTAGACTTCCCAAAAAAAAATACACGTTCGGACCTTTACGTTCCCGGACGTGTTTCTCTTTTCGAGACAAACGTATTCGGCCGAACAACTCGTAAAAATAAAGCCCCCCCGATACTCCGGAGAGGCTTCGCGCGTCGGCTGAAACGAGAGAGATTACCAAGTGGCCGCGCAGCCGTCGGTGCGCGATTCCGTCGCGCCGCCGAGCGTTCCTTCGGGTGTTCTCCAGATGATCTCGCCCCTGCCGAAGGAGTTGGACTCCAGCTCGGACTTCATCGCGTGCCCTTTGCGCTGGAGGCTCTGCGCAAGGGCAGGAGAGAAGCCGGGTTCGACGGAGACGTTCATCCCGCCCATCCACTGCCAGCGGGGGGCGTCGAGCGCCTGCTGCGGGTTCATGTGGAAATCGACGGTGTTCATGACGACCTGCACGTGGCCCTGCGGCTGCATGAAGCCGCCCATCACGCCGAACGGCCCTACGGGGACGCCGTCCTTCGTGAGGAAGGAGGGAATGATGGTGTTGTACGGCCGCTTGCCCGGTTCGAGCATGTTCGGGTGCCCTTTTTCGAGCGAGAAGCAGTGCCCGCGGTTGTTCAGCGCGATGCCGGCCCCGGGAATCACGACGCCGGAGCCGAAACCCATGTAGTTGCTCTGGATGTAGGAGATCATGTTGCCCTCGCCGTCGGCGGCGCAGAGGTAGACCGTCCCGCCGGGAAGCGGGTTCCCGGCGTTCCGCGCTTCGGCGCGTTCGCCCAGAAGAGCGCGGCGCGCATCGGCGTACGGAGCCGCCAGAAGCTCCGCGGTCGGAACGCCGCTGAATCGGGTGTCCGCGACGTAGCGGTGCGCGTCGGCAAAGCCCATCTTGATCGCTTCGATCTGCCGGTGAACGGTCATAGGGTCGTCGTGCGAGGAGAACTCAAACCCGCGCAGTATCGAGAGCGCGATAAGGGCGACGATTCCCTGTCCGTTGGGGGGAATCTCCCAGACGTCGTACCCCTTGTAGTTCACGCCGATGGGCTCGACCCATTCAGGAACAAAAGACCCAAGGTCCTCGGCGCTGAAGTAACCACCGGTTTTCCGTGCGGCTTCGAGGATCTTCGCGGCGATCTCCCCCTCGTAGAAGTCGCGCGCATTGCTCCCCGCGATCCGCTCCAGCGTGCGGGCATGCGCCTCGGATCTCCAGAGCTCTCCGGCGCGGGGGGCGTGTCCCGAGGGAGCGAAGGTCTCGAACCAGGCGCGGAACTCCTCCCCCTTCTCCAGCGCGTATTTCTTGAACGCCAGCTCCCAGTGGTGCGCCGTCGTCACGGAGACCGCGTGCCCGTCGCGCGCGAGAAAGACCGCCGGGGCGAGATTTTCCTCAAGAGAGAGCCGCCCCATCCTCTTCGTCAGCTCCGCCCACGCCGCAGGAGCGCCGGGAACCGTCGAGGGAGTCCATCCGTAGGTCGGCAGCTTGCCTGAAGCGGTCCACCCCTTCGACTCGGCAAGTTCCATGGAGAGCGCCTTCGGGATGGGACCGCTCGCGTTGAATCCGGACAGTTTTCCGTCCTTCCAAATAATGGCGAAGGCATCGCTTCCGATGCCGTTCGCGGTCGGCTCCACCACGGTCAAAGCCGCGGCGGTGGCCACTGCGGCGTCCACCGCGTTGCCGCCTTTTTTCAGCGCATCCAGCCCGGCCTGGGCGGCCAGCGGATGCGACGCGCACACCATGCCTCGCGAACCGTAGGTCATATTCCTGCGGGATGGGTAGGGGTAGTAGTGCGGATCGTAGCGCGGCTCCTCCTGCCGGGAAGTGTGTTCGAGCTGTTCACTCATCGTTCTTTCCTCCTAGAAAAAGAGTTTTCTTCGTCGATTTCCTCGAATCAGCCTGCGCCTGCCAGGCGCTCGATATATCTATTGCAGGATACCACATATTTCCTGAAAGTCGCTCAGTAACGGAGAAGAGCCCGCAGAAAGACGCCGAACCACTCACGACGGCCGCATTGTTTCATCCAGAGAAACGCAAGTTTATCCTGTCGAACGTTGACGAAATTCTCCTCCATGGGTAAGATTAAAGAGAAGCGGCAAGAGCTTCCCGGGAAGAGACAAGGTCCCGGTTTTTTAACCGAAACACGGGAGGGGATTTCGAGAGATGCGCATACCGTACGACGAGATGCAGGACGTTTTCCTACGGATACTGATGAAATACGGATTCTCCGAGGAGAAGGCGGCGCGCGCCGCCGAGCTGTTCACCGACAATACCTGCGACGGCGTGGCCTCCCACGGAGCGAACCGCTTCCCGAGGGTGCTTTCCTATATCCGCAAGAGGCATATCGACCCCGCCACCGACCCGGTCATCGAGGAGTCCTTCGGCGCCCTTGAACGATGGAACGGCAACAGAGGCATGGGGTGCACGAATGCGTCTTCCGCGATGGACCGCGCTATGGAACTCGCCGGTCTCTCCGGCGTGGGGTGCGTCGCCATGCGGAACACGAATCACTGGATGCGCGGCGGGGCCTACGGCCTTCAGGCCGCGCGTAAAGGCTATATAGGCATCTGCTGGACGAACACCATGCCGAACATGCCTCCATGGGGGGCGAAGGACCGTCGCATCGGCAACAACCCGATCATCATGGCGCTTCCGTGGAAGGAGAGCCCCGTGCTGATCGACGGCGCGCTGGCGCAGTTCTCCTACGGGGCCATCGAAGCCCACCGGCTGGCGGGCAAGCAGCTTCCCGTCCCCGGCGGCTACGACGAAGAGGGACGGGTCACGACCGACCCCGCGGCGATCGAGAAAACGTGGCGCGTGCTTCCGATCGGCTTCTGGAAGGGTTCCGGCCTTTCCATCGCGCTCGACCTGATCGGCGCGCTCCTCTCGAAGGGGAACACCGTCCGTCAAATCGGCGAACTCGGCGACGAGATCGCGGTCACCCAGACCTTCCTCGCCTTCAACGCGGAGGGGATGTACGGGAAGGAGTACGTGGAATCCGTCGTGGAAAGCGTCCTCTCCGACCTGAAACAAGCGGCTCCGTCGGAACCGGGGGGCGAAATCCTCTACCCCGGCGAGAAGGAGGGGCGCACCCGCAGGGAGAACCTCGAACTGGGGATCCCCGTCAACGAAGAGATCTGGGAGAGCATCCTCCGGGAGCTCGCGTAAGATTTGTGCTTTCGCGGAAGTTTTTTCCGCATATCTTAACCAAGAGAAAGGGGTACCAAAAAATGAAGAAGTGTACACTGTTGTTCCTTGTAGCTGTTCTTGCGGCGCTCTTTGTCCTTCCCGCGCAGGCCGATCCGCTGAAGATCGTGGCGGCGCACAACCAGACGTCCCTTGAGAATCCGTACCAGCACGGCATGATGAAATTCAAGGAAGTGCTTGAGAAGATCTCCGGCGGCGAGATCTCCGTCGACGTCCACGCCGGAACCATCGGCACCAACGAGGACGAGCTCGTCGAGAAGCTCCAGCTCGGCGCGGCCGACGTCGTCGTGGCCTCCCCCGGCTTCATGACGAAGATCGGCATCCCCGAGGTCGACCTCTTCTCGCTTCTCTACCTCTTCAACAGCTTCGGGCACTGGGAGAAGGCCGTCGACGGCGAAGCCGGACAGATGCTGGCGAAGATCATCAACGAGAAGTCGCACAACACCTTCCGTATCGCCGCCTACTGGTCCGCCGGAGTCCGCAACTACTACGGCAAAAAACCCATCAACACGATGGACGACCTCAAGGGCATGAAGATCCGCACCCAGATGTCCGGCGTCGTGGCCGACTTCTGGAAGCAGACCGGCGCCATTCCGACGCAGGTCGCCTGGGGCGAGCTCTACCAGGCGCTGCAGCAGGGCATCGTCGACTGCGCCGAGAACGACTACACGAACTTCAGCCTTCTTGATCATCACAAGACGGTCAACGGCAAGTTCATCACCGAGACCGAGCACGACTACACCACCCGTTTTGTGCTGATGAACGGCAAGAAGTTCGACTCCCTTACCGACCAGCAGAAGGCGTGGATCGTCGAGGCCATGAAGGAAGCCACGGCGAAGGAGCGCGAGATCACCTACAACATGCTCTCCAAGTCCAAGGAGCGCGTCATCGCGGACGGCGGCACTGTGAACACGATCGACAAGGCGCCCTTCATCGCCATCGCCGTGCCCATTCAGGACAAGCTCGCCGAGAAGCTCGGCATCCAGAATCTCGTCGAGATGGTCCGCGCTGCGGGTAAATAAGCTTTTTTCTCCTCCTGCGGGAGGTCAGCGGACATTCCCCGTGAAACCCGAACGGGGAATGTCCCTTTTTCTTCGCCCCGAGGGGCGACGGACGAGGTTTTCAAAGAGGAGGAGAACCGTGAAAAAACTGATTTCGACTCTTGTGCGCATTCAGGAGGCCCTGGGAACGCTGCTGCTCGCCATCTTCTTCCTGGCCATCCTTGCACAGATTTCCGCCCGCTACATGGCGATCCCGCTGCTCTGGACGGAGGAGCTGGCCAATTACTCCTTCATCTGGGCAGTCTTTATGGGAGCGTCCGTGATGATCCACCACAAGGCGCATTTCGCCTTCACCTTCTTCAGCGATAAATTCACCGGGAGGACGGCGGCGTTCTACGACGCCTTCATCTCCGTCATCCTGCTCTGCTTCACCGTTCCCATGGCATACTACGGCGTGATTGTCGCCACGTCGTTCTGGCACTATAACTGGATCACGCTCCCCTGGGTCAAGATGGGGTATACGTGGCTCTGCCTTCCCATCACCGGCTGCACGATGACGATCTACACCGTCGCGCACATCATCGACAACATTCGCATCCTCTCTTCGAAGGAGACCGTGTCATGACGCCGATGCTGATCGTCGGACTCTTCGTGCTGCTCATCTTTCTCGGCGTTCCCATCGCCTTCGTCATCGGCATTATCTCGCTTGCGGGGATCGCGACGCTGCCGTTCGTCCCCAACCTGACCGTCTTCATGAAGATGTTCAACGGCCTCAACTCGTTTGTTTTGCTCGCCGTGCCGCTCTTCATTCTGGCGGCCAACCTGATGAACCACGGACAGATAACCCGGAAGCTCGTAAACTTCTGCATCGCTCTCGTGGGAAATGTACGAGGCGGACTGGCGCACGCGAACATCCTCGTCTCCATGATCTTCGCCGGAGTTTCCGGCTCTTCCCAGGCGGACACGGCGGGCGTTGGGAAGATGCTGATCCCCGCGATGATCGAAACGGGATACGACAAGGAGAACTCCGTCGGCGTCACCGCGGCGTCCTCGACCATCGGCGTCATCATCCCGCCGAGCATCCCGATGGTGATCTACTCCGGCCTCACCAACGCCTCTGTCGCGGCGCTCTTTCTCGGCGGAATGATCCCCGGCATCCTCGTCGGCGTCACCATGATGATGATCGTCTACCTTATCGGCCACCGGCGGAACTTCCCGAAGTACGAGAAGGCGAAGTACTCCGACGTCTGGAAGCTCTTCAAGGAATCCTTCCCGGCGCTGCTGACCCCCGTGATTATCATCGGAGGGATCACCACAGGATGGTACACGCCCACGGAGGCAGCAGCCTTCGCCTCCGTCTACGCGCTCCTCATCAGCCTTTTTATATACAGGACGCTGAAACTGCGCGACCTACCCGGAATCCTGAAGGAGACGCTCAAGCTCAGCTCGCTCTCGCTCTTCGCGCTCGCAACGGCCAGCGCTCTCGGCGAACTGCTTGGCTACTACAAGGCTTCCGAAGGCGTCGCGGCTTTCTTCGCGGCAAACGTCGGCAATCCTCGTATCTTCCTCCTGATCGTGATCGCCTTCTTCCTCTTCGTCGGCACCTTCATGGACGCAATACCGGCGATGATTCTCTTCATCCCGGTGATCCTGCCGACAGCCGTTACCATGGGCATCTCTCCCGTCCATCTCGGCGTCGTGGTCGTCATGACGCTCGCGGTCGGTCTTGTGACACCCCCGTACGGGCTCTGTCTGCTCATCGCGGGTTCCATCGCAGATCTGTCTATCGAACGTTCTCTGAAAGGCGTCCTTCCCTACATCTCCGCGCTGATGATCATCCTGTTGCTGGTGGCGATGTTCCCCGACGTCGCGTTCTTCGTTCCCAAAGCTCTCGGCGTAATGTAGTCCCCGAATGCGAAGAGAGGGAGGCGGAAAAAATTCCGTCCTCCCTCTCATTTTTTATATCTCAACTTTCGCAGGACCTTGAAAACCGAAAACTGTTGTCATGACAGGGAAAAAGCCAAGGAAACGCCCAAACTTTTCCTCAGGAAGGCCGGCATCGTTTTCACGAATTCGCTGAACAGCTTCTCCAAAACATCCTCCGTG
>JAHDKR010000141.1 GCA_018436785.1 Synergistaceae bacterium | reverse complement strand
TCTGGGCCGCGGCGAACGACTGTCTCATCGTCGGCAACACCTACTGGAACGTGGGGGTCGCCGGGAAGGGCGGCGCGAAGAACGCCGAGGAGGACGAAGAGGGCGTCGGTATCATGACGAATATCGCGGACAGGGTCGTCGCCCTGCTGAAGCGCCTGTAAGGGGGGGCTGAATATGCCGAACAGCTGGATAGGCAACTACTCGTTCTTCCGCGCCCGCATCGACAGTTCGCGGGAGGCGGTCTACGACCTCGACACGGAGACGCGCTACACCTACGGCGATCTGGAGCGGCGGGCGAATCTGCTGGCGCGCTACTTAAAAGATCAGGCCGGAGTGCGCAAGGGCGACCGCGTCGCCTTCATCGCGCGGAACTGCATCGAGATGATCGACGCGTACTACGCCACGGGGAAGCTGGGCGCGATCTTCGTTCCGTACAACGCGCGCCTCTCGGTGAGCGAACTGGTGCAGCTCGTCAACAACGAAACGCCGAAGGTCCTCCTCTACGAGGAGGTCTTCGCGGACAAGATACCGCATCTGAAGTCGGGCTGCTCCGTGGAGAAGTACCTCGTCCTCTCCCCCGGGAAGAACCCGGAGAACGACGCGACCTACGCCGAGGCGACGGGGCACGGGAACGACGCGTTCGTCGGCTGCGACGAGCTTGATATCGAAGATATCCACATGATTATCCACACCGGCGGGACGACGGGCCTCCCCAAGGGCGGGCTGATCTCGCACCGCTGCGAGCTGTTCAACTGCCTCAACGAGATCTGTACCTGGAACCTGCACCACGAGGACAGCACGCTGCTGCTGCTTCCCCTCTTCCACACCGGCGGGTGGAACCTGCTGACCCTGCCGCTGCTTCACGTCGGCGGACGGCTGGTCATCAACAGGCAGTTCGATCCGAAGAAGACGCTCGAGATCGTCGAAAAGGAGCGGATCACCACGCTCTTCGGCGCGGCCACGATCTTCAGGATGATGGTGGAGCTGCCGGAGTTCGCCTCCGCGGACTTCTCCAGCGTGAAGTGGATCATGGCGGGGGCCGCCCCGACGCCCGTCAACATCATGGAGAAGTTCTGGAACAAGGGCGTGAAGTTCGTCCTTGGATACGGCATGACGGAGGCCGGCCCGAACAACATCTCCTCGTGCGCGCACCTCATATCCGACGACGTCATGAAGGCGAAGTACGCCTCGGTGGGCAAGCCCATGTACCTTTCGATGGTGAAGCTCGCGGACGACGACGGGAACGAGATCTCCGAGCCGAACACCCCCGGCGAGCTGCTGTGGGGCGGGCCGCAGACCTTCTCCGGCTACTGGAACAACCCGGACGAGACGGCGAAGACGCTGAAGGACGGCTGGGTGCATTCGGGGGACATGGCGGTGCGCGACGAGGATGGCTACTACTACATCGTCGGCCGGAAGAAGAACATGTTCATCAGCGGCGGCGAGAACGTCTTTCCGCCGGAGATCGAGCGGGCGATGTACGACATCGCGGAGATCCACGAGGTCTGCGTCTTTGGCGTTCCCGACGAGAAGTGGGGCGAGGTGGGCAAGGCCGTCGTCTCGCTGAAGCCAGGGAAGCGCGTCTCGAAAGAGGAGATCGTCGCGGCGCTCGGCTCGAAGCTCGCCCGCTACAAGATACCGAAGTACATCGCCTTCGTGGACGAGGTGCCCAAGAACAACGTGGGCAAGATCGTCGTTTCGAAGGTGGTGGAGCTCTACGGCAGGGCGACGGACTAGATGGGAGTGACGCTTTTGAAATCCGCTGATTTAGTCGGCATACGCAGCATAGGGAGCTACGTCCCCTCCGGCATCCGGGGGAGCGCGTACATCGCGGCGGCCTCGGGGATTCCCGAGAAGGTCATCCGGGAAAAGTTCGGCATCAACCTGGTGCACAAGGCTCCGCCCGAGGAGTCCGTCTCCGCGATGGGCGCGAAGGCGGCGCTGAGGGCGCTGGAGGGAATCGACCCGGCGTCGCTCGACCTGGTGGTCTATTGCGGCAGCGAGTACAAGGACTACTACCTCTACAACTGCGCGGCAAAGATCCAGCACGAGATCGGGGCGGTCAACGCGAACGCCTTCGAAATTCACAGCCTCTGTTCGGCGGGGGTCTATTCGCTCAAGGTACTGAAGGGCATGATGCTTGCGGACGACGATCTGAAGCGCGTCCTGCTGGTCTCCTCCTCCAAGGAGGGGGACCTGATCAACTACGCCGACGGCGAATCGCGCTTCATGTTCAACTTCGGCGACGGCGCGGCCGCGGCGGTGCTCGAAAAGGGGTTGGCGCGGAACGTCGTGCTGGAGACCGCCATGATTACCGACGGAAGCTTCGCGGACGACATCGGCGTTATGGGGATCGGGTGCAAGAACTTCGCCGGCTTCAGCGACATGCCGTACGGCGACCGCTTTTTGAAGGTCGCGGACATCGCCCGGATGAAGGAGCGGCTCGATCCGGTCACGCTGGACAACTTCGTCCGGGTGATCGAACGGGCGGCGGAGAAGAGCGGGTACGCCAAGGACGCCATCGGCTTCATCGCCCCCATCTTCATGAAGCGCTCCATCCTCGAGACCATGCTCGCCAGCTTCGGGCTGAGCGAGGAGAACTCGTTCGTGCTGGAGGACTACGGCCACTGTCAGTCGGCCGACGCGTTCATCGCCCTCCAGAACGGAGAGTCGCTGGGGAGGCTGAAGGAAGGGGACGTCGCCGTCCTCGTCGCGGCGGGCACGGGGTACACATGGGCCGCTACGGCGGTGAAGTGGGGCGCGTGGAGCGCGTAGCCGGAGGAGGCACGGAGGAGAAGCCCCCCGTCCGGGGGCGCCGAAGGAGGACGCTATGAAGGGAAAGACAATCAAGGAGATCCATGCAGGCGACACGGCTTCGTTCCAGAAGACGCTGAGCGAGTCGGACGTGTACCTCTTCGCCGGGGTGAGCGGAGATCAGAATCCGGCCCATATCAACGAAACGTACGCCTCCGGCACGCGATTCAAGACCCGCATCGCCCACGGCATGCTCGTCGCCTCGCTGATCTCCGCCGCTCTCGGGATGGAGCTGCCCGGGCCGGGGACCATCTACCTCGGGCAGACGATCAAATTCATAGCCCCCGCCCATATCGGCGACACGGTGGAGGCGAGGGTGACCGTCACGGAGATCGACGAGCGGAGGAACATCGTCACGCTGGAGACCGTCTGCACGAATCAGGACGGGAAGGTGCTGCTCGAAGGCGTCGCGACCGTGATGCCGCCGAAGTGAGGGAGGGAATGCGATGAGCGAACGGATAGTGCTGGCGGGCGCGGTGCGCACCCCGATAGGGAAGTTCGGCGGGACGCTCGCCGAGGTCCCCGTCGAAAAGCTCGGCGCGCTGGTGATCAAAGAAGCGCTTCGGCGCGCGGGCGTTGCGCCCGGTCAGGTGGACGAAGTCCTGATGGGGTGCATCCTTCAGGCCTGCCGCGGGCAGAACGTGGCGCGGCAGGCGGCGATCGGCGCGGGGCTCCCCGTGGAGGTTCCCGCGACGACGCTGAACAACGTCTGCGGCTCCGGCCTCAAGGCGGTGAACCTGGCTGCGGACATGATCCGCTCCGGGAGCGCCGAGATCGTTGTGGCGGGAGGCATGGAGAACATGTCCGCCGCCCCCTACGCGCTGGAGAAGGCGCGGTCCGGCTACCGCATGGGCGACGGCCGCTGCGTGGACACCATGGTGCTCGACGCGCTGACGGACGCCTTCAACAACTACCACATGGGCGTGACGGCCGAGAATGTGGCCGAAAAGTACGGAATCACCCGCGAGATGCAGGACGAGTTCGCCGCCGAAAGCCAGCGGAAGTGCGAGGCGGCGTGGAATGCCGGGCGGTTTGACGAGGAGATCGTCCCCGTTCCGGTAACGGTCAAGAAGCAGACCGTCCTCTTCGAGCGCGACGAACACCTCCGAGCGGGCGTCTCCGCTGAGGATCTTGCGTCGCTGAAGCCGGCCTTCAAAAAGGAGGGGGGGACGGTGACCGCGGGGAACGCCTCCGGCATCAACGACGGGGCGGCTGCGGTCGTCGTTATGAGCGAGCAAAAAGCGAAGGAGCTGGGCGTCGTGCCGATGGCCGTCTTCGAGGGCGGCGCGTCGGCGGGGGTCGACCCCTCCGTCATGGGGATAGGCCCCGCGTTCAGCACGCGAAAGCTGCTGGAGCGGAAGGGGCGGAGCATCGCGGAGTTCGACCTGATCGAGGCGAACGAGGCGTTCGCGGCCCAGGCGCTCGCCGTCGGAAAGCTGCTGGAGTGGGACTGGAACCGCGTGAACGTGAACGGAGGGGCCATCGCCCTCGGACACCCCGTGGGCGCTTCCGGCTGCCGGATCCTCGTGACGCTGCTCCACGAGATGCGGCGAAGAGGCGTCCGAAACGGGCTCGCCACGCTCTGCGTCGGCGGCGGGATGGGCGTCTCGACGGCCGTTGGACTTTACGACGGCCGGTGATGGAAGGAGATGTGCGAATGAGACTTGAGAATAAAACCGCCATCGTCACCGGCGGGGCGCGCGGCATCGGGCAGGCGATGTGCGAACTGTTCGCTTCGGAGGGCGCGCGCGTCCTCGCGGCGGACATGTCGGAGCTGTCGTATGAGAATCCGTCGGTCGAGGGGTACAGGCTCGACGTCTCCGACCCGGAAGCGTGCAGGGCGTGCTTCGAGTACGCGGTCGGGCGGTACGGCAAAATCGACGTCCTCGTGAACAACGCGGGAATCACCCGCGACGCGCTGACGCGGAAGATGACCGACGAGATGTGGCAAAAGGTCATCGGCGTCAACCTGAGCGGCGTCTTCAACCTCGGACGGCTCGTCGGGCCGCACATGCAGGAGCACGGGGGCGGCTCCATCGTCTGCATCTCCTCCGTCGTGGGGGAGTTCGGCAACATCGGACAGGCGAACTACGCCGCCGCGAAGGCCGGGATGATCGGCCTAGCGAAGACCTGGGCCAAGGAGTTCGCGATGAAGGGCGGCAACGTCCGCGTGAACGTGATCGCTCCGGGGTACACCATGACCGACATCCTGAGTACCGTCCCGCATGAGCTGCTGGACAAGTTCGCCGCCATGACCATGCTCGGACGCCTCGGGCGGCCTGAGGAGATCGCGAAGGCGGCGCTCTTCCTGGCGAGCGACGACGCATCCTACGTCACCGGGCATGTGCTCAGCGTGAACGGCGGCATGCGGCTGTAACGAACGAATCTATTCAACCACCCGCGCCCTGCGCGTTTTCTGCTTGCTTTGCCTTCGGCCCTTATCACTCCGGTGAAGAGGGTCGTTTTTTTAAGGACAACAAAAATTTTGTACGAAGTATACGATCTATTTGAATCTAGGATTATTCTTGACATATTTTATTACATATGATAATTCTGATAAGGTTAAGTTCACTTCAAAAAGCCGAAATTTATGTTTTATGTGCAGGGAGGGAAAACAGATATGGAGATCAGTAAGGAAATGTTGCTCGGGATGTACCGGAAGATGCTGACCATCAGGAGGTTCGAGGAGAGGGCCGCGGAGCTGTACGCGGCGGGGAGGATGCCGGGCTTTGTCCATCTCTATGTAGGCGAGGAGGCTGTGGTGACGGGCGTGTGCGCCTCGTTGAGCGACAAGGATTTCATCACGAGCACGCACAGGGGGCACGGGCACGTGATCGCCAAGGGCGGGAAGACCGACCTGATGATGGCGGAGCTCTACGGCAGGGTGACGGGATACTGCAAGGGGAAGGGCGGATCGATGCACATCGCGGACGTCGACCTCGGCATTCTCGGGGCCAACGGAATCGTCGGCGCCGGACAGCCTATCTCCGTCGGCGCGGCGTTCGCTTGCAAGTATAAGAAGACGGACGATGTCGCCGTCTGCTTCTTCGGCGACGGGGCCTCCAACCGCGGTACCTTCCACGAGGCGATGAACATGGCGTCTTCTTTTAAATTGCCGGTCGTCTTCGTCTGTGAGAACAACATGTACGGCATCTCCAACTACCAGAAGCACCACATGAACATCAGCGACATCGCCGACCGCGCAGGGGCGTACGGCGTGCCGGGGGTGAGCGTGGACGGCAACGATGTGATCGCCGTCTACGAGGCGGCCTCCGAAGCCGTGGCGCGCGCCCGCAGGGGCGACGGGCCGAGCATCGTCGAGTGCAAGACGTGGCGCCAGCGCGGCCACTTCGAGGGCGACCCGGCAAAGTACAAGGATCCCGAGGAGCAGAAGGCCTGGCTCGCGAAAGATCCGATCCCGCGCATCGAGGCCAAGCTGATCGAGCTGGGCATGGCCACGCAGGCCGATATCGACGCGATGCGGGCGAAGGTCGAAGAGGAGATCGAGGCGGCTGTGAAGTTCGCCGAGGACAGCCCCGAACCGGGGGACGACGAACTCCTCACCGACGTGTGGGCCGGTTGACGGAGCGGATGACCGAAGGAGAGTGGCGAAGATGGCACAAATGACATATATGGAAGCGCTCAGGGACGGCATGCGGATGGAGATGCGGCGGGACGGGAACGTCTTTCTCGCCGGCGAGGACGTGGGAGTCTTCGGC
>JAHDKR010000205.1 GCA_018436785.1 Synergistaceae bacterium | reverse complement strand
GGGAGGGCTCTCCCTCGGGCTCGGTCACAGCAACGGCACGTGCGGCGCGCTGCTCGGCGGCGCATGCCTCCTTGGATTCTACGCCGGGAAGGGGAACGACGGCGAAACGGAGCACCCGATGTTCCGGATGATGGTCCGCCGACTGACGGAGTGGTTCCGGGACGACCTGTGCGCCTCCGGAAGCGTCCTCTGCGGCGACATTCTCAACGAACACGGACGCGCCCGCTGTCCGCAGCTCGTCCGCTCCGTCTGGGGCAAGGCGATGGAGCTGCTTTTGGAGAACGATATCGACCCGACCGAAGGACGGCCGGAGGAATGAGCTTCCCGAGACGCACGCGCAGCCTCTGCCCCGTCTGCATGAAGCCCGTCGACGCCGTCTACCAACCGGAGGGGCGCGATATTTTCCTGGAAAAACAGTGCCCTGAACACGGCCGCTTCCGGACCATCGTCTGGAGGGGACCGCTCTCCCTGGACGAGTGGAGCGGCGGCGAAATTCCGGAACACCCGTTCACCCCCTCATCCCGCTGCCCCCTTGACTGCGGCGCATGCGAGGCGCACGAGGCCTTCGGCTGATCTTTCGTGGTCGAGGTCACACGTCGCTGCGACCTTCGCTGCCCCGTCTGTTTCGCCTCCGCCGGGGAAGGAGAGGATCCTCCGTTTGAGCGCATGGCCGGCATCTTCAAAAAAATCGCCGCGCGCGCTCCCGGGAGCATTGTGCAGATCTCCGGCGGGGAACCCGCCATGAGGGACGACATCCCCGAACTCGTCGCCGAGGCTGCCGGGATGAACTTCGCGGGAGTCCAGCTCAACACGAACGGACTCCGCCTCGCCTCCGACCCCGGCTTCGCACGCACCCTGAAGGAGCACGGCCTTTCGTGGGTGTACCTTCAATTCGACGGGACCGACGACGCCGTCTACGAAAGACTCAGGGGACGCCCTCTTTTCGACCTGAAACGGCGCGCCATCGAGCGATGCGCCGAGGCGCAGC
Source organism: Synergistaceae bacterium (assembly GCA_018436785.1). Lineage (GTDB taxonomy): Bacteria > Synergistota > Synergistia > Synergistales > Aminobacteriaceae > JAAYLU01. The sequence continues at coordinate 2,178 of JAHDKR010000205.1, read as the reverse complement.
TCGGCGTTGTCCTCGTCGCCACTGTGCGGCGCGGCACGAACGACCACCTGCTCGGCGACATCATCCGGTTCGGCACGGCGCACGCCCCGACGGTCCGCGGAGTCCACTTCCAGCCGATGGCCTTCTTCGGCAGATACCCCGAGGCCCCGAAGGACGGCGACCGAACAACGCTCGCCGACGTACTGAGGAGCGTATGCGAACAGCACGGCTTCTTCCGCACGGAGGACTTCTCCCCCTGCGGCGGCCTGCACCCGCTCTGCACATTCACCGGCGAATTTCTGGTCTCCGGCGGGGAACTCGCCAGGAAGGAGACCGAGCGCGTGCATGAAGAGCTCGACCTGGTGCGCGCCACGTCGCGCGTCGCCTCAAGATGGACGCTTCCGTCCCCCTCCGGCGGCGGCGAGGAGGACGGTTTCGAGAAAATACTCTCGTGGCGGCGGCGGATATTCACCATCACCGCGATGGCGTTCCAGGACGCATGGACCATCGACACCGAACGGCTCCAGCGCTGCCCTATCAAGTACGTCGCGCACGACGGGCGGTTCTTCCCCTTCTGCGCGTACAACGCAACCTCGACGGACGGGCGGTCGCTCTATAGGAAGGACGCATGAGACCGTTTCTCGACGAATGGATCGCGGGAATGACGGGGGAGCCCTTCTGCCGGGAACGCCTCGAGCGCTACCAGCTGGAGCGCCTTCGCCAGACGGCGGAGCTCGTCCGCGCGGAGAGCCCGTTCTACAGAGAGCGCCTCGCATCTCTTCCGGACGGATTCCCTTCGTCGCTCGACGACTTCACGCGCCTTCCTCCCACTCTGCCCGGCGACCTCGCCGCCGCACCGGAACAGTTCCACGCCGCCCCCCAGGACAAGATCGCGAGGATCGTCACGCTGCGCACCTCGGGGAGCACCGGCGAGGGGAAGCGGCTTTTCTTCACCGGGGACGACCTCGACGAGACGGTCGATATATTCAGAATCGGAATGGCCACCTTCGTCCGTCCGGGAGGGCGGGCCCTCGTGCTGCTTCCCGGAGAGCGCCCCGGAAGCATAGGCGATCTGCTCGTCCGCGCACTCGCTCCCGAGAGGGAGTGCATCCTCTGCCAGGCGTCCGACGAACGAAGCGTGCTTGAACGGATCGCCAAGTCGAAGGCCGAATGCCTCGTCGGGCTGCCGACGCAGGTGCTCTCGCTGGCGCGCTGCCCGCATTCGTCGCTGGAAAAAACGCTCTCTCAAGTCCTCTTGTGCGCCGACTACGCCGCGCCGAGCCTTGTCAAAGCGGTCGAAAACGCGTGGGAGTGCGTCGTCCGCCGCCACTACGGCCTCACCGAGACGGTCTACGGAGGGGCGTTAGAGTGCGAAGAGCGCGACGGACTGCACATCATGGAGGGGAACTATCTCTTCGAGATCCTGAACCCGGAGACGCTCACCCCCACGCTTCCCGGGGAATTCGGGGAGATCGTCGTCACCACGCTGCGTACGGAGGGGACTCCGCTCCTCCGCTACCGAACCGGCGACAGGGGGCGCTTTCTCTCCGGAACGTGCCGCTGCGGCTCCATCCTCAAACGAATCGAAACGACGGGGAGACTCCGAAACGGCATCACCCTCCACAACGGCGTCTTCGTTCCGCTGCACGAGCTGGACGAAGCGCTCTTCTCCATCCCCTGGCTGGCCGACTACTCGGCGTCGCAGGAAGACGGATACATTACGGTCTCCCTCCACGCCCCTTCGAGAGAAGCAACCACGCCGGAACCCGCCCCGCAGGAACACGCAGCGCTCGCCGCCGCGCTCGACAATCTCTCAGCCGATGCGAAGTCCGCCCTGTGGAAACGCCCGTTCCGCTTCCGCTTTCTCCCCCATACCCACGACGGCGTCTCCAGCAGGAAACGAGTCGCGGGATGAGAGGTGTGACTTCTTCAAGAAACAAAAGGAAGGAAGACACGAAGAGGGAGGGCTCGGCGAGCCCTCCCTCTTCGTGTGTTCAGCGTTCGGCGCCTGCCGCTGCGGGCGTGCGGCTGCGGTAGTAGGAGTCGGTGAGTCCCGCGCACCCCCGGCAGATCGGGCCGTGGTCGGGCGGGTAGGCCTCGCCGCAGATCGGGCAAAAGACCGGCGGCACCTTCGGGCGCACCTTGAGCACTTCGGGCTCCACGGTTACTTCGACCATGTCGAAGAGTTCGGCGCCCGCC
>JAHDKR010000068.1 GCA_018436785.1 Synergistaceae bacterium | reverse complement strand
TCTTTCTGATTTCTTTTCTGAGATAATTCATATCAATTGCTGGACATTGTTTCCATCCATATCCTTCATATTCATTATGGCCCACAAAATGAGTTGGAGTGATCTGGGAATAAGCTCCCATAATCACTCCGGCCAATTCATATAATGCTTCAAGTTGTTCTATTGATGGTGACTTGCTCCGAAAATCACCTACAAGACATATTCCAAGACTACTTCGATTATGTTTGCCTACGTGATAACTGACAGTAGTGGTATTATTGCATTTGTATATTGTTCCATCTGTATCGATAACATAGATGTACCCGATCCCTGGCCAATCCAGATCATTGACATGGTACCTGGCAAAAGCAAAAATATCTCCGTTGCCCGGTATATTTTTGGTCAGACTGTGATGGATAGCCACGGTCTTTATTTCTGATATTTCCCGCGATTTGTATTGCTTCTCTGGATGCCTGGGAAGCTGATCGATTAGATCAATTATCTTCACTTTGAGTCACCATCCTTGAATCCAAATTTTTTGTTTTCTAGATCCAGCCTATTAGCAAACGGCATAGGCAAATTTAAACCTACTGCCTTGCAGTTCTCCGTAATGCTGATATACTCCGTCCAACAACTCCACAAAAGAGCTATATCCCTTACACCACCATATCCGGCCATATCCAAAAAATGAGCCAGAAATAAAACAAGAGCATAAGTAATGTATTTCTTACGCCCTTTCTCATGGGAAATGAATGATTTAAGCGTTCGTGTTTTCCACGCTTTGTATATGCCCGTAATTAGATCGGCAAATAGCAAAAAGACAAATGCTTTCATTGGTCCGTTTGGTAGACCAAATATTTGCAGTACTACCCAGCTGATCCCCGAAAAAATCCCCTTCCAGACCGGCATTTCAAAAAACCTTTTTAACCCTTCTGCAATTTCATGCATTTTTATATCCCTGCCTTTCCTTATATTTTTCAATTATGTACACCTGCCCTTTAGGTGTGACTTTTGTAGTAAACACTAATTTTTCCCCATAAGGAGTTTTGATAGGCTTTTCTTCCAGAACAAACAGTTCTTGATCAAGTGATGATTGATAAGGTTTGGTAGAACCTTTCATAATCATCTTTTGCTGCCTTAACCACCCGTACAATCTCTTTTCTCCAATATTAATCCCCTGATCACACATTACTTTAGCCAGATCACGCACCAGGATATTGTCACTTGACTTGAGTGCTGTCTCGGCAAAAACTATAAGTGGTTCATTTTCTTTAATTTTCTGTTCCAGGACTGTTCTTTTTTCGCGCTCGTCTTTTAATTCTGTTAACAATCTTATCCCAAACTCAGGGCTTGCAAGCATTTGTTCTAAAACTTGATCCGTTGCATAAAGTCCATGCTCTCTAATGGTTGGTAAAACCTCGTCAAATATCCACCGCTCGAACCGTTCCGCTTTTGCCTTAATCTCTTGGTTCCTGGATTGATCTGCAGCTTTGACAATGAGACGATACAGATCACCTTCAGGTATAAAATTCATTTCCTGCTCTCCGCCTGGCGTAAGGACTCGGTGTCTTACCGACCCCTTTGTATGCCTCTTGATAGCATCAAATGGATCTGAATAACCTAACATTCTAGCGCATTCCGTTGCTGGAAAATACTCTCTCCCGTTGATCAGAACAACTCCCAATTCTCCAAACTCCGAACTTTTAAATGTTTGCAAACTGTTATTTACCATAAAATTGATCATCCTTTCGATTTGTCTGAAAATAAAAATAACCCCATTGCTGGAGTTATAAATAGACAAACCTATCTTTATACTTTTGGGAATAAAACCTTTTGATTTTCGTTAAAATTCCTGATGCTACTTTTAACATCTTTTAACCCTAGAATCGTTCCTACATCGTTAGCATTAAATAAAACTTTTTCCTCTACAATGTAAAAGAGTGCGTATATGCGCACTCTTGCGGTAAAAGTGGTAAAAGTGAAAAAACATTTGCTTGTTTTTAATTTACCATAATATTGTTTTTTTGTCAAGCAGATTTAATGGCTATAACCTGATAATATACAGCGTAACTCCTCTGATAACTTTTATAGGTACCATCTTCGTGCCAAAAGGATGTTCCTCTGAAATGGTATACAATCACCTTTAAATTTGCGTATTCTCCCGGCTGTAAAACGCCGCCAAACCCCCTGCTAAACTCAGGTGGATCAGTAACGTACCTTCCCCGAAATATACCATACGAATATATTGTATCGTCGAAAGTATCAATAGCCTGCTCCGCTCTACTGCTTGCCATACCATCCAACGGCGTAATTTGGCACACATATACCCATCCAGTCGGTACGGTCACTTCGCCCAAAACAATTTGGTCATGCAGATTAGTATTATCAAATATACCCATTGATATAATCTTGCCGTTATACCCGTTAGGGTCAACGATGGTGTAACCAGTCGAATCCTTAATTCCGTCGGGTTCTAAGGTATAAACTCCCCCCACGTTGATTATATGTGCATTTAAAACGTCTGTAATAATTTCGGGGGTCAATATACCATCTTGAAATATCGTCATATCAGCTTTATCTACCTTACCTGGTGTTGCAGTGACTATATCCGAATACTCCGAATAATAGGTCTGACTATCGATCGTGGTACAAGCCCTCACCCAAAAATTAACACTTTGTCCGTAAGTGCCGGTGTATGAGTTTGTATTTTTGTTGCCGGGTATGACAGCAGCCGTGTTAGGGTCAACACCCGCTGAACATCTCCACTCATAGCCGGCCAATCCCAGATCGCTGTTTTTGTTACATCTGAGAGCAATTGTCGAAAAGTACGGGCTAGCTTCGACTCCTGTCGGCTTAGCCGGGGCATCTGTAGCCGATGGCGTTGTGACACTCCTGGATTGCGACCACACGGAAGGTTTACCCCATTCATTGACAAATTGTAGCCTATATTGATAGCCACAGCCAGGTTTGACTGCGGTATCGTTGTATGGACTCTCTGGGCCAGTCGTTGATGTAACTATGGGCCCATCTGAGAGCTCCTTACGCTCCACTTTGCAGATAGTTATTTTATCCGCGTCAGCAGGATTTGTCCACGTTACCTGATTAGATATAATTATTACCCCCGACTCCGGCTGATACACCTCGGAGGATATCTGCCCGATGGTTGGAGTTGGCGGATCTGGTCTATGTATATCTCCGGGTGGCAACGCGGTCGTGGTTGCACTAGTAGGTATTGAAAATGGAGATATTTTACCATCTTTGACACTTGCTACCCTTATATACATTTTAGTACCTACAGGGAGCTGTGTCAAGATTAATTTGTGATCTTCGATCTTGCCACCTGTATTGCGCCATGATTGAGGATCATTAGGAGTCTGGGTAGTCTGGGCTATATCGTGGTCGCCATTCGACGACCAGGTAAACATAATATATCCGTATCCGCCTTTTCCGCGAACATTCGAAGGTATATCAGCATTCCTTTTATTTGATCGCAAACTCTTGATATGGATTACATAATCCATCAAGTTTGCTGCAGGTGTATCAAGCGACACCTTGACTACTTTTCCACCATCTGGAGTGACACTGCATGACCACTCTGCTACTCGGCCGGTAAAATCCAGTTGATCCTCCCCCTTGATAATACGGATTGTATCCCCTAAAAATACATATCTATCACTAGGTCCTCCCGGGAAAGTCATTTCTATTTCCAATTCGGGATCGGGCATTGCCTTTTCGACACATGCTGCCTGTAGATCAGCTATGGTTGTAATCGATGTATCCTCTAATGTATCAGGCCATGAGCCATGCTTTTGGATAGATACCTCGTCCCGGTACTCGCAGAAAAGCTGATCAGGCCAGCTTCCTTCGCCGTATCCGTAGATGATGTTTCTTATTGCCAAAGGGTTTTCATCCATTATCTCTATGCTGCAATCATGGCCATGCCTAAACGGTTTTTTGTGTACCATTCCAAATTCTTTTTTTAAAGTCAATCGTTTAAGGTGATCGACCAAAAACTCATATTTATATGTCTGGCACAACTGGCGAATTATGTTGTAATGGCTAGTTCGGCTAATCTCAAAGTTTTTTATTTTTATACCTGTGACGGGGATATTGCCTTCGGTTACAGTACCAGCAGTCCTACAGATAAGCTTCAGTCCTCGAAATTCGGGTGTGATACCTAACGTATTAGTATCTACTTGAGGATCAAGGTCTTCCCATTCGTATGCTGGGATAGTAGTGTTGTCTGTAAATAGCCAGATCTTGACTCTGATCTTGTTGCCAAGGCCAGATAAGTTATCAAATCCCACAATGGGAAATCCGTCTTCGCTCGGTTGTGTACTGATAGCATTTTTGCCGATTAACACTGACCAATCCGACCATGGTCCGTCATTTCTAGAGGTCTGATATTGATAGGCTGTACTTGTAGCTCTGAGGTTGTCATCCTCATCTTTTGCCTCACCAATCTTATGAGACCAAAAGATTCTTTCAACCTCAGTCACTTTCTCCCCTAATTCAATTTCAAAGATTCGGTATCCTTCGCCCGCAAATCGTTCTATTTGATAAGTGACGCCATCTACAACCTTTTGCCCTGGTGTTCTGGTAAGATACATATTTCCAGACTCTGTATCAATATCAGTGCCGACCTGATCGATGCAGCTCTCAAAATCTTCAAAAGTAGTGATTGAATAGGTCTTCCAACCTCTGAGTAGATATCGAATGGCGTCGCCTAGATCCATACCATTGAGATTGATTTCGCAGGGAGCCATCATCTGCTTAAGTAATCTCTCGTAAGTTACCCCAGTAATAGTGCATAGTTTTGTATCCCCGTTGATAGCCTTTCTCCCGGTTGATCCTGAGAACAAAAGATCGTTCTGGTGAAAAAGCATAAAGTCTTTATTTTCTACTAAATTAGCTAGCCTTTTGTCGTTCTTTGGTACAATGAATGTTGGGCTATTATATTGATTTAGTCTGAATCCACCCATCTGTAGCTGATTGAACGGCAAGACTGTTACACGCTTGCCTGTATCATCATGTATGGTTGCATAGTATGTCATGCTACATCACCGCCTGACAAGATATCAGTCAAGGTCTGTGATGCTGACTCTAATTGTGACTGTATTGGGCCATTTTGGTACTGGTCTCCCTTGATCTTAGTTATAAACCTATTTATATCATTAATTATTGCTGTTTCAGTCCTTTCCGCATCTTCAATAATAGCTCGATTGTGAGCAAAGGTTATTAGTTTTGACTCAAGCCGATATAAGTCTGTGGCCAGGAGAGTATTTCTCTGTCTCAATAATTCTACTACCTCCCGCAGATGTTCTTCCAGAATGATCATGGTCATCACCTCCGCTTTTTCCTATATTTCATTTTGACTTTCATCAATCCGCCTGTATGGCTAAAATCTAGATAATTCAATCCAGATTCTAACCGAAACCTCTTCCAAAGAAATTCCTGATTGACCAGATCCAATAGGTCATCCGCTCCTTTGGTTATCTCAGTCTCCTCGGAGCCTATGTCCAACACTTCTCCGCCATCTAGAGTGACAGTTTCACCGAAGCTCATGGAGTGTTTAACTTGAGGTTTAAATGCCTGGGGTGTATCTGTCTGGGTTAATATTGGGTTTTCAAAAATATACGACTGTCCGATAACAGCACTCCCAGTACTTCTTATATATATTATCAATCGGATATATGCAATATTCTCGGGTGTTGTAAAAGTAGTATTTACTTCCAATATATCACTACCAATTTGTTGCATATCTTTATCTAAAAATCTAGCTATATATCTACATGTAGAATCAAGATTTTTGATTGACTTTGAATAAGTTGTGTTGGGTTTCACAGGTATACTAACTTCGCTTCTACCAGAAAAAGCAGCACCCGAAAATAGTTTTCTAGCTTTATAATCAGAAATAATTGTCGTTAAATGATCGAAGTTTTCCCATTCATCAGATGTAAATGGCGGTACAAGATTATCAACAGTGTTAACCAAAAAATTAGAAGACAATTTTGCATATTGTGATGTTGTTTCGACCTCATAATAATCTACATAAGTAGTACCACCACTTACCCCATCACTGGGATATGTAGGCACAATTAAAACCGGGAAAATACCATCATGTATATAATCCAAGGGAATAAGTCCAGAAGTTGCCGCAGTATCAAATGTCATCCTTGTAGGAGAGTTTTGATAATGCGTCGCCTGACTAACTGCTCTCCACAGATTGTCTCTATATACATACATTTCAGCCCCATATGCCTCAACTGTAATGTAATCTATATAGTATACGATATCATCATCACCCCCAAAATAAAATAAAATGCGTAGATCAGTTTCAGTCGATAATGTAATTACGTCTGTTGAAAATTCTTGCCATTCAGTATTAACAGTATTAAGATATTGATCATCCAATGTGCTGGAAGTTGTTAAACTATAAGTGCGTAATCTGGGAGTTTCACTAGGCGTTTTAGATGCTTTTAATCTAATTCGTGTTCTGAATTTTGCACCGCTAGGATAAGTACCAAGCCATTGATATAACCTTACATAACCAAAGTTTTCTCCACCCTCATTTACGGTGACCTCACAAATACCATCAGCAACACTTGCGGATGCTGAAGCACCTGTACTCATACTAAAAGACCAAGAATCCAACCCATTCGCAAAATCAGCATTGGTTGTTAATGCCCCTCTACCATATGCCCAAACATCAGCGATCAAGCTCGAAGCATGAGACATTTCTTCTTCGTCGATACCAAGATTGAAGAGCATTGCTCGCCGAAAACCGATTGTTCCAGTACTTGTAGACATTATTTGACCATCAAGAAAATACATATTTCCTTTTGCGGTTATCTCAGCACTCGGAATTTCCATTTGAGTAGGACTATCGACAGGCCCCGATGTATCAATATAAGATGCATATATATTTATCTGTTCTTCGTCCATAACGCGGTATCTTTTGACTGTTGGGATTGGTTCGATCTCAATTTTTGGGTATGTTTCGACTCCCGGATTATCAATTACAGTGCTTTGACTAATAGTAATGTAATCAACAACAAAAGATGATGTATATATATCGCTTAACACTACAGTTATATTTTGTAAAGTATTACCTATATCTTTACTCCATGTTTTACGAACTGTATCAGTGCCCTGGAAAATTATTTCAGTATCAAATTGCCCGTCAATAAATACTTTATATTTAATATAAGAATTAGCATCATAATTATATATATCTACTTGACCCATTGCCGAAAAAATAAATCCATCCCCAATTTCAGCCGTTCTAATTGCCCTACCACCAGAATAAGTCGAAGAATTCAGCATATTCCATGCATTAATATCAGATAATTTCTCGCCTGTTTCAACATCATAAGTTCCAAACTGCACATTAGCCCATGCAGGGGGATTCTCCAGTTCGATAATATTGCTGCCTTGTGGTAAGATGACAATTTCTTCTACAACTGTCTCTCCCATCATATACGGATTGTGTAATTCGAACACGATTCGTATATCAATGTATTTCCTTCCCGTTTTTTGCTTTGGGTACCATCCAAACATTACTTTGACTCCCTCATAGTACCAGTCAGATTCTTCATAACCAACTTTAATAATACTGTGTTCCAAAAACTCAGTTAACTCTCTGCGCTTTGATTCCACTTCTTCGGGAGTATTATAGGCAATTACACCCTCAACAGTCCTGGTAATCTCCTTATCGGTGATCTTGCCAGTTGAAACTACACCAGGGCGATCCAGTAGCTCTATTTTTGGGCTCCTTGATTCATTTTCGTATCCAGAAATTTTAAATGATCTGTTTATGGTTAGTCGGTTACCCCACTCGTCTTCAAAATACAGCATACTATTCCACCCCCCATCTATCATATTTATCCTGACTAATTCTCCCCAACCGTTGTAACCATCTGGACGGTTCTTCTGGTGTTCCCATGGTTACGTATAGATTACCGACAGAAACACCTCCCGAGCCTCCTAGAACCAAATTACCACTTTCGATCATAGCTACTAACTTTTGTAGGTCTTTTTGGATGACAGACAGTATTGTAGTCTGTTCCAAAAGTTGGCCTAATGGCTTTAGACCATCTGCGAGGATACTTGCAGACTTACCGGTTAGGTTAACAATCTGCGTGCCTTTTACAGTTGTCTTTTGATCATCTTGTTCGTCGCTTTCTCCGAACCCCGGAAGGTCTTTGCTAGGATCGTCATCTTTAAAACCCCAATCGACTTTTCTTATGTTGACACCTGGAATCCAATTTATTACCGTTATTATGCCATTGACTATCTCTTCAAAAACCTCCAGCACGATATTGACTAAAATTTCTACTATACTTGCTCCTATTTTCATAAAAATTTTGGGTAAATTCATTGCAACTTTGCCAATTTTATTTATAAAGTCACCAATCCCTTGTTCGATGTTGTCCAATAAGACATCGAAGCTTTTCTCCCAATCATCCGTTGAAACCAAATTAAACAGACCACTAAAAATATCGGCCAAACCTTTAACTACCACGCCAGCACCAGGGATTAAAGTATTGGTCAATGCTGCAACGCCGTCAACAGCTATATTACCTATAGTACCGATTACTTCCTGGGCTTGATTCTTTCCCCACTCCTCCAGGTTAGACTCTTCGGATTGCATTTGAGATTGATATTCTTTATGACTTAAATCTCCCGATTGATACTGATCTTCGATACCTTTCATCTGATTCAGGATATCTATCCCTCCGGAAAGATCAAAAGTATTCATCACGCTCTGGACTGTTTTAGTAATGTAATCAATTGTTTCTTTCCACCGATTTTTGCGCTTCTCTGCCTCTTCATCTTCTATTTGGCTAATCAGGCTATTAATCTGTATCCACTCATCAGTAAACTTCTCATAGCCTTCTAGTTTTTGGCGGAAGAAATCCAGATACTCCTCAGTGGACTTCTGACCGTTTTTGTACTCAAATTCAATCTGATTCTCCAATCGCTTGCGATTTTCAACATCCCAAACCTCCTCTTCTTTGGCGTTCTCGTCCTTGATGCCTTTGATCTCGCCAAAGATGGATAACCACTCAGCCGAATATTTCTGACCGTGCTCTTCGAGCTTTGCAAGGCGATCATTGAGATATTGGAGATAGTTAGCCTCAGATATTACCCCTTGTTCGTATTCAAACTTGATACCAGCTTCTATCAGGGCCAGCTCTTTTTGCTGATTGGCCTGCCTTTCGACTATTATTTGATCAAGGGTACTTTTCAAACGATCTGCAGAAGCCTGTTGTCTTTGTTGGTCAGCTTGATCTAATTGAGCAAGAGTAGAGTATATCGACTGCCACTGATCTGAGTATTTCAAACCCTGCGCTTCCAGGAGTTTCATTTTCTCATCAAGAAAGATTCGGTAGCTCTGCAAGGAGATAACTCCCTGCTCGTATTCAAACTTTACCCCTTTCTCTATGAGTTCTGCCTGTTCCATCTGTTTAGCTTTGATAGCTTCTGCAGTTTGTTGAATGGATTCCTGAATCTGTTTTTGAGACTCGGCTTTATTTTCCTTCTCTTGATCGTTTAGGTTCTGAATCAAACTATAGGTAGCTACAGCTTGAGTTGAGTATTTGCCATAATACTGAGTATCAAGTTCATACCTTCGCTCAAGCTCTTTTTTGTAGTTTTCCAGGGTAACATTTCCGCGCTCGAATTCTGTATCAATAGCGCGGTTAAGGAGTTGTCTTTGCTCTTCCTGGTCTTTCTTTCTCTGGTCAGTAATCTCCTGAAGAGTTTTAGACCAGTAAGATCCTGTCGCATTGCTGGCTGTAGCCACCACTTCTATTATCTCCTCGGTTTTTGTGGTAGCTATTTCGAGAGACTTATTGTATTCTTCCCAGGTCATTTCACCAGTGATAACTTGCTTAAGCCCAGTTAGCTTTTGATTTAGCTTTGAATTGCTCTGGGTGAGAGATTGGATTTTAGAGTCCAAATTCGCTACCTCATCAGTGAACTGAGCTGATTCTTGGGCCAGTTCAAAGAATCCCTGCTTTTCTGGAGCAAATATTTCTTCATAACTTGCTCCTATGGAATCCAAGGCCCGTTTGACAGGTTCAAGACCGCCCAGCTCTATGAAATCCATGAACCTAAATTCTGATTGATCTCTACCTTCCAGGACCTGATCAATTAGCGAATCAAACTCTTCGGGTTCAAACTGTAAACCGCCAACAAAAGCCTTTTTCATATTCTGTAGATATGTCTGGGCGTACTCGGATTGTCGAGAGTAAAAGTCTCCTGCATCACTGGCTTTGATTTCTTCCTGTCTTTGCCTGTATGCCTCAATCAACTTCTCATTAGCTCTGATCTCTTTTTCTATCTCAACTATAGAGTTATTAATATCTTTGGCTCTGGCATTCTTGATCAGCTCTTCTGTATTGACCTTGAGTTTCTTGGTCTCTTCATCAATACCCCCAGCAACATCTGGGAGTATATCTGCAAGCTCTCTCGAAAGTGTGTTCAGTCTTTCTTTCTCCTTGACTGATAGATTTTCTTTACTGGCAAGTGTTTCGTATTCTCTCGCCATCTCCTCAGTCGTTTGCTTATGGCCAGTCAGCCATTTGAGTAGTATAGAGCTCTTGTCTATCAACCAGTTGATTGCCGGGAGAGCTTTGTCTACTATGATTCCTACAAACTCCCCTAAAAGCTCTTTCCAGTCTCCCCATGCGTTGGCTGTTCTTTGCAGTTCTCCTTCGCGATCCCGGGCCATGCTTTCAGCCAGCCCTCCAAAATTTTCTTTGAGTACTTGGGACAGCATTGCAGCCTTCTCTTGCTCAGTTCCCATTTTAATCACTTCCGCCTGGGCATCTGACAAAGAAACTCCGTATCGGGTTAATGCTCCAACCTGTCCCATCATAGCTTTACCTAGCAGGTTGCCCATATTGATCATTTGCTCTTGTGACACGTTCACACCATAGGCAGCTACCGCAAGATCCTGAAAGCCAGGGATAAGAGTCTGGATTGTTTCGGCCTGTAACTGGAACGTCGCAAGCTGAGAAGCTCCTGCGATCTGTACCTCGTCCCCAATTGTTGTATATTGCTGTTTGACCGCCGAAAGAGCTTTGATTGATTTTATTTGTTCTTCTGTAGTTCCAACAACATTTCTCATCGTCGTTTCAAGTCTAGTCTCTGCCTTTTCTTGGGCATTTGTGGCCTTCAGAAGATCTGATGATATGTCAACTATCTTCTTGATGGCAAACAAGCCCATCAAGCCTGTTGTGAAGGAACTAATAGCATTGCTAAATCCCTTCACAGATGCAGTATAGCTCTTCATTGTGCTAGCAGATCTTTTTGCTTCCTGATCTACTGCTTTGATTGCCTTCGTGGCAGGCTTGTCGTCGGCAACTATGGTACCATGCATCCTAAACAGTTCCATTGCTCTCATCCCTCCTTTCATCATTTGCTTTGATGGCCTGTATTTCTGCTACTATCTCTTCTGCGGTTTTTTCTGTTAGTGGTTCTCCATTTTCTGCAGATTCTTCAATCTGTTTTTTGAAGTCTGCAAAAGATATAATACTTCCTCCCAAAGTCATACCTGGTAGCATTGCTTTCCATACTTCAAACATCTGCTTTTCATTCTCTTCTTGATAAGCAGTACTTAAGAGATCTATAAACTCCAAATACTGCATACCCAAGACATATTGGGGATCATGGTATCTTTTCAGTACAAAGTCCATTACCTCAGATTCATCAATCGCCCCAGCAAAGAGAAAAAACTTTGAAATCCACCCTGCTCCATAAACTGACCTATAAATTTCATCCAATCTTCTGTTGTCATCTGTTCTAATTCTTCTACAGTTATTCCAGCAATCCGAGCCAGTAACTCTTTATATGCTTCCTCAGCCGTATCCAGCTGTTCAAGAATTTCCATCATAAGTTCGATAGCCAGATCCGCTTTCTGATCTTCCAAGGGTTCAACAACTTTCTCTAATTCAGGGTTTCTCTCTCTAATCTGTTCGTAGATCTTCTCTTTTTCTTCCTCACTCAAACCCTCTTTATGAGGATTACCAACTTCTCTCAGTATTCTTTGGCCAAACTCTCTATTAACTTTTTCGATCTTGTTCGTAGTTTTATAGAGCCCCTGAATCATCGGTTTAATGGTGTTCTTGATCCCCATTTTTCTGAACATCCTTGTAAGCTGAATCACCTCCATTGGGGTGATCTGCTTAATCTTAATTTCCATAATGGTATCCCTCCTTAATAAAGAGGAGCATCGCAAAAACCATACTCCTCGCTTTACATATTGAAATTTTATACGGCTTTCGGATATCTCATTTCCCACGGTTCTTCTGTAGGTGCTGCCGGATCTCTATGACCTACAAATGTTATTTCCGGGACTACATCAGACTTTTGAAGTAACGGCCAGTCGATATTAGAGGTAGGTAATGCGTTTTTGACCACAATTATTACTTCCTGTCCTTTCAGTGTATAGCCGACAAAAGTCACATTTTTCAAATATGCTTCATCCGGGATAACAAAGTCATTACTACCGGTTATTAAATCATACTCCGCTCCTGTGGTGTCAAGATCCAGAGCTGGGTATAGTTCAGTCATTCTTGCACCATCGACAATCTCCAACGTATTGACGGTAATCGAACAATTCGAGTTGGATTTAAACTTCATACCCATTATTGGTCCATCAGCATCTTCCGGCAAAATATCAGTCAACTCAATTTCTCTTACAAATTTGCTCCCCGTTCCCTTGACCGCTCCGAGAGGAAATTCGTCATCTTCTCCGTAATTAACGTAAAAAGCCCCATACCCCAATAAAGTCTTTTTTGAAGTATCGGCCGAAATACCTGTCTTTCTAGGCATTTATAACATCTCCTTTCTATTCAATAAACCAAACTGTAACATCAAAAACTATATATCTCAGTCGTATTCGGGGGTTAGCATCTTCCCTCATACCTCTTGTATTCCTGTAAATCAATACACCAAAGGCATCTGTCACACCTGTGTGGCCGTCTAATGCATTATTGAGGTCGCTCCAAATAGTATCAATTTGGGTAGTGTCTGTATTATCACCCCATATCTCAAGGTTAAGGAAAAAGTTTTCTTCTGGATTACCATCCAAACTCGTTAATGAGTAGGTAATATATGGCTTTTTAAACTTTTCTCCAGGTCGTTCCCATACATCGGGATATACCTGGCTAATTAATCCTACCAGATATTCCATCAGCAGTCCTATATTCATTACCTACGCCTCCCTGCCTTGTAAGTGTTTTTCTTTCTGAATGCGATCTGGACAGTTGCTTCCGCTTCTTTAGTAATCTCGATAAAGGCAGGTGTGAGCCATGGGTCGGCAGGTTGGTTCTCGGTCCCCAGTTCACTAAAATGACCATGCCAACCTTTATCTGTTGTTCCTGATTTCATTTCTCCGTTCTTCGCATTAACAGTAAAGGCCATCGAGTTAGCCAATCTTTCTGAGTCCTTCGGCGCTTTCTCAACAGCCTTATCGGTGACCTGGTCACCCAGCATACTAAGAAACTCTTCTTTGGAGTCCTCCATATACTGTAGTGCTTGAGTTAGATTACTTTCGTACTTCATCCCACCACCTCCCTGCACTTAATGCGATACTCTCTGTGTCTCTCGTCTACATCAATTGCAGAGAGTATCTCCAAGTTCCTGCCCTTGTAATCAATCTGCAGATCTAGGGTAATCTGCACTGACTTAGTGTACCGAATTTCTACAAGATGCGTAACCTCTGATTCGACTTGTTTAGCTGTGATCTGCTCTTTGTCTGATACTGGCTCGACCTTGCCCCAACATTGATAAACCACTATAGGATCTTGTGTGTAGCCGCCCCTATTGTTTTTTATCGGTTCTCCTGGCTTTGTAAAAGATAGTCTGTGCCTGTATTTTCCACTGGCCATCTAGAGCACCACCTTACACAAGTATAATGCGATCATGGGCCAGCAATGATTTTACAGCCATCGGTACCTCTCTAAAGGTCTGCTGGCTGACCGCTTCTCTATTCTCATACCAATGCCCAACGAGTAACTTAATAGCCTGCTTCCAGGTCTCAGGGATTTGATCGAGACTGGTAAACCCTGCGACAAATGTTATCTTCACAGGGTTTACCTTGTGCAAGGAGATTGATGGCTGATTAAGCACTACTATTCTGCCAGGATCAGAGTCCACATCTACCACATAATCAGCCAGATCCATATTGATCAAGTTGCCAGCATCATCCTTTATGACGATGCTGGCTGATTGCAAAGGAGGCTTTGGTATCTTGATCTGGTCAGGGAGATTGTCGAGAACTATCTGCCATGTCTGTGTTAACATAGACCTGTTCAGATGACCCTCTACCCATTTTCTAGCTGCTTTGAGGATCGCTCCGATTAGAGCATCTTCGTCCTCAAAATCAACTCTCAGATGTTCCTTCGCTTCCTCCAGTGTCATCGGTTCCATTACTGGGGGATTGATTAGTTTTAGCATTACCTTCACCTTCTCCCTTACCCAGGGTTTCTTGCGCTTCGAAAGCTTCTTCTCTGCCCTGGATCTTCTCACCATTAGAAGGTTGATACCATCCTCCGCCTGTAGCTTTGGGCCATTCGGGTTCTTTAGCAGGCTCTTTTTTTTGCTCCTCTGGAGGCTTTCCGATCCACTCTGCTTTTCCCGCATCTACAAGTCTTTTTCCCTCCCGGTAATCGACCATATCGGCCTTGCCTGCGGATACAGACTTATCCGGGCCAGCATAGTTAGTTAGCCTTTTTATCTTAACTTTCATGCTTTCACCTCCAAATTAATAGCGGTAGCCTAAACTACCGCTTCTGGACTTACTTTGAGTTGAGATAGAGCGACTGTGACATCATGTTCTGTTGGTCTTGTTCTTGGATCATTCTGGATAGCGATCACTCCATCTATTGCCACATTAGCACCAACTCTCGAAATAATAGGGCGAATATACCTGCCTCGACCAGGTAAAGGGCGAAATACTTCAAAAACTACCGCTTTGTTACTAGCACTTTCAGGTATTACTACTTTCCCCTGCAGCTCAACTCCATCGCTAACATCTAGTAGTGCTCCTTGTTCAGCTCTCAACTCAACTTGAGCGCCCGCACTGATTGCACCCATAAGCACAATAAAGGTCACGCCCTCAAAGCCTGCCATATCCACAGGCTGACCAGCTTGCTCATCACCCATCCCTGCAGAGACTCCATTCATAACACGAATAACTTTTACATTCTTAGATAGGTTCATATTAACCCTCCTCTAGATTTTAATTAATTAAACCGGATCAGATTCGCCCAGTTTAACCCTTGCAAATGCATTTTCCGAGACTGGCATACCATCAGACTCAAGTCGACCAATATATCCAATTTCGTTAGTTCTGGCATACAGCTCTAGCAGTACTTGGATTTCCAACTCTAAGCTGTCAGCGATCCAGTAATAACCGAAATCACCTAAAATTCCAGCATAGGCGTTAGCTTCCAATGTATTTGGCGCATACTCACTCATCATCAAACCAAATCCCAAAATAGTATCAGGTTCTCCAACCCTAACTGACTGCCTCCAAAGATATTGGCCGTTGTTATCTTTGAGTAAAGCAATCTCTTTCAAAACATCTCGGTGGAACATCCATCTTGCATTCTTCCAAAACTGACCTTTGAGGCTATACTTGGCAGCAGTTAAACCATCAAATGTAGGTCTGGACGCATAATTGCCTTGAGAAATATCTCTATTGGTAGAGATCCCATCTTTTGAAGCCACAAACATTCCCAACGGCTTTCCTTGCCCGTCGCCGAACAGATAACTTTTTTCCGTTGTGCGTGCGAATTTCGCATTTAATCTTTGACGTACTAATTTCTCAATATCAAAAACAGATACTCTAACCAACTTTCTAGACACCTTAACTTCTTTTGTTAATGGATGGGGTCTCCATTCACGCTTTCCAAATTTTAATCCATCATCCTCTTTTGGAGGTGTTAATTCTGCAGTCCATTCAGCATCATCCAGATCCTCATCCAGAGTCGGAACACCTAGAGACTCGGCCCTCTGCAATGTCTCTACTGTGGCCAGCTGCCTAATGAACACCATATCATCCAACTCCTGGAGTAACTGCTGGGCAAATTGTTGAGGTGCTACCACAAAACCACCTTCCGGCTGGTTATCTGCTTGCATGCCTCTTTCCTCTGACTCACCAGTCACTAATAAATTATGAGCATTTCTTCCTGTCCTAAGATGCATTCTAAAGTTATTTCTGTACTCTTCGGTAGCTATGCGAGATGACCTTTCCTCTGATTGATCGTTATCGCCAGGTGCAGGCGGTGGTGTAGAATCATTACTGCTTCCTTCGAGATCATCTTCCAGAGATCTCTGTTGCTCCATTCTCTGAATGGTAGCAGTTAAGTCATTTGCTTTATCCATAATTTCGTCATACTGCTGCCTTTCCTCTGCCGTAAGGTTTCTTTTTTCTCCCTCCGCCCGATCCAGCAAGCCTCTGGCTTGTTCAACAAGTTGAGCCCTCTTCTGTTTTTTCTCAAGAATTTTTCTCATATCCATGCTTTTTGCACTCTCCTTTACATTTGTTCTAATAGTTCCAATCTACGCTTTAAAATTTCTAACTCCGAATTACCCGATCTTATTGCCTTAAACTGTTCAAAGACTATTTTGGCATTATCAATAGTGTCGAGACTTCTCATTCCGCTTGTTGAAGATGCATACGCCGGAAAGGTGACTGGACCAACATCATATAAATACTCTACTTCTACGATGGTTCTAATTGGCATATCTCCTGATTCATCCCATTCTTCTTTAAGGACTGTAAATCCGAAAGAAGACTGAGATATGTCCCTCCGCCTTAATGATTGAATCAGATCAAGTTCATATGTTCTCGTGCCAGGCATGACTTCATACCATAATCCGTTACTGTCTTCCGATAATTCTAGAGTTTGCGCTAACTTTCGTCCTAAAATCAAATTCGGATCATGATTCATCAGCGATCTAGTATCAGATATCTGGATAGCTCTCTTAAATGCTCCAGGTGATATCTTTTCCTGAAACAAGTCCCAGATAGGTTCTGAGAGTTTGTCAAATGTAGCACCGTACCCGACTATTCGTTCATTCTCTCCCTCCTGTCTCAGTTCTAATGTAGAATTGATGATTCTCCGTTCTTTTTTCATGTAATCAATCACCTCCCGAATAATATAAACCCTAACCAGGAGCTACACCACATGTACATCCATCATGTAGAGGTGGATGGCTAATATTTGTTTGCACTATCAAAGGTTCATTCTCATCTGAATCCAAAGTTTCTCCTTTCTCAATAAACCTTTGACCCCTTTCTATAATCTTCCCATCCATTTGTAAACAAAAATCGCAAGCACCTGCTCCAGCTATCCATCTAAGAGCATACCCAGCAGAAAAAAACACGAATGATGATATTGCTCCATTAACTTTAGTCTCGTGCTTATTTGCTATAGTGTCCGCTCCGTTTTCTTCCCAATAATCTAACCTTTGGCTTAATTTACTCAATGGGTCAAAACCCTCATCCTCTAAAGCTTTTCTTAGAATTTTTTTTAACTTACGCAAATTTTCCCTAGATTGGGTTACTGCAAAATTATCTATATATTCACTTATAAACCTCTGCAGATTATCTACTTCTTCAATATCAATCTCGTTGATAGCTGCATCAGCAATCGCCTCAGCAAAAGCCTGTATAACTGGACCTATTTCTACACGTATAACCTCGGTTAAATCCGTGTAGAAACTATCTAACCATCTTTCTAGATTGCCTATATTTCTTTCGATTAGCTCTTCATCAATCTTATTTTTTACAGCCTCTACCTCTCTTTTTACCAGCTTTTCTGCAGAAGCCCTTAGCTTTTTTTTGTATCTAGACGCAATTTTTGCCCTATAAGCTACCGATCTTTTGGATCTCAGCTCTCTAGAGCGTTTCAGTTCATTACTTTCATTTGAACCATCATCTAACTTCGGATTGGATTCGTCAACGGGGATCATGTTAAGCTGAACATACCTGGTATCTCCTCCTTCATACGGGTTCTCGTCTTCCAATTCGCGTATATCGTTAGGAGAGTAAACTCCGATCTGGAACAGGCGATTGTAAAATTCAGCTCTAGCTTGCGAGTCTCCGCGCAGGAGAGCATTTACATTGAATTTAGCAAAATACCTTCCCTTCTCTGAGTCAAGCAACAAGTCTTTTTTTAGTTGCTGCTCCCACCGAACGAGCCACGGTGAGGCTGAATAGATCACGTAGTCGAGAGATTGCTGCTCAATATTCGAAAATGTAGCTCTCTCCATGTCCTTTAAAAAATGAGGAGGGAGATTCAACCACCTGGCAACCTCTTCGATTTGAAATCTTCTTGTTTGCAAGAATTGAGCATCTTCTGGAGGTATCCCGGTTTGATGATACTTCAAACCTTCTTCCAGAATCATGAGTCTGTGAGATCTCGATAGGCCTTCGTAGTTTTCGCGAACATCTTTTTTGTACCTTTCGTAGGCTTGATCTGATAAGCCTTCTGGATACTCTACGATTCCTCCCGGATGTGCTCCGTTACCAAAGAATCTAGCCCCAAACTCCTCCACAGCTAAACCCAAACCAATACTTTCTCTGGCCAGTCCAATGACAGAGATTCCTTTCAGACCATCCCAGCCAAATCCTGGTATATGTAAGACTTCCCATTTACCCAGTATTCTATTTTCTCCGGTCGGTAAAATAACCTCATATTTTAGTTCATTTGTTTTTTTGTCTCTAAAGGGTCTCGTTTTAGCTGGGTTCAAGGGCCACAAATGTTTTACTTGACCGTCATTTCCCCATTCGATATTGGCGTAATGGTTGCCCCATACAAGAATATGGCTTTGTGCAGTTTCTTTATAGATAAAGGCGGTCATTTCCGGGTTAGGTTCATCATGTAATATGCGATATAACCGCCTGTGTGTAGCCTTTCTTTTATTTCTTTCATCCAATTGCTCATAGAGGTGTACGGGGAGTTGTGCTACAGTCTCAGATATGATCTTCACCCCGGCGAAAAAAGCCGAGTAAGTCATGGCTGTTTTTTCGTTTACAATTACCCCGGCTACAGACTTTGTCCCTCCTCCCAAAAAATCAATCAACCATTTAGCTGGGTTGGACAAAGAACTACTATTCCGTTTTTCTGGCAACAAACTTTTTAATATCCCCACTACTTACCACCTCTCTTTCTGGGCCACCCCAAATACATCAATGTCACCCCCAAAAATATAAGACAGGTAGGACGATGCATTATCCATATTCCTGCCCCGGTTAATAACATACCTATTCCAACCAAAATATCATGTATATCTGGTTTGAAGCTCACAATGTTATCACCACCTTTACAATGTCCTTATCCCTCTTTCTTCGTATACTGACTTTTTAGGCTTTTCTTTAACCATAGCTCTGACATGAGCATTAATGACAGATGCTATAGGGTCTATTCTCTCCGTAGACTTGTCTTTGTCAAGCATGATATTCTCGTTATGATCTTGACGAGTCACTGCATTAGATATAGCCCAATTCAGCACAGGATTACCGTCCTGAATAACTTTCTTTTGATACACACTTTCGCGGAAGTTCTTGGTTGGTTCCGAAAGAGTTTTGACACCCTGCCTGATTTCTACCATTTCAAAACCCTTATCCATCATTTCATTAGCAAACTGGGTAGCGTTGAAAGGATCGAAACATATCTCTTTGCAAACCCATCCATTTTCTTTGATCTGATCTTCGATGTACTTGGCTATAAATCTATAATCAGTCACAGCTCCCGGTGTAACGGTGATCCATCCTTGATCCACCCATAATTGATATGGAACCTTATCGCTATGAGCTTTTTCGTGTAGCGTATCCTCAGGTATAAAAGAATGACTCATAACTACATATGTATCATCTTCAAAGGGGAATTCAAAACTTATACTTGTAAGGTCTATCTTTTTACTTAGGTCAATACCACCATAGAATTCTTTCCCTTTCAGATCAGGAATTTCACCTTCGCACTTTCGCCACTTGGACATGTCCATGTAGCCATTATCTTTCTGGTCTACCCAGATATTCATATTTTTCGTAAGAAAAGTACGCATTTTTTCTGGTCTATCCAGAGCTTCTTTTTGTTGTTTTCTTAGATATGTCAAACCAACCGGATATGTTGCCAGTATTGGATTCGGCTTGATCCATTTAGTCTCATCATTGATCTCGTCTACGCTATCTAACTCACAAATCATAACAAAATAGCTTTCGTTATTAATATCAACATCTGGATTGAGGATTTTTCCACAATACTGATACTCTTTATAGCAAGGTTTATTTAAATCAAAGCCCGCTGTAGTGATTATGAACATTAGCGGCTGAGTTCTTGCACCCATACCGGTTTCAATATTTCCATACACATCATCCCTAGGATGGAGATGATATTCGTCTATGGATGCAAACTGTGGATTGAAGCCATCCCCTTTTTCATTATCCTCTCTAGACAGGGCACACATAAAACTATATGATTTTTCATGTTCCAGTACCTTTCTCCCGATCTTAAGACGCTTTTTAATTTCGGGAGAATTTAAAGCCATTATCTTGGCTTCTCGCCATACGATCAGGGCTTGATCAGTTTTGGTGGCAGCGCAATAAACTTCACTACCACTCTCACCATCAGCCATTAGTTCGTACAATCCGTCACCAGACAACATTTGAGATTTGGTATTTTTTCGACCAACCTGAACATATGCCTTAGTAAATCTTCTATACCCTGTATCTCTATGTACCCAGGCAAAAATATTACATTGTACAAATCTTTGCCATGTGGTGAGCTCTATAGACTTCCCTTTTAAAACACCCTTAGTATGCCGGAGATAGGTAAACCATTCTACGATTTTTACAGCTTTCTCTTCATCCCAGATATAAGGGAAGTCATCGGTATTGGCTCTTTCCAGATCGTTCAAAAATCGTTCGCAAACCCATTTGTGTTTCTGACAGGCTTCTATCTTACCGTCTAAAATATCATATGAGTATTCAATCAGCTCTTCGATGATTAACACTATGCATCACCAAACTTCTCCTCGAACGGATCTTTCGCTTTCACCTCCTTGTTAATTGCCAGTTTTGCCCTTGAAGAAGGAGAGAATCCGAACTCTGTACAAAATTGCCTTATGATCGTCGCATACTTCGTAGCAATACCTACAGCAGGGTGCTGTATGGTATTTGTAGCACCAGCCTTGTTTGTGTACTCTGTTGTTAGCCCCTCTTCATCAAGCTGCTGAGTGGCTTCGGCATATTTAACAACCGCATCGCAATACACTGCCAAAGTATGTACATCTATGTTAGTTAAAAGTTCAATAACTTCTAACTCTTTAACAAGTTTTCTAAATTCCTTTTTAGCTTCCTTCGAGAGCCATTTCGGAGGCCGGATTTTATTACTTGCAACCTTCAAATTTTGCTCATTTTTTTGACGTTTTTGTATCTCTTTTTTTGTGTAATGCTTACCGCCCTGAATCACTGCCAGGTCAATAGACTTCGCTCTCCTTCCCACTTTTGTCACCTCCTCATATTTACATTATCTGGGTTTACCCCCCTGATATCATAAAGGGAATTTTGTGTAAGGAAAACCCCCACGCGGTCTAGGTCTGTTCAGCTCCCAGAGATCGGAAGCCCCCTACCCTTT
Organism: Synergistaceae bacterium; assembly: GCA_018436785.1. GTDB lineage: Bacteria > Synergistota > Synergistia > Synergistales > Aminobacteriaceae > JAAYLU01. The sequence continues at coordinate 3,888 of JAHDKR010000068.1, read as the reverse complement.
TTGACTCTCTAGAAATTACCAAATCCACCATTTTCTTTTGCAGTTTTAGTGCTATGACAGCTATGGCAAAGAGCCTGATGATTACTCTTGCACCAGAAGAGTGGATCGCTCGGCCCTTGTACTGGTACTATATGATCGACATCGGTAGCTGCTGTTGTTCGACCTCCTTCCTTGCACTTAACGCATAGGGGATTATTTCTGAGGAATCTCGCTCTATACTTTTGCCATTTGGAACCGTAACCTCTTTTCGATGATGTCTTACGTTCCTTGGCTTTCTTGGCCGCGCACTCATCGCAATACGTCCTACCTCTTACCAGAGTGTTGCACCCCGGGTAACTGCATGGCTTGAGTGGCTTTTGTGGCATCAGTCCTCACCTCCGGAATAGGTCTTGTTCTACCATCTCTACGCTCTGCATTTGGTATCAACATCAATGATCACCACCTTCCATTAGCTGATCAACCAGATCTGGGTCAGCGTGCTTTGCCCAGTCTCCGATATGAGTCCGAACATACTGAGCTATGTCAGGACGCTTGATCAGAGCTGCACAGTATATATCCATATGTTTGAGTACTCCTGTATGTATACCCTCGTCTCCGGTATGATGATGAGTGCATAACGGTATTATGTTTTCTGGTACATTCATTCCGCATTGACTAAGGTAAATAAAATGGTGCCCGTCTGTAGCTGGTTTACCACAGATCAGACACCTACCTTTTGATCGATCAAATGATACTGCTCTTGCTTTTTCAAATTCTTTTGCCTTTTGGCGATGCTTCTTTGACACCTTTCGTAGAGGCGTCTTCGACCTCAGAGGAGTTTTTCTTTTAAGAGTAGTCCTCTTCATCGGTCTTGTACCTCCTCGAAAATAGAAAAAGAGCCAGACATTCTGACTCTTATAAAAAAAATCAATCCTTGTTTTCAAATAGATATTTCAAGGGGCATTTCATCCCAAGTGCGACCTTCTAGCACTCTTCCTCTCTTTTTCTTATTGATACCGCCCCACTGTTTAAAGAAAAACGGAACTTGTTGACTGATGCATTGATCTCTTATCTCTTTAACCCATGTAACTTCAACTGGTCTCGCTTTTGGACCGGATTCTCCTCCAACTATTACCCAGTCAATTCCAGATAAATCTACAATTCCTACAGACCCGATCAAAGGTTCTATTGAGACGAACTTTATATTTGCTCTCGTCTTTTTAAGGCTTTCCAGCCTATATACATAATCAGCGTTTTCAACACTAACACCTAACCATATATTGGGAGTCCATAAAACTTTAGAATCTATTTTTTCCAGCTTTTCTGAACGTTTAGTCAAAAGTTGGAATCTGTGCCACGTAGCTTTATTCATTACCTCAAACACCTTTTTTATAAAATCTTCAGATACACCTTCATGGAATAGATCGCTCATCGAATTAACAAAAATATTTTGAGGCTTTGACCATTCTAGCGGTTGATTTAATACGTCTTCGTGAGTGGTGAGATTAAATCCATGTTTATATTTGTCTTGACCCATAGCTTTAAGCCTATATGCCATCCTTTCTGCGTAACAATTTTGACAACCTGGACTTATTTTTGTACACCCTGTTACTGGATTCCAGGTCGAATCTGTCCACTCAATTTTTGATTTAGCCATTGCTATCCATCCCTTCTAAATATTATATCAGCCTGATCTTTCAAAGTATTCTTCCTTCTTTTGTCAGCGGGAGGATTTATAATAATCTTCTTTTCTGCTTCAAGCTTTCTTAGAACTTCTTTATAATTAGATTTTATATACCTTCTGCCCAGGCTGTGTTGTCGATATAATTCTTCTACTGAAATAGTCATCCCGTCAAATTCATTTAGGAGCATCTCTTCTAAATCATCCAGTGGTCGGTTGAGTTCAAATAACAATGTGTAACGCTTATCGGCGGGATTATAAATAAAAGATGGCACTCCCTGTTCATAGCTTGTGCTTTCTTTAGCCATTATCCCCTTCATTATATCATATCCTTTGAAATTTTTTGTTACATAAATTAAGTGATGACTGATTCCTGCTTTGTCTTTTCTTTTGAAGCAAAAAGGTAAGACATAATTGCCGCCTATTTCATTCAGTGATTCTGCAAATTCTTCGATGATTGCTAACTCCCTTTCGCGTGTATCTAACATAGGCAAAGTTTGCCTTAAGTAATCTGCATGACTTTTCTCAAATAACAAATTCATATTCTCTGTTTGTTTGGGGTTAGTTAACGCTGCATTAACTCTGGTATAGTTAAAGAAAATAATACATTCGCTGCCCCAATTTTTTAAAACGGCTTGAATTAAATTTCTAGAGACTCCTTTATACCCAAAAGGGTCAGCAAAAAGTAATGTCGGAGGTAATTTAACAGAATTATATAAATTAGCTATCTCTAAATCGACTTCTTCATTAGAAATGTTAGGATAATATTTCAATTTATTAATTCCAGGAATTTCGGCTACATGTTTTTTCAGTAGTTCATAGTTTCTTGTATCTGCATCATTAAAAAAAGTTACCAACATCTCACATAGATCAGGGTCGTTTATAGCGGTATTTAAAATATACATTGGTGTGGAATTCGTCCCATCGTCATACTTGCCCGGACCAGAAAATAGATCCAAATAGATTATTTTTTTCTTCCTGCTTTTTTGTACAGTCCCCTTTATAACTCTTATCCAACTGGAAAAATATTTTGATACAATTTCCCTTTTTATTAATGATTGCTCTTTCGGTTCATTGAAAAAATGTTCACTCATCAGAATCTCTCCTTTTCTTGAAATATATTACTATATTTATATATTAGTGTTTCAATAATTTATTCCTTCAATATTTCTACACTAATTTTAGTTTAAAAAGGAGAAAGCTGACTTATAAAAACGAAGTCAGCTTATCTAGAGAATATGTGAGTGTTGACACTTTTTACTACTATCATTATATCATGGATTTTCTTCGGTGTCTGTAAGAAAAGTGTCCGATTTTTGTCTGATTTCTGTATAGTTTTCATAAAGTCGTATTTTTTTGAGTTTTAAAAGAGCATTTTGGAGCCAGACGTATATCGTAGAACGTGATCGATCTAATTCTTTTGAAATAACAGATATTTGTAACTCCCGGAAATACTTAAGTTCGATCACTTTTCTTTCTTCTGGCTTTAGCCGTTCGAGGGCTTTTTCTATTATTTCAATTAGCTTTTTAAGGTTTTCGATGTCCTGCAAACGGCTAATTTTTTCAACCGAAATATTTTCAACTATGGAAACAACTTTGTGGGTTGGAGAAATTTTTGGTCTGGTGTAGTCAATACCCCCTATAACTTCTAATATGCTCGAATATTCGGGGTATTGAATCTTATTCGTCTCATACAGGCACTTAACCATTGGGTATTCAAAAAGGACATCTTCGATGTTTTCAAGTTTCACGATGCACCCCCTTTTCTCGGGCCAGCCACATAACTGCTGGCCCTCTCAATTAGATGCTGATTAACACTCCCACCAATCCTCCTATAATGACACCGGATAATATACTCACACTCAATCTACCCAACATATCCGTCTCTGGGTATACGTGCTCTTGCTTAGGATACCTGATCAACGTTAACAGGTAAGTCACATAAGTCACGATCACCATACAAAGAATTACTCTCATGTCATCGCCTCCTGATCTATTAGCTTTGACATAGTTGTCAACATATTGAGTGTCGCTGTTTTGTACTTTTTGTGTATCTCCGGATCTTCGCTCTGCAAGTCTAGGAGTGTCCTGAGCAGGTTATTGAAGTCTTGTTTGAGCTGTTCAAACTGAAGAGCATACTTCGTTTGATTTTGACTTTGACCAGCCTTTTTTCTCAGTTGTTCTAGTTCTTCCTGGACCTCGGGTGGTACCACCTGAATTGTTTCGGT
>JAHDKR010000198.1 GCA_018436785.1 Synergistaceae bacterium | reverse complement strand
TCCTGGATCCGGGAAATGAAGCCGTCATCATCTTTCGAGAGAATGCAACGGAACAGCAGAAAGAGATCCAGCCGCGAGGACTTGCAGGAAAAGGCGGACGGGAGTTGTGGACTTTTGAAGCAGCGGGCAGAGGGGTTACCGCTGCTGTTCTCGGTTATCGGCGTTCTTGGGAGACGGGCGTATCGCCCCATCGCTACCACATCCTTGTATTGAACGTCCGCTAACTACACAAATTGCTTTTCATCTCATCGGGATTGCCGTATCATGGATGCGCATTTTCAGGGGGGGTAAGCTGGCAAAGATACTACGTCTGCAACGTGGCAACCATCAAAACAGAGGTGAGGAGCAGAAAAAATGAAAAAAAGAATCATTATAGCGATATTGGCAATCTTCGTCGGAACTACTCCCCTTTTTGCCGCAGAGACGGTCATGGGAGAATTCGTGGACGGCGAAGCTTTGGTGGTGCTGGAAGCGCCGGTTCTTTCGGCTTCAAAAGCTGCTCTTTTCAACGAAGCGGTGACGTCTTCCGCGGAAAGCGTCGCAGCCTCCGTCGGCGCGCAGGCGCTTCAAACCTACGGGGCCATCGCGATGAGGTCGGGGAAGAACATCGTGCATATTCGTTCGGAGCACAAGACCACAGAAGAGCTTATCGCTGAATTGGAAACCATTTCCAGGGTTATCTCTGCGTGGCCAAACTATATTTCACGTGCCTCCTTGGTTCCGAGCGACCCGAAATTCAACAAACAATGGGGATTGCGATATATCAATGCGGCAGAGGCATGGGACATAACTACCGGGGAAGCCGGTATTTTTGTAGCTGTTATCGATTCCGGCATCGACTATATGCACGAGGATCTGGCAGGAAACATCGGCAGAGATCTTGACGGGAATTTAGGGTTTGACGCGGTCAACAAGGATGCGGATCCTATTGACGATCACGGACACGGCACCCACGTTGCCGGAATCATAGGCGCCGTCGGAAACAACGGAATCGGAGTAACAGGAGTCAACTGGAAAGTCAGCCTGCTCGCAGTGAAGGTGCTCGACTCTGAAATACGAGGGAACGACGCCGGAATCATCGCAGGCTTGAACTATGTGCTGGAGCAGAAGGAGCGGGGCCTGAACATCCGGGTCGCGAACATGTCGCTTACAGGGTGGCGCGAACCTATCCTCGATCAGGAGAAAAACCCGTACGGCGCGGCGTGCAAGGCTCTCTCCGACGCGGGAGTCATTCTTGTAGTTGCAGCCGGAAATGAAAAACAAAACCTCGACAGTCCGGATGAATACTACGACTGGTCCAATTTCCGCTGGGTCGACCTTCGGGGGAAACGGCCGTACCCCGCCTGCTTCACATTTGAGAACATGATTACTGTGGGATCCATGGCAGGAGACCGTGCCCCGTCTTCCTTCACGAACTTCAGCCCGAATTTCGTCCACCTTGCGGCCCCGGGAACGGATATTCCAAGCACGTGGCCGGGCAACGAATACAAGGTGATCGAAGGAACTTCGATGGCAACACCGCATGTTACAGGAACGGCTGCCCTCATCGCCGCCCGGTTTCCTCGCAAGAGCGCGCCGGAGATCAAAGCCCGCATTGTGGCGAATACGATCAGGAACTATTTTTGGGAAGGGCGCGTGGTCTACGGAGGATACTTGGACACTGCGGCGGCGCTCGGTGAACCGGAACCCACAGTACCTGTCACTGCAATTTCTCTCTTCCCGGATACTCTCAAATTTTCCGGAAAAACGTCTCTTCCCGTAACAGCGACGGTTCGCCCGGTGTACGCCGACAAAAAGGACATCATCTGGTGCTCCGATAACCCCGCGGTCGCCGTCGTCAGTAAAACTGATACCGGCGCGACGATCACCAGCGTTTCAGATGGGAAGGCTACCATAAAGGCGCATGCTCTTGACGGAGGAGCATCGGCTTCCGTCTCCGTCACAGTTACAGGCGCCGGAGCAGCCGTCATGGGAGGCGGCGGAGGCTGCTCCGTTGCCGCGCCCCTTGCGTGGACATCGTTACTGCTTTTTGTTCCGTTTTTATTCCTTCGGAGGTGACTTTTTTGACTCTTAAGCGTTCTCTCTGCGCAGTACTCTTCGTAATACTTGTGCACACATTCCCGTCATTTGCCTTTGCGGCCTCGCCCGGCGATAAAGGATCGTTTGCCCCCCTGAATCCGGAGTTTCTCGTCTTTCAAAACTTGAGAAGCTCATCGGTCCAGTCAACTTTTGTCGACATGAACCGTCTTCTTGGCGAACGCCCTTCGCCGCTCGACCTTTCGCACGTTCTTTCGCCCATAAGCGCAGGAATCTACGCGCGTTCAACCGTAGCGCTCCCTTCCCGGTACGATCTCAGGGACCACGGCGTATTGTGCTTCCCATGAGAGATCAGGCCCCTTTCGGAACTTGCTGGGCTTTCGGGGCGCTCGCATCGCTGGAGTCTTCCATTAGAAAAGCCGGAATGGGCGATTTCGACTTCTCGGAATGGCATCTGGCATACTTTGCGTACGTCGACGAAAGTGAAGCACTCCCCGCATTCACAGCCTACGAACCGGAGTTTGGCGCAGACCCGATTTTCGATCAGGGCGGGAACAACTGGAAATCTACCGCGATTCTCGCCAGATGGACAGGCGCGGTGAACGAAGCCGACCGCCCGTACCAGCATGTTACCCCCTGGCCGGAATCCAGCAAACCGCTCCCCTCGGACCCTTCCTCGATGCGGCTGAAACACGTGCATCACCTTGGAGCCGAGTTCAATCCGCAGCTCATCAAACAGACCGTTATGACGCACGGCTCGGTGCGTATCCGAGTGGTCTGGACCAACAACGCCTACGCTCCGGAAACAAGCGCCTATTTCAATCCGCAGAAGACAGGCGGCGGGCACGCCGTCAACATCGTTGGGTGGGACGACGAGTATCCGGCAGGTAATTTCAACACAGATCCGGGGCGCGACGGCGCATGGATAATGCAGAACAGCTGGGGAACCGAATGGGGCGAAAAGGGCTTTTTCTACCTCTCCTACGCCGATCCTACTATTGGCACTCCGTCGATCTATATCGGCGGAGAAACAACGGAATTCGAGCGCATCTATCAATATGATCCGCTCGGGTGGGTGGAGAGCTTCGGTTTCGGCTCCGAAACAGCATGGTTCGCGAACATCTTCACCTCAGCCCCTTCCGTCTCTCATGATAATGCAGGCGAGAGCACAGTCGAACTTCTTCGCGCAGTCTCCTTCTACGCCGGGCAGGCCAACGCCCCGTACACGATCGAAATCCGACGCGGAGTCGACGAGAACGCCCCGACGAGCGGCGCCCTTGTGAATTCTACTTCAGGCACACTCGCGGCAGCAGGATATCATACCGTGAATCTTTCATCGTCCGTTCCTCTCTCTCCCGCTGAAAGATTCTCCGTGGTTGTCCGCCTGACAACCCCTGGCTACCTCTTCCCTGTTCCGGTCGAGATGCCTTCATCCGGGTACAGCGAAAAAGCGACGGCTGGCGCCGGACAGAGTTTCGTCAGCTTCGACGGGGCTTCCTGGTCGGACATGACAACGCGCTCCCCGAATACGAACGTCTGCCTCAAGGCGTTCAGCTCGACCGGAGAACCGCCCTCTTCCTCTTCCGGCGGGGGGTGTATCGTACCTCATGGGGCGCACATATACTCTCTCCTGCTCCTTTTACCTTTACTTGCGCTCTTAGGAAAAAACGCACGCTAAAAAAATGCGGATGTGATGTGAAAGGGCGCTCCACGTTGCTCCTTCCACATCACATCCGCACACAACGAAAAGGGAGGGGAATAACTTCCCCTCCCGGAATTTCAACGGGCTATCTCGGACGGTGGTTCTGACCTTCTGTCAAACAACCAGCTCCTAGTACTTCTGTAGATATCCCACACGTATCTTTGTTGAGGTTCTGTACAGCTTTCCTTGTTGCGGCGGTTCTTTGGTACGTGGTCCTCGTTTCAGTTGCTGTCTTTGGTGATCGGCTTTCCTGACTTGAAACTCTTTGATGCTTCTTCTCTCCGTCCGGATAACCCGTTAGGAGTATTCTACACTTGCACGCTGCATCCGTCAAACAGACAGAGTATACAGCCTCGGAGATATAATCCTTATTTTAAGCCGGGAATGCTGTTTTTCTTCATTTTTCATTCAATTTTCCCCTCATCCACGGAGCCTTCAAAATCTAACTCTCCCTGCACTCCTTCTCCAGGAGTGCAGGCGACCCCGAGCAGACATTTCATTCGCTGCGCATTCTGCACCGCGTAGTCTCTGAAGCAGTTGTTGAACATCAGGAAGAGGCGCTCCGCTTTTGTCGCGGCGTCACGGACGGCACCCTCCCAGGAGAGCATCTCCGCATCCGAATAACAATACCGGAATCGCTCCGCGACGGTTGCATCTTTGCGGCTCCATGCTTCCGTATTGCGTCCGTGGAAGCGGACGACCGAACCCCAGGAAGCGGTAACGGGAGCGTCCCTTCCCACGGTCCAGGGCAGTTCAGGTTCGTCCACCGCGACGTACGCCATATTCGCCCCTTTCAGCAAATCCAGGAACGACTCCCGGTTTCCTAGTTCCATCCAGGAACGGTTCCGAACCTCGACCGCGACGCGGAAGGGCGGAGTCACCTCGGCGACGCGTTCGAGATAGCGCATCATCACGGGGGAAAAAACAGCCTTGGGAGGAAGTTGAAAGAGCAGATACCCCATACGGTTCATCTGACGCAGGGGAGCGAGGGACTCCGTAAAACGCCTCCAGAGAAGGGGGCGAGCGTCTTTCGGAAGTCCCTGGAAATCAAGCCTCCCCGATTCGGGCCGGGGGACTTCGTTCCGGACCCATTCGGGAAGGGATTCGTACTTCACGGAGTGCCACGTGAACAGCCCCCATGCCTTCACATTGAAAAGAAAGCCGGGGTATGTGCGCGCAGCCCACTTGAAGACGGTCGTCCTCTCCGGAATCGCATAGAATGTGCTGTCGACCTCGACGGTATCGAAGCGCCGCGAATAGTGAAAAAGGCGGGCGGCGGGCGTTCGGGCGCCGGGAGGATACCATCCGCTCTGAACGAGGCTGCGATCAGACCATGAACAGGTCCCTACCCGAAGCTCCCCTCCCACCGCGCTACGCTCCCGGAGAGAGGAAAACGCCGGCGAAACGGTTGACTCGTTCTCGCCACATGTGGAAAAGCTTCGCGGAAAGAATTGACGCAAGCGAAAAGTAGTCGTCACGGGATCCCCCAAAGGAATCATTATCCAGAAGCGTCTCGTACAGATCGGCGGGAAGCGTGAAGATCATATCCCCTTTGTGCCGGTCGGTGAGTTGGACGGGCTGGCACCCCACGGCCATTTGCCCCTCTTCATTATAGTAAAGCGTCACCGTGTATTCCACAGGCCCTATATCACCAACGTTCAGCGTTAGGCGTTGTCTTCGAGAAAATCCCTTGGCCTTCAGCGTCCCAATGCTGTCAGGGTCGAGGTCATAGTGAATTTTATCGAGCAAATGCCAGTGACGAACATATCCCGCCATCTTTCGAGCAAAGGCGTTGCAGACAGGGTCCTCCGGTTTTGTCGCCAGAACAGCCTTTGAAGGAACTCCATTCTGCAAAGCATTCCACAGGAAGGAGGAGAGCGCGTTTCCTTCCTCATAAAAGAGAGAAAAACCCAGCAGCGCCGCCGCCGCCGAAATACGCGGCGTATCGTACCAGCGCGAGGGAAGAACAGAAGCGAGCTTTCTGGTGATTCCCGTCTTTTTCAGATCGGCAACATTTTTACCGCCTTGCGCATTGACGCCAGGCTCTTCTCCAAAGAGCTCCTCCGGGGCCGTTCGGGGGAAAAAGGGGCGGAAATACCCGTTCGCCTCCCCGTCCGTAAGATCAAGAAGCCACAGGCGGCATCGCTTGTCCTCATGCAACATTGCGAACTCCGCCCTGTCGAAGACCGCACGCGGCGTATGCATCAAATCGGACATAAAGATGACCGAATGCCAGAGAAGACCTTTGAAAGCGGGATCCTGGGCATACTGGTACAGCATCCTGCGAACAGGTTCTTCAAGACTTTCTACTGTATACGAGTTGGTTTTGCCTTTGGCCCCTTTGAGGGAGATTGTCCGATCCTCTCTTTCGAGCCAGCTGAAAGGCATAAGTTTTCGGGTATTCTTGGCCCTGTTCAGAACCACGAGGCGGGGTACGGCGCCTTTGGTCCATATCTGGAGGGTCAGCCCCTCGTCAATATCCGCCGAGCATATTATCATGCCCTTTTCATCCATACTCCGCACTCCTTCATCAATACTAATGCGGTCTATTATGACGTCTTTTCCCCCAAATGCAAAGGAAAAAATTTCCTGAATGTGAAATGATCCCTCAGAACCCCTTCATCCGCGGGAAAAGGGGTTTGAATTCAGATTTCCGCCGAATACTCTTGCATTTGACGCCTCCAGGTTGTATCATGCTTTCCCTGCGGTTGAAATAATCAAGCCAGGACCGCATTCGGAGGAACGAAGTGTAATGAGAAGAGCCGAACACATACGTAATATTGCAATAATAGCCCATATCGACCACGGCAAGACTACCCTTATCGATTCCATCTTCAAAGCCGCCCAGGTATTCCGCGATAACGCACGCGTCGAAGAACGCTTTATGGACAATAACGAGCTGGAACGCGAGAAGGGAATCACCATCCGCGCCAAACACTGTACCGTCGAGTGGAAGGGGTACAGAATAAACATCATCGATACTCCGGGACACGCTGACTTTTCCGGCGAAGTGGAACGCATCCTCTCCACGGTCGACTCCGTGCTGCTGCTCGTGGACGCGGGAGAGGGGCCGATGCCCCAGACCCGGTACGTCCTCTCGCATGCGCTCCGGATGGGGATCAAGCCGATCGTCTATATCAACAAGGTGGACCGCAAAGAGGCGGACCCGGTGCTTGCGCTCAACGCCACGTTCGACCTCTTTTTCGAACTCGGCGCAACCGACGAGCAGGCGGATTTCCCCGTCCTCTACGGTTCGGGCCTTGCCGGTTGGGCCGTCAAGGAACTGAGCGAGATAGAGGGCGGCGAATCGAAGGGGATGGACGCCCTTTTCGAGACCGTCATCGAGTACGTGGAGCCCCCGCTCGCCGACGAGGAGTCTCCCTTCCTGTTGCAGGTGAGCACGCTCGCCTGGAACGAATACACCGGACGCATGGGGTGCGGGAAGATCCTCCAGGGGAAGATACGCAAGGGAGAGGAATTCCTCCGCACAACGACCGCCTGGGAGGACAGAGCCGACAAGGAGAACGAGAACTTCGTCATCGCCGGAAAAGACCGGACAAAAGCCGTCCAGATCTTCGTCACGCGCGGTCTTGAGCGTCTTGAAGTGGAAGAGGCGGGAGCGGGCGATATCGTCTGGATCTCCGGCCCCAAGGAGATCGGCATCGGCGATACCTTCTGCTCGCCGGATCTTGAGAACTTTCCGCTGCCCCCGCTTGATATAGAGGAGCCGACGGTCTCGATGTTCTTCCTTGTAAACAACGGCCCCTTCTCGGGGCAGGAAGGACAGGCCATCACGCTCCGTCAGCTCAAGGCGCGGCTGGAGCGCGAAATGCACGTCAACGTCGCCCTCCGCATGGAAGACCTGGGGCGTCCCGACGGAGTCAAGGTCTCCGGACGCGGTGAACTCCAGCTCGCGATCCTCATCGAGGAGATGCGCCGCGAGGGGATGGAGTTCTGCGTCTCCAAGCCGGAGGTCATCACCGAGGAGCGCGACGGCAAAACCTTCGAGCCGATGGAGGATCTTGTCGTGGACATCCCCGAGGAGTACCAGGGCGTCGTCTTCGAGAAGCTGTCGCGACGCAAGGCGCGCGTGCAGGAGATCCAGAATCTCCGTACGGGACTGATGCGCATCTTCTTCGCCGTCCCCACCCGCGGCCTCATCGGCTACCGGGGGGAATTCCTGACCGACACGAGAGGGCTTGGGATCATGTCGTCCCGGTTCTCCGGGTACGCCCCGTGGGTAGGCGAGATCACGCCGCGCAACAGGGGCGCGCTGGTCAGCCTGGACACCGGCGAGGCCACAAGCTACCAGCTTGAAAATCTCCAGGAGCGGGGCGTCCTCTTCATCTCGCCGATGGACAAAATCTACTCGGGAATGATCGTGGGGGAAAACGCGCGCCCGGGCGACATGCCCTGCAACCCGACGAAGCGCAAGCAGGCGACCAACCACAGGTCCTCCACCAAGGACTTTACTATAAAGCTCGACGTCCCGAGGAAAATGACCCTCGAAAAAGCCCTTGAATGGATCTCCGAGGACGAACTCGTCGAGGTGACGCCCAAGTCGATCCGTCTTCGCAAATCCATCCTGGACGACAACGAGCGAAGGAAGGCGCGACGCATCAGCGCATAAAAAGACAAGCGCCGCTCCTCCAACGGGGAGCGGCGCTTGTCTTTACACTTTCTTCGTCAGCGGCATTTCAAGAAGAACGGTCGTCCCTCTGCCTGGTTCGCTGGTAATAGAGACGCTCCCACCGATCAGGCGAGCGCGCTCCTCCATGTTCACAAGCCCCCACGTGCCACGTTCCTCGGCCAGTTCGCGCTCCTTCGCCACATCAAAACCGATGCCGTCGTCAAGCACCTTTACACGAAGGGCATCCCCGCCGATACCGGCCATTATCTTCACATTCTTCGCTTTTCCGCCCCGGACGGCGTTCATCACCGCTTGCTGGACGATCTTGAAGACCGCTGTACGGACCTGGAGCGACAGAACATCCGCACGTCCTTCAATCGAAAAACGAACGTCGCACCCCGAGAAGGATCGTACCTGAGAAGCAAGACGGCTCAAAGGGGTATGCAGGCCGTCTTTCAGCCCCGAGGGGTTGAGCTGGAAGAGGAAAGAACGCGCTTCGAGAAGAGCGTCCGCCAGGTGCGCCCTCGTCCGTCCCAGCTCCTCCCCCGCACGGACAAAATCTCCCCTGTCGAGATACTCTTTGGAGAGGTCGATCATCAGCCCGATGCTGGAGAACTTCTGAATAGGGCCGTCGTGGAGATCCCGCGAAAGCGAGACGCTCTCCCGCTCCGCAAGCAGCATTCCCGCAAGAAGGCCGTTCTCGTCGGAGGGAACCTCGCTCTTTCCCTCCAGGTTCATGCTCAGCAGGTTCAGCGCAACCCGGAAGCGATTTCCCATCTCCTCGCTCCGCACAAGCAGCTTCTCGATGCGGCGCTCCTCCCGGGCGAGATCGTCCCTCTGGCGGGCGAGTAGCTTCTCTCGCTCTTCGAAAGCTCCCCGTATCTTCATCAGGTGCATGGCGCGCTCGTAGGCGTCTTTCTCGCGCTTTTCATTCCGGGAGCGGCTGGCTACGAGAAGCTCCTCCCGTGAGCGGCGATATTCGCTCTCCGCCTTGTCGGCGGCGACGATCACCTCGTTGAGCTCCCTGATAAGATCCTCCTTGCGCGTGCGGACCTCGAAGAGCCGCTCCCGTTCCTCCT
>JAHDKR010000025.1 GCA_018436785.1 Synergistaceae bacterium | reverse complement strand
TTTCCGTACGACGGACGTGACGGGAAGCATCAAGCTGCCCGAGGGAGTGGAGATGGTCATTCCCGGAGACAACGCGACGTTCGAGGTCGAGCTGATCGTGCCGATAGCGATGGACGAAGGGCTTCGTTTCGCAGTGCGCGAGGGCGGCCACACGGTCGGCGCCGGCGTCGTCACCGAAATTCTAGAGTAGCCCCTGAAAGGGGAGATCACAGTGGCAAAGAAAATTCGTATTCGGTTGAAGGCTTTCGACCACCGGGTTCTTGACAGCTCCGCTTCCCAGATCGCCGAAACGGCGGACCGGAGCGGCGCAAAGGTCTCGGGACCGATTCCCCTTCCCACCGAGATAAACAAAGTAACTATCCTGAAGTCCCCTCATAAGGACAAGGATGCGCGCGAACAGTTTGAAACACGGACACATAAGCGCCTTATCGACATCATCAACCCGACGCAGAAAACGATGGACGCGCTTATGCAGCTGAACCTTCCTTCTGGTGTGGATATCCAGATTAAATTGTAGGGGAAGCTCTGAGCTGAAAGGAGTTGGAGTGTAATGAGCATCGGTATTCTGGGGAAAAAACTCGGAATGGCCCAGATTTACAACGAGCAGGGCCAAGCCACGCCTGTGACGATTATACAGGCCGGACCATGCCCCGTGGTGGATTTGAAGACGCCCTCGAAGGACGGATACAGCGCACTCGTCCTTGGATTTGGCGAGCCCAATCCGAGAAAGCTGAACAAGTCCCGCAAGGGTCTGTTCGAGAAGGCTGAAGTGGAGCCGAAGAAGACGCTTCGCGAGTTCCGGGTCGACTCTGTCGACGAGTACGCCGTCGGCCAGCAGATCGACGTCACTCTCTTCACAGAGGGCGAGACGATCAACGTCTCCGGTACGAGCAAAGGTAAGGGCTTCGCGGGCGTCGTGAAGAAGTATCATTTCGCCGGTTCGAACGCAAGCCACGGCGCGTCCGTGGTGCACCGCCGCGGCGGCTCCAGCGGCGCAAGCAGCTACCCCGGAAGAGTTTTCAAGGGCAAAAAGATGCCCGGTAGAATGGGCGGCGAGAAGGTTACAGTCAAGAATCTCGTCGTCGTTGCAGTGGACTCCGACAATCACCTGCTTCTTGTCAAGGGTGCGGTACCGGGCGCGAAAAACAGCCTGGTGACCCTTTTCAAGAAGGGGTAGTCGGCAGAGAAGGAGGCCGGAAATAACATGCCTACCCTGAAACTCGTCAGCTTCCAGGGAGAAACGGTAGGGGAAGTGCAACTTTCGGACGGCGTTTTCGCCGCCCCCGTGCACGTACCCGCCATGCACCAGGTAGTCGTCGCCCAGCTTGCGAACGCGAGACTCGGAACGCAGTCCGCGAAGACGCGGGGAGAAGTCCGGGGCGGCGGCAAGAAGCCCTGGAGACAGAAGAAGACAGGACGCGCCCGTCACGGGAGCATCCGTTCGCCCCTGTGGGCCGGCGGCGGCGTTACGCACGCCCCCAAGCCCAGGGATTACAGCCAGAAGGTGAACAAGAAAGTACGCCGTCTCGCGATCAAAAGCGCGCTGTCGCTGAAAGTCCGCGAAGAGCTTATGACGGTCGTTAAATCGTTCGACATCGAAAAGCCCTCCACGAAGGAGATGCTTGCGTTCCTCACGGCGGTCAAAGCCAGGAAACCGCTCATCATTCTTCCCGAGGCGAACGAAGCCGTATTGAAGTCCGCCCGCAACGTACCGGGCGCGAAGGTGATCAACATGGTGAACATCAATGTCTACGATCTTCTCAACGCCGGGACGCTGATCCTGACCCCGGAAGTCGTGGAAAAGCTTGAGGAGGTGTATGTCGGATGAACCTCGTAGCGCACGACATCATCATCCGTCCGCTGATCACCGAAAAGAGCAGCCGCCTTATGGAGCTGAACAAGTACAGCTTTGAAGTCCATTTGTCCGCGAACAAGATCCAGGTTCGCAAGGCGATTGAGGAGATCTTCAAGGTCAAAGTAACGGCCGTTCATATTTTGAATATCCATCCGAAGCCGAAGAGAATGGGCGCTTTTATCGGAAAGACCCGTTCATGGAAAAAAGCGATAGTCAGCCTCGCTCCAGGAGAGCGTATCGACTTCTTCGAAGGCGCGAGCATTTAGCGGGAAGGAGAAAGGAAACCAATGGCGATCAAGAAGTTCAACCCCTATACTCCAGGCCGCAGGTTCATGACCGTTCAGAAGAACGACGATCTTACCAAAAAGGATCCGGAGCGCTCTCTTCTCGAGCCTCTTCACAAGAAGGGCGGCAGGAACAATCGCGGCAGAATCACCATGCGCCACAGAGGCGGCGGCGCGAAGAGACTCTACAGAGTCATCGACTTCAAGAGGAACAAGCTCAACGTTCCCGGGAAGGTTGCCGCGATCGAGTACGATCCGAACAGGAACGCGAGGATCGCGCTCATTCACTACCTTGACGGCGATAAACGATATATCATCGCCCCCAAGGATCTGAACGTCGGCGACAAGATCGTCGCGGGCCCCGAGTCGGACATCCGCCCGGGCAACGCGCTGAAGCTGAAAGACATCCCGGTGGGAACCACCGTGCACAACCTTGAGCTCGAACCCGGCAGAGGAGCGAAACTCGTCCGTGCCGCCGGAACTTCGGCACAGCTCATGGCGAAGGAAGGCAAGTACGCGTACCTGCGTATGCCCAGCGGTGAGCTCCGCCTCATCCTTCAGGAGTGCATGGCGACGATAGGCCAGGTCGGTAACGAAGACTTTGAGAACGTGTCCTTCGGCAAGGCCGGGAAGACCCGTTGGCTTGGAAGACGTCCAATGGTTCGCGGTATGGTCATGAACCCTGTGGACCACCCCATGGGCGGCGGCGAAGGCAAGAGCAAGTCGCACAAGCATCCCGTCTCCCCCTGGGGAACGCCCGCAAAAGGATACCGCACCCGGAAGAAGAAGCCGTCCGATAAGATGATCGTTCGGCGCCGGTACGAGAAGTAAGGAGGGACACTGAATGGCTCGTTCCAGAAAGAAGGGGCCCTATGTGGATCAGAAGCTGCTCCGGAAGATCGAAGATATGAACGAAGGAACAGCGAAGAAGGTCATGAAGACCTGGTCCCGCAGATCGACGATCGTTCCCGCCATGATTGGCCATACGATCGCGGTGCACAACGGACGGATCCATATACCCATCTACATCAGCGAAAATATGGTCGGACATAAGCTTGGCGAATTCGCCCCCACCCGCAAGTTCGGAGGACACGCGGGTCAGGAGCGTTCCTCAAGGGTTCGGTGAGGAGGTAATGGTGATGGAAGCAAAAGCCGTTGCCAGACAGGTACGGGTTTCTCCCATAAAAGTACGGCGGGTGCTCTGCCTTATCCGCGGCAAGAAAGTTGGAGAAGCGCTTGTCGCTCTCCGCTACAGCCCGCAGAAGTCGGCGAAACTCGTAAGCAAAGTGTTGCAGAGCGCAGTGGCCAATGCGGAACACAACTTCGGCATGGACACCGACAAACTGCGTATAGTAGCAGCTACGGCGGATCAGGGGCCAGTGATGAAGCGTTTTCGTCCGGTCTCCATGGGTAGGGCGCACCCCTACCGCCACCGTACGAGTCATGTGACTGTGATAGTCGCGGAACGGTAAGGAGGGGGAACTCGTGGGACAGAAAGTTCACCCAATCGGATTCCGACTGGGAGTTGCCAGTGAGTGGGAATCCAAGTGGTTTGCCAGCGGCAAGGAGTACGCGAAGAATCTTCACGAGGACATCGCGCTTCGGAAGTATATCGCAAAGAAGTGGGAGAATGCAGGAATCTCCCGCATCGAGATAGAGCGCGTCGGGCACGTCATTCGCTTCACGGTTTGGACCTCCCGGCCCGGTGTAGTTATCGGACGGGGCGGCGCCGAGATTCAGGTGATGAAGGACGAGCTCCAGGCGAAGACAGGCGCGAAGATTATGATCAACGTCCAGGAGATTAAGAACCCTGACGTCGTGTCGCAGCTTGTGGCAGTGGGCGTTGCATCCGCGCTTGAGCGCAGAGTGTCCTTCCGCCGTGCGATGAAGCAGTCCATCTTCCGCGCCATGAAGGGCGGAGCGAAGGGAATCAAGATATCCTGCGCCGGCCGTTTGGGCGGAGCTGAAATTGCCCGCACGGAGTGGTACAACGAAGGCCGTCTGCCTCTTTCGACGATCCGCGCCGACATCGACTACGGATTCGCCGAGGCGAAGACAATGTACGGCGTTATCGGCGTCAAGGTCTGGATTTTCCGGGACAAG
Source organism: Synergistaceae bacterium (assembly GCA_018436785.1). Taxonomy (GTDB): domain Bacteria; phylum Synergistota; class Synergistia; order Synergistales; family Aminobacteriaceae; genus JAAYLU01. The sequence continues at coordinate 53,339 of JAHDKR010000025.1, read as the reverse complement.
GAGAACGAGCGTCCTGCGCAGGCGCCCCGACAGGGTCGCGGGCCCCGTCAGGACCGTTCCCGCGGAGATCGCGCCCCGGAGTCTTCCCGGGGAAGGGGGTAACTCGCGATGTTGATGCCCAGCAGAGTGAAGTATAGAAAGCCTTTTCGCCGCCCCCTTAAAGGGAAAGCGAAGGGAGGAAACTATGTCGCCTTTGGCGAGTACGGTCTCCAGACCCTCGACTGCGCCTGGATCACCGCGCGACAGATAGAGGCCACGCGCGTCGCCATCTCACGTAAGATGAAAAAAGGCGGCAAAATTTGGATCCGGATCTTCCCCGATCATCCTTTCACCAAGAAACCCTTGGAGACGAGAATGGGAAAGGGAAAGGGCGCGCCGGAATTCTGGGTGGCTCCTGTGAAGCGCGGCAGAATTCTCTTTGAAATCGCGGGTGTTCCCAGAGACATAGTGGAAGAAGCATTCCGCACCGCATCCCACAAGCTCCCCGTCAAGGTGCGTCTTGTGGCCCGGGAAGGTTTTGGTGGTGAATGAACATGGAGAGCAAGAATTTGCGCGACCTTACACTCGATGAACTGAACGAGAAGCACAAACAGTACAAGGAAGAGCTGTTCAACCTGCGTTTTCAGAACGCCATCGGACAGCTGAAGAATACGAGCAGAATCAAGGATGTACGTAAGACGATCGCGCGGGTATTGACGATCGTCCGCGAGAAGCAGATGGCCGGCGATCAGTCCGCCGGAAGGAGGTAGCCCCGAATGGAAGAGCGGAAACCTCACCGCAAGATCCGGACAGGTACGGTCGTGAGCGACAAGATGGAGAAGACCGTCGTAATACGGGTTGAACGGTTTGAAAAACACCCCCTCTACGGGAAGAGAATCGTCAGGGCGAGCAAATATACCGCGCATGACGAAAAGAATGAATGCCGGATGGGAGATCTCGTAACAATAGGCGAGACCCGTCCTCTCAGCAAGACGAAGCGCTGGACGCTTCTGGAGATCGTACGCAAAGCCCCCGTCTTCGACGAGGTTGCGGAGAACGGCGGGGAGGCGTAAGTCATGATTCAGCTGACTACAGTCCTCAACGTCGCCGACAACTCCGGTGCGAAGAAGCTTTTCTGCATCCAGGTACTCGGCGGGAGCAAGCGCAAGTGGGGCACAATAGGCGACGTCATCGTCGCCTCGGTTCGCGAAGCGATTCCAAACAGCAACGTCGCCAAGGGAACTGTCGTCAAGGCGGTGATCGTGCGCACAAAGAAGGAAATACGCCGTGCGGACGGCTCCTATGTCCGCTTCGACGACAACGCTGCGGTGATCATCGATAACAACGGCGACCCCAAGGGCACCCGAATTTTCGGGCCTGTGGGCAGGGAGCTGAGGGCGAAAAAGTATATGCGTATCCTCTCCCTCGCGCCCGAAGTCGTATGACGGAGGATAACGGATAATGAGCAAGATGAGACTGAAAAAAGGCGACCGTGTTCGGGTGATCTCCGGAAAGGATGCAGGCAAAGAAGGCAAAGTCCTTCGCTGCATCCGCGACAGGGACCTGCTGGTCATCGAGGGAGTGAACGTGGTGACAAAGCACGTGAAACCCTCCCAGAAGAATCCCCAGTCGGGCATAATCAAGCAGGAAGCCCCGATATACGCCAGCAAGGTCATGCTCGTATGCCCCTCCTGCGGCGCTGCAACACGCGTCGGTCGCGGCTATCTCGAGAACGGGAACAAGGTTCGTATGTGCAAGGCCTGCGGCGAGATCGTGGACCAGGTGTAAGGAGGTAAGCGTGAATGGCCCCTCGGCTGCTTGAAAAATACAAAAATGACGTCTCGCCGAAACTGGCGAAGGAGTTCAGTTACAAAAACGTGATGGAAATACCCCGGCTTAAAAAAGTCGTGGTGAACATCGGTGTGGGCGACGCAAAGCTCGACATCAAATTCATGGACAACGCGATCGCTGAGCTTGGCGCGATTACAGGACAGCGTCCGCTTTTGAAGAGAGCGAAGAAATCGGTCGCCGGATTCAAGGTCCGCCAGGGAATGCCCGTAGCGTGCACCGTCACGCTGCGCGGAGAGCGTATGTGGGAGTTTCTTGATCGTCTCCTTTCGCTCGCGCTTCCCAGCATCAAGGACTTTCAGGGCGTCTCCCGCCGCGGTTTCGACGGAAGAGGCAACTACAATCTCGGTCTCAAGGAGCAGCTTATCTTCCCTGAGATCAGTTACGACAAGGTCATCCGTTCCCGTGGCATGAACGTCTCGCTTGTAACCTCGGCGAAGACGGATGAGGAAGCCCAAGCTCTTCTCCGCGAGCTGGGAATGCCGTTCACCCGGTAGGAAGGGGGAGTCGAAAATGGCGAGAAAGGCAATCAAGCATAAAGCGGCGCAACCCCCGAAGTTAGCGGTGCGAAAGTATAACAGATGTCCGCTCTGCGGCCGTGTTCATGCCTTCATGAGAAGATTCAACATGTGCCGCTGCTGTTTCAGGAAGCTTGCTCGCGAAGGGAAAATTCCCGGCGTCGTCAAGTCGAGCTGGTAGTCGAGTGGACTGAAGGGGGTCACTAGGAATGTACGTTACCGATCCGATAGCGGATATGCTCACTCGCGTCAGGAACGCAAACATGGTGTATCATGAGAGCGTCGACGTTCCGATGAGCAAGATAAAGATGGAAATTGCCCGCATCCTGAAGGAAGCCGGGTATATTAAGAATTTCAAGGTAGTCAACGACCCGAAGAAGGCCTACAGCTCAATCAGGCTGTTCCTCTCCTACGGACCGAACCGCGAGAGGGTCATCCAGGGGCTGCGCCGTATCAGCAAACCGGGCAGAAGAGTCTACGTTGGACACGCCGACCTTCCCAAGGTCATGGGCGGCCTCGGCATCGCCGTCATCTCCACACCGAAGGGCCTCAAAACCGACACGGAAGCCGGAACGCTCGGCCTCGGCGGCGAAGTCCTCTGCTACGTGTGGTAAGGAAGAGGTGGAGTAGATGTCTCGAATCGGACGCAAGCCAATTCCGGTACCCTCCGGAACGACCGTCGCCGTCGAAGGCGGCGCCGTCGTGGTGAAGGGGCCGAAAGGGCGGCTCGAAACGCCCATGGTTCCGGGGATCGACGTCGCCGTCGAAGGCGGCATAATCGTCGTCACCCGGCAGAACGAACAGAAACAGACGAAAGCGTTCCACGGTCTGATCCGTGCGCTTGTCGCCAACATGATCACAGGCGTCAGCGGCGGTTTCAAGAAGGATCTTGAAATCGTCGGCGTCGGCTATCGTGCACAGATGCAGGGGAAGAAGCTCATCCTCAACCTCGGCTACTCAAACCCCGTGGAGTTCGAAGCTCCCGAAGGCATCGAGTTAGCCCTGGAAGGACCGACGAAGCTGTCGGTCAAGGGGATCGACAAACAGGCGGTAGGGCAGGTATCCGCGATCATTCGCGGTTTCCGTCCGCCCGAGCCGTATCAGGGTAAGGGAATCCGGTACGCCGGCGAGCATATCATTCGCAAGGCCGGAAAGACCGGAGCGAAGTAATTCGAGGTGAATGGACATGAAAACTAAAACCAGAAGCATATTGCGTGAGATTCGGCATGCCCGGCTTCGGAAAACCCTCTCCGGTACGGTGGAAAAACCGAGAATGGCTGTGTTTCATAGCTTGAAGCACATCTATGTTCAGTTTATCGACGATGAGAGGGGACACACTCTCGCGGCGGCGTCCACACTCGATCCGGCACTCCGGGGAACCCTCCCCGGAACCTGCAACATCGAGACGGCGAAGATCATCGGAAAAATAGCCGCCGAGCGCGCCCTCGCGAAAGGCATCACTACGGTTGTTTTCGACAGGGGCGGCCATATGTTCCACGGAAAAGTCAAGGCCCTGGCCGATGCAGCCCGTGAAGCCGGACTGAAGTTCTAACTGGGAGGCGCATGCGATGATTAAAAAGAAGTTGGATGCCAAGGGGATGGAGCTCACTGAACGCGTAGTAGCAATAAACCGCGTGAGCAAAGTCGTCAAAGGCGGAAAAAGGTTCAAGTTCAGCGTCCTCGTCGTCGTTGGCGACGGAGACCGCTATGTAGGCGTCGGCATGGGGAAGGCCAAGGAAATTTCGGAGGCCGTCCGCAAAGGAATCGACAAGGCGGGGAAGAATCTTCTTGAGATCAAGAAGATCGGAAACACCATTCCTCATCCCATCATCGGAGGCTTCGGCGCAGCCGAGGTACTCCTCAAACCGGCGGCGCCAGGAACAGGCGTTATCGCGGGCGGAGTGGTCCGTGCAATCATGGAGCTCGGCGGCGTCAAGGACGTTGTGAGCAAGGTGATCGGTCGCACCTCCAACCCGATCAACGTTGCATGGGCGACCATGCAGGCTGTCGAAGAGATGCGGACGCCCGACGAAATCCTGCGGCTCAGGGGTAAAAAGACCCTCGACGCCGTAGCGGAATAGGAGGGATACGCAATGGCCAAATTGCGGATTACCTGGAAAAAGAGCGGCATCGGCAAGCCGGAAGTGCAGAAGCGCACCGTCCGCGCGCTTGGGCTGAGAAAGCTCAACCACACAGTAGAACACAACGATACGCCCCAGATTCGCGGCATGGTGAACAAGGTCAGCCATCTGGTCGAGTGCGTCGTCGTTGAAGACTAGGAGGAACGCGCCATGAGTTTGCATGAACTGCGCCCGGCTCCCGGGTCGAAGACGAAAGGCAAGCGCCTCGGACAAGGACTCGGAAGCGGCACCGGCAAAACCGCTGGCAAGGGAAATAAAGGCCAGAAAGCCAGAAGCGGCGGCGGCGTTCGCCCCGGATTCGAGGGCGGTCAGATGCCCATGATGCGGCGCATCCCGAAGAGAGGGTTCAACAACGCCCGCTTTGCAAAGGTGTACCAGATCGTGAACGTGGAGGATATTGCCTCCCGTTTCGAAGCGGGGACGACCGTAGGATTCGAAGAGCTGCATGCAGTGCGTCTTGTCCAGAAGGATCGCCTCCCCATTAAGATTTTGGCCAACGGAGAGATAGATAAAGCTCTCACGATTCGCGCCAACGCCTTCAGCGCAGGAGCCAAGGCGAAAATAGAAGCTGCGGGTGGGAAGGTCGAGGTGGTCTAAGTGCTTGACTCCTTCAGGGATGCATTTCGACTTCCGGATCTCAAACGAAGAATTCTTTTTACCCTGGGAGTGCTCCTGATCTTCAGGCTTGGAGCGCATGTACCAACCCCTGGAATCGATGCGGAGGCAATGTCAAGCCTCTTCGACCAGGGCGGCGTCCTGGGATTCCTCGACATATTCGCGGGCGGAGCGCTCAGAAGATTCAGCGTCTTCGCCCTCGGCGTCGCGCCGTACATCAATGCGAGCATCGTTATGCAGCTGCTCGTCGTGATCTTCCCCACCCTCGAAAAGATGCAGAAGGAAGGCGAGGATGGAAGAAAGAAGATCGTCCAGTGGACGCGCCTCGCCGCAGTTGGCTTCGCGCTTGTCCAGGCCATCGGTATGACCTTCTGGCTTCGCGGCCTCGGAATTTTCAGCGGCCAGCTTTTTGAGGGCGCCATCGTCGTATGTACGGTTACTGCCGGAGCCATTGCTGTCATGTGGCTCGGAGAGGAAATTTCCGACCACGGAATCGGCAACGGAATCTCACTGCTCATCTTCGCCGGAATAGTGGCGAGGGTGCCTGAGGCGATCATCCAGAGCTGGAACATGATCCGGCTCGGCGAGATGAATTTCCTCGTATTGCTGCTTGCGCTTGTGCTTATGGTCGGCGTTATCGCCGGATGCATCATGCTCCAGGAGGGGCAGAGACGCCTTCCTGTGCAGTATGCGAAGCGTGTTGTCGGCAACAAGGTCTACGGCGGACAGAGCACGTTTATCCCGCTGAAGGTCAACCAGGCGGGAGTTATCCCCATCATCTTCGCGTCGTCCGTGCTTCTTTTCCCGTATTCGATCGCGAAGTTCTTCTCCGGGGATATCGCCCTGTTCTTCCAGCGTATCTTCGGGCCGGGCAGCTTTGTCTACACGATCTTTTACGTTGTGCTCATCATCTTCTTCTCCTACTTCTACACGGCGGTCGTCTTCAACCCCGCCGATGTAGCGAACAACATGAAGAAGTACGGCGGGTTCATCCTCGGCATCCGCCCGGGAAAACCCACATCGGATTTTATCGAAAAGGTTATGAGCCGAATTACGCTCGCGGGAGCAGTTTTCCTTGCGTTCGTCGCACTCGTGCCGAACCTTATGACCCAGTTCATGGGAATCACGAGCTTCTACTTTGGCGGCACCGCGGTTCTCATCGTCGTCGGTGTGGCGCTTGATACGGTCCATCAGATTGAAGGACAGCTTCTTATGCGTCACTATGAAGGGATATTGAAACGCAAGGACAAGACCGGCGGCTTACTTCGATTCTAAGGAGAGAAAAAATGCGGATACTTCTTCTAGGTTCACCTGGAGCAGGCAAGGGAACACTGGCGGCGGAAATCGAGCGTAAATATCCCGTTGCACATATTTCCACTGGCGACATCTTCAGAGAGAACGTGAAGAACAATACTCCACTTGGATTGGAAGCTCGAGCGTATTTGGATTCGGGCAAACTGGTGCCCGACGACATTGTCATTGCTATGATGGAGGATCGTCTGCGGGAGCCCGACTGCGAGAAGGGATTTATTCTCGACGGGTTTCCCCGCACCGTCCCCCAGGCTGAAGCTCTTGAAAAGATACTTGAAGAGCTCCGTTTGGAACTCGACGGAGTAGTGCTTCTCGACGTCGACGAGGAAACCGTTGTACGCCGGCTCTCCGGCAGAAGAGTCTGCCGGAGCTGCGGCGCCATCTACAACCTCTTTTTCAGGCCCTCGTCGAAAGGAGAACTCTGCGAAAAGTGCGGAGGGGAGATTTATCAGAGGGAGGACGACCGGGAAGACGTGGTCCGCAGCCGTCTCAAGGTCTTCTATAAGCAGACTGCGCCTCTGATAGATTACTACGACGAGAAACACATGCTTTCACGTATAGCTGCGGAACGAAGCGGCGCGCAGCATTCGCTGCTTGAAGATCTCGAACAGGCGGTCGGCATTTCCGAATGATAACCTTGAAAAAAGAACGGGAAATCCTCCTTATGAGGAAAGCGGGAAAAATTGTGGCGGACGTGCTCGACATGATCGCTGAGATAGTTCGTCCCGGGGTATCCACCGCGGAGATTGACGAGGCTGCGGAGTCTCTCATCAGAAAGTCCGGGGCTTCCCCTGCCTTCAAAGGGTACAGGGTACCGGGAATAGCACGGCCTTTTCCCGGTACAGTCTGCGCTTCCATCAACTCCGAGATCGTCCACGGAATACCCAGCCGCGACCGCTTCCTGGAGGAAGGCGATATCATCAGTATTGATGTCGGAACCTGTTTTTCCGGATATTACGGCGACGCCGCATGTACCTACCCCGTGGGAAGAGTGAGCCCGGTGAGGGAGAAACTTCTCTCCGTAACGAAGAAGAGTCTTGAAGAAGCGCTTCTCGTTGCGCAGGCCGGCAGAACGCTCGGCGATATCGGACACGCGGTGGAACGCTGCGTGTTGGAGAGCGGTTATGGTATTGTCCGGGACTATTCGGGACACGGTATAGGGAAGTATCTGCACGAACCGCCCCAGATACCGAACTACGGTCAGCCCGGAAGAGGGATCACCCTCAAGTCCGGGATGACGCTGGCCATCGAACCAATGGTGATGACGGGTTCCGAAGATGTTGTCACCGGAAGCGACCAGTGGGTTGTCAAAACGGCCGACGGCTCGGATGCTGCTCATTTTGAAAAGTCGGTTCTCGTCAAAGACGGGGATCCGGAGATACTGACGCCGTGGGCATGGGCCTGAATGAACTTTCCGATGGCGGGATGTGCACAATTGGCCAAGTGGTCAGATCTCGGAAAGGAAAGGACGCCGGAAGATGGTACGTCGTAGTCGGCGTTGCAGAGGACTGCGGGCCATCTCGAAGAACGCAGGGAGCGAGGGTTTTGGTGGCGGACGGAAAGAAGTTCACTGTCGGGAAACCCAAGGCAAAAAACATGATCCACCTCCAGCGGACGCGATGGGTCCTTGACGAAATTGCGCACAGTATCCTGTCGAAAGGTAACTTTGACGCAGGAAGGTTTCAGGCTCTGCTTACGGGGCTTGCAAATAAGAACAGTATCGGGGGGTCAGTCGGCTGCGATCCGGGAAACACAGCGTCCGGCGCCTCCTCCGGGGAGGATGAGGAGACCGCATGTCCAATAAAGACGAAGTAATAGAAGTACGGGGAAAAGTAATCGAGCCGCTTCCAAACGCGATGTTCAAGGTGGAACTCGATAACGGACACAAGATACTCGCCCACGTTTCGGGAAAGATGCGCCTTCATTTTATCCGCATCCTCCCGGGGGACAGGGTTCTGGTGGAGATCTCTCCGTACGACCTGTCCAGGGGCAGAATCATCTATAGATATAAATAAGAGTATTTTCATATTGTCCGATCTCCTGTATAATGAACCGCTTGGAGAAAAGATATTTTCAGAAGCCCTGAAGGGCCTCTGTTTCAGTTCTTTCAGAGGAGCGTGGAATCAATGAAAGTAAAACCATCGGTAAAGCCGATGTGCGAGTTTTGCCGGGTAATCCGGCGTAAGGGTGTCGTGCGGATTATCTGCAGCAGGAATCCCCGGCATAAGCAGAGACAGGGTGCAAGGAGGTAAGCGCGAATGGCCCGTATCGCCGGAGTTGATATTCCCCGCGAGAAGCGTGTGGAGATAGCGTTGACATATATTTTCGGAATCGGCCTTCCCACCTCGAAGAAGATTCTCGCCGTCACCGGAGTAAGTCCGGACACGCGCGTGAAGGATCTTACCGAGGAGGAGTCCCAGAAACTCCGCAGGGAGATTGAGGATCACTACAAGGTGGAAGGCGACCTTCGCAGAGAGGTGTCCATGAACATCAAACGTCTTATGGACATCGGCTGCTACAGAGGACAGCGCCACAAGCTCGGCCTTCCGGTCCGCGGACAGAAGACCAAGACGAACGCGCGCACCCGCAAAGGCCCTCGCCGCACGGTGGCGGGCAAAAAGATGGCTACGAAGTAGCCTTCGGATAGAGAACAAGGAGGCTGGAACAAGTGGCCAAGCGAACAGTCCGCAGAGGTAAGAAGAAGGAAAGAAAGAATATTAGCTACGGCGTCGCGCACATCTACTCCACATTCAACAACACTATCATGTGCGTGAGCGACAAGGGCGGAAACGTCCTCGCCTGGGCTTCAGGCGGGAACGTCGGATTCAAGGGCACCAGAAAGTCCACCCCCTTCGCGGCGCAGATCGCCGCGTCGCAGGTCGCCAAGGCTGTACAGGAACACGGCGTCCAGGAGATCGACGTCGTCGTCAAGGGCCCGGGACCCGGCCGGGAATCGGCAATCCGTTCTCTGCAGGCGGCAGGCCTGCAGGTCAACATGATAAAGGATTCGACGCCAGTGCCCCACAACGGCTGCCGCCCGCCGAAGCGGCGCAGAGTCTAGCCCTGGTTTTGGTCAAGGAGGGAATTATTTCTAATGAGCAGATATATCGGACCTGCGTGCCGTTTGTGCAAGGCGGAGGGAACAAAGCTCTTCCTCAAGGGAGACCGCTGCTACACCGCTAAGTGCGCCATCACCAAGAGCGAAGGCGCCACAGTGAAAGGGAAAAAGGGACGTCCCCGTACCAAGGTCAGCGAGTACGGCATTCGTCTTCGTGAGAAACAGAAGCTTCGCCGCTTCTACGGCATGACCGAGTTGCAGTTCAAGCGCTTCTTCGAGATAGCCAACAAGCAGACGGGGCAGACGGGCCACAACTTCCTCAGCCTGCTTGAGCGCAGACTGGACAATGTTGTGTATCGCCTCGGATTCGCCAACAGCAGAAAGCAGGCGAGACAGCTTGTGCTTCACGGTCATTTCCGTGTGAACGGGAAGCGTGTGGACATCCCCAGCTATCTCGTCGAAAGCGGCGATCTTGTCGCCGTGATGGAAAAGAGCCGCGAAGTCACGCTGATCAAGGAAAATGCGGAAGTAGCGACCGCGCGGAAGGCGCCCGAGTGGCTTGAGGTCAACGCAGAAAAAATCGAAGGGAAGGTTCTTTCGCTCCCCAGCCGTGAGCAGATCGATGCGCCGGTGACCGAGCAGCTCGTCGTCGAGTTCTATGCCAGATAGTGGCGTGAAAGGTGTTGGAAGCCTTGGATTACTTGCGGCCTGAGATCCGTATCGAGGAAAGCACCCCTAAGTATGCGAAGGTTCTCATTGAACCGCTCGAGCGGGGATATGGAGCGACTCTGGGAAATTCTCTCAGAAGAGTTCTACTCTCCTCGATCAAGGGTGCGGCCATCACGTCCGTTCGAATCGACGGCGTGCTCCATGAATTCAGCACCATACCCGGTGTTCTGGAAGATGTCATCGAAATTTTGCTGAATCTGAAGCATATACCCGTCCGCTCTTTCAGCCAGGAAGTCCGAGTGCTTCGGCTGGAGACGGAAGGCGGAGGTCTTGTCACCGCCGCGAACATACAGCCGGACAGCGAAGTGGAGTTTGTCGACCCGGAAGCCCCGATCTGCACGATGGAGGAGGGCGCCCGTCTCTCGATGGATATCTACGTTGAACAGGGCGCCGGGTACGCCTCCATGGAGCGTCCGCGCCCGGCCTATCTCCCTGTGGACGCGCTGTTGGTCGACGCGATCTTCTCCCCTGTTCTCAAAGTAAACTACGACGTGGAGGCGGCGCGCGTCGGCCAGCGCACGGACTTTGAACGCCTTGTCCTTGAGATCTGGACGAACGGGGTGCATCATCCCGAGAATACGCTCTGCGAAGCGTCGAAAATCCTGAGAGGGTACTTCGGCAATATCGTGGAGGACATGGAGAAACTCAACCCCGTGGAACCCAGGGAGCAGGAGGCGGCAGCAGCCGGCGAGGGCGGCGTCTCAGAGGCAGCCCAGGAGCGTATAGCCGAAGAGGATGACTTCCTCTCGCGTCCCGTCCGGGATCTCGAACTCTCCATCCGGAGCGAAAACTGCCTTCTCAGGGGCGGTATTCAGACGATTGGCGACCTGATGGGCAAAAACAGGGAGGACCTTCTGAAGATCCGCAACCTGGGAAAGATCTCGCTGAAGGAGATCGAAGAGAAGATGGAGAAGCTCGGGACAATCATCGCGAGCTCGAAGGGCGAAGGCAAAATCAGGGAAGGCGCCGGGAAATCCCGCGGGAACGCCGAGACAAACTCCCAGGAGGATGCCGCAATAAACACGTCCAAAGACGAAGGAAAGCCGCAAAAAGGCGAAGTAGAATCGAAGGAGGAGTAATTCCATGAGACACCGTATGGACAGCCGGTCCCTTGGCCGGTACGGCAGCCATAGAATGGCCATGTTGTCGAACATGGCGGCCAGCTTGTTCCTTGAAGAAAATATCACCACAACCCTTATCCGTGCGAAAGAGCTTCGCAGATTCGCCGAGCGTCTTATTACCCGGGCGAAAGGCGGCACGATTCACGACAGGCGAATCGTTCGCTCGAAGATGGCGCACAAGGAAGCGGCCATCAAGCTCTTCGACGATATTGCAAAGAGATACGTGAACCGTCCGGGCGGCTACACCCGTATTGTCAAAACCGGGTTCCGCGCGGGCGACAACGCTTCTATGGCGGTCATATCCCTGGTGGAGTAATGACCACCCTTTTATGAAGACGGATTCCAAGACGGTATGCGAACTCCGGGATGTGACGTATGTCTATCCCGGAGAGGCATCGGGACGAGTTCCCGGAGGAGCGTCGGGGCAGGAGCCTCCTGAAGCTTCCGGGGCGGTTTCAACAGGCAGACGTCCCGCACTCTCCGGCGTAACGCTCCGGGTTCAGGAAGGGGAGTGGCTCGCCCTTCTCGGGAGCAACGGATCGGGCAAATCCACCTTGGCGAAACATCTGAACGCCCTGCTGACGCCGACGCAGGGCGATTGTACTGTTTTCGGCCTGTCGACGAAAGACTTGAATAATGTTTTCGCAATACGCAGCGCCGTCTCGATGGTCTTTCAAAACCCTGAAAACCAGATCGTCGGCACGGTGGTCGAGGAAGACGCCGCATTCGGTCCCGAGAACCAGGGGCTTCCGACGGAAGAGATCGTACTCCGCGTCGAAAATGCCCTGCGTGCCGCCGGCCTTCTCGCAAAGCGCAAGAAGCCTACCTATACGCTTTCCGGCGGCGAGAAACAGCGTCTCGCGGTCGCCGGAGCGCTCGCGATGGACACGCCCTGTCTTGTACTTGATGAACCGACTGCTATGCTTGATCCCCAGGGACGCCGCGAGCTGCTTGATGTGTTGCGCTCGCTTCATGAAGGAGGAAAGACGATTGTCTCCATCACACACCGGCTGGAAGAAATTCTCCGCTGCGACCGTGCGGTTGTCCTCGTCGAAGGGCGAATTGCATGGGAGGGGAGTATCCCCGGCCTTTTCGCGCACAGCGACTCCTTCAGAAAGTGGGGGCTCGACGCGCCTCCCCTTGTTTCACTCTGGAAGGAACTCCGGGCGGAGACGGATCTTCCTCTGCCTGAAATCCCGACGCTCACAGCAATGACCGACTCGCTATGTCGATTACTGTAGACGGTCTTTCGCACACCTATCACCCCGGGACGCCGCTCGAAACCCTTGCTCTTGACGACGTCTCCCTTGAATGCGGCAGCGGCGAATGGCTCTCCGTGGTCGGCCACACCGGCAGCGGAAAGTCGACTCTTGCGCAGCACCTGAACGGTATCCTCTTCCCCGAAAGAGGAACCGTTTCCGTCGACGGCATGGAGGTCAAAGAGAAGAGCGCCCGGCTTCGGGACGTCCGCCGCGCGGTCGGCCTGGTTTTTCAGTACCCCGAACAGCAGCTCTTTGCCGAAAACGTTCTTGAGGAGATCTCCTTCGCCCCTCGCAACTGGGGTATTCCCGAAAGCAGGATACCTGCTCTTGCCTCGTCTGCTCTTTCTCTGACCGGCCTTGACGAAACTTATCTCCCGCGCAGCCCCTTCCACCTCTCGGGCGGCGAGAAGCGAAAGGTCGCCATCGCCTCCGTTCTTGCGGGCGAGCCCTCCTACCTCGTCCTCGACGAACCGACGGCGGGGCTCGACTCCTGGTCGAGACGGGAACTTGTCTCCCTCCTTGTCCGGTTGAAGGGAGAGGGACTCGGCATCATCCTGGTGACACACGATCTCGATATCGCCCTTCAGCACAGCGACTCGATCCTGATGCTCGACCGCGGGCGCTGCATCATCATGGACACGCCCCGAAAGGTTATGGAACATCTACAGGAACACCCCGCGCCCGGTCTCCATCTGCCGGAGATAGCGGCGCTCTCCGCCTCGCTGCGAAACGCGGACCCGGGCGCGCCGCTTACGTGGGACTGGAAAGAGCTGAAACGCTGGGTAGTAACGCGGACTGTTGCCGCACACCCTCACCTTCCCGGAGGCGACTCATGAAATTCCTGAACCATCTCACGTTCGGTCAGTACGTGCCCGCCGACTCTCTTGTGCACCGACTCGACCCGCGCTGCAAGATTCTCGCCGTGCTGGTGGTCCTCACAGGGATCTTCCTTGCGCGGCACATTCTCGTGTTCGCGGCATGGGGAGGGCTTCTCTTTTCCCTCGCCGTGCTCTCCCACCTTCCGTTCCGCCTTGTCCTTCGCTCGGCGAAGCCCGTGCTCATACTCGTCTTCTTCACGGCGTTCATTCATGTTTTTTTCACCGACGGAACGCCGCTGCTGGAAATCGGCTTTATAACCATTACCCGCGAGGGAGTCTCCGGCGCAGTCTACATGGGGCTGCGGCTTCTCTTCCTCGTGCTTTTCGCCTCGTTTTTAACGCTCACGACCAAGCCCATGGAGCTCTCCGACGGGCTTGAACGCCTCTTCTCCCCGTTCGTCCGGTTCGGCTTCCCCGCGCATGAACTGGCAATGATGATGACGATCGCGCTCCGCTTCATCCCCACCCTTCTCGACGAAACCGACCGCATCATGAAGGCGCAGCTCGCGAGAGGAGCGGCCTTCGACCGCGGGAACCTCTGGAAACGCCTCAAGGCGTTCCTCCCCGTACTCATCCCTCTCTTCGTCATCGTCTTCCAGAGGGCGGAGGATCTTGCCACCGCCATGGAGGCACGGTGTTACAGAGGGGGGGAGGGGCGTACCAGGATGCATCCGCTTGTCTGGAGGACTGGAGATACGCTCGGCGCGCTGTGCGTCCTGGCTATTGTCGCGGGACTGATCGTCGGAGACCGGAGTTTTCTTTCGTGAAGTACGCCGCGGTCGTCGGATACCGGGGATCATCCTTCTCCGGGTGGCAGCGCCAGACCAGCGGTCTCGGCGTTCAGGAGAAGATCGAGGACAGCCTCCGGATCATCTCCGGGCGGGAGATCTCCGTCACGGCGGCAGGCCGCACCGACGCGGGTGTCCATTCCCGGGGGCAGGTCATTTCTTTTGAACTTGAAAAGGTCTGGCGGCCGGACAAACTCCTGCTCGCCATGAACTTTCACCTCCCCCCCGACGTGAGCGTCATGAAGATCGCCCATGCGCCGCAAAGCTTCGACGCCCGCCGTTCCGCGCTCTGGAGGGAGTACCGGTACCTGATATGGCACGGCAACGCCATCCCTCCGCTGCTTCGGGGGCTGGTATGGTGGAACAAATTCCGCTGGAACCGGACCGAAACGCTGAAGGCATGCGCGCTCTACGAGGGGACGCACGACTTCGGCGCTTTTTGCAAGACGACCGAGCGGCCCGACCGGTCAGTCCGTACGGTCCACAGGGCGACGCTCCGCAAAAAAGGGGATCTCACGATATTCACCGTCCGCGGCAACGCCTTCCTCACCAACATGGTGCGGATCATGGTGGGCAATCTCCAGGCCGTGGGGTACGGAAAAAAGGATGTGGAATGGCTCGCCTCCCTTCTCTCCGGAGGAGCGCGGGCGGAATCCGCCATGACTGCGCCCCCGGAAGGGCTTTATTTTTGGCGCGTCGGGTACGGAGAGGGTACCCCATTTCGCACGAACGGTATAGAATAGAGAGAGTGTTCACGGCACGGACCTGCGGGAAACATCCGCATCTTTGCCGCGAGATGGACGCGAACAGCCTCTTCAATATCCAAAGGAGGAAAACACCGTGTTTGGAACGGATATCGGAATAGACCTGGGAACTGCAACAGTCCTTATGTACGTCAAGAACAAGGGCATCGTACTCCGCGAACCCTCTGTGGTGGCGGTAGACCTTGACACTGGGAAAATTCTCGCGGTGGGGTACGAAGCCAAGAATATGGTCGGACGAACGCCCGGGAGCATCACCTCCGTCCGTCCGCTCAAGGACGGCGTCATCGCCGACTACACCATGACCGAAGCCATGATGCACCACTTCATGCGCCGTGTGCTCAAGGGCTTCAACCGCTTCTTCCGCAACCGGGTCATGATCTGCGTTCCTTCCGGCGCCACCGATGTCGAGCGCCGCGCGGTCCTCGAAGCCGCAGTCGAGGTCGGCGCTAAAGAAGCCTACCTCATCGAGGAACCCATGGCCGCGGCGATCGGCGCAAACCTCAACGTCGAGGAGCCCCGCGGAAAAATGGTCGTCGACATCGGAGGCGGCACTACGGATATCGCCGTCATCTCCCTCGGGGGCATCGTCGTCTCGAAGTCGCTTCGTATAGGGGGCGACCGCTTCGACGAGGGAATTATCCGTTTTCTGCGCAAGCAGTATAACCTCGCCATCGGCGAACAGACGGCGGAAAACCTCAAGATCATGATCGGCACCTGTCTTCAGGAAGCTCCCGATACAAAGATGATTCTCAAGGGGCGAGACCTGGTCCAGGGGCTTCCTCGCCAGATAGAAGTCTCCAGCGCGAGCGTCTCGATGGCCATCGGAGAAATGGTACAGGCGCTGATTGATGGAGTTCGAAATGTTTTGGAGCTAACGCCGCCGGAACTCTCAGCCGATATAATAGACAGGGGGATTGTACTTACCGGAGGAGGCGCTCTTTTGCGGGGCCTCACCGAACTGATCACCCGCCAGACCGGCATCAACTGCTTCACCGCCGACGACCCGATGGAATGCGTCGCGCTCGGCACGGGAAAGGCCCTCGCCGAGATCGACAAGCTTCAGGCCTCGGGGCGGAGCGGCATACTGGTGAACCGCAGGAAAGGCCGGAAGAAGAAGCTCTGATCCGCCGCGCGGAAGCAACTTCCGCCAGGGCGGAGCATCGAGGGAGGAAAGAATATGCATCGGGGACTCTATGCCGCCGCATCCGCGATGATCGTTCAGGAGAGTATGCACGATGTCGTGGCCAATAACCTCGCGAATGTCAACACTTCGGGGTTCCGGAGACGGATTCCCGTCAATAAGTCGTTTCCCGAGGTTCTTATGGACCGAATCGAGAAGAAATCCGAGGACGGCGAGATCAAACTCATCGCCCCGCCTTTCCAGCTCGGGCTCAAAGGAAAGTTTCTCATAGGCGACCTCAGTCTCGCCAACGTTATCTCGGAAACCTACATGACCACCGAGTCAGGCGCAATTCAAGTCACCGACAACCCCTTCGACGCGGCGATCGTCGGCGAAGGGTACTTCGCTGTTCAGGACGGCGCCGGAAACATCTACTACACCCGATCCGGGCACTTTCAAAAGAACGGGGAAGGGCAGCTTGTCACGGAGGACGGGATGCTTGTCCTCGGAGACGGGGGACCGATCGAAGTGGGCGACGCGTCCCGTTTCGCCATTACCGAAAACGGCAATGTAATCGCCGACGGCGCCGTGGTCGACATGTTCCAGGTTGTGACCTTCGAAAACCCCACCTACCTCAGGCAGGTAGGGCGAACCGCGCTTGCCGTCACGCCCCAGTCCGGCGCTCCCGTTCCGGTCGAAGCAATTCGCCTTGAACCGGGGGTGTTGGAGATGTCCAACGTGAACGTGGTGGAGGAGATGGTCCGGATGGTCGAGGCGCACCGCGCGTACGAGTCGGCCTCCAAAGTGCTCATGACGCACGACGAACTCACTGGAAAACTGATCTCGTCCTACGGCAGGACGAGCTAACCGGAGGTAGAAAGAAATGCTCAGAGCCTTATGGACAAGCGCAAGCGGGATGATCGCGCAGCAGACCAATCTCGACGTCACCACCAACAACCTCGCGAACGTGAATACTTCCGGCTTCAAGAAGAAGCGGGCCGACTTCGCGGATCTGCTCTACCAGATCAACAGGGAGCCCGGCGCACCCGTCGAACCCGCGTCGATGGTGCCGACCGGCGTCCAGGTTGGACTCGGCGTCCGGGTCGTCGGAACGCCCCGCATCATGACGCAGGGGAACCTCCAGGTGACGGACCGTCCTCTCGATATCACCATAGAGGGTGACGGTTTCTTCCAGGTACTTCAGCCAAACGGTGAAGTGGCCTA
The DNA here is from genome assembly GCA_018436785.1 of Synergistaceae bacterium. Classification (GTDB taxonomy): domain Bacteria; phylum Synergistota; class Synergistia; order Synergistales; family Aminobacteriaceae; genus JAAYLU01. The sequence continues at coordinate 35,983 of JAHDKR010000025.1, read as the reverse complement.
TACTCGCGCCGGAAGCTGGAATCTTGACGGGGAGGGACAGGTCGTTAACACGGACGGACTGCTCATCGAACCCGCAATCCTTATTCCCGAGGACGCTACCGAGATCATGATCAGCCCGGAAGGGCTGGTCTCGGTCAAAATAGACGGACAGCCGGATCCGGAGGAGATCGGCCAGATAGAGCTCGCCCGGTTTGTCAATTCGGGAGGACTTCGCGCCATCGGAAAGAACCTCTTCCTCGAAACAGCGGCCAGCGGCGCGCCCATCGTCGGCAACCCGGGCGATGAAGGGCTCGGACAGGTGCATCAGGGCATCCTCGAAATGTCCAACGTCCAGGTGGTCGACGAGATGGTCAACCTGATCATCGCACAGAGAGCGTACGAAGCAAACTCCAAGGGAGTGCAGACAGCGGACGAACTGCTCCGAATAGCCAACGGCCTCAAGAGGTAGGCTAGTGGCGTCTTTCATTCACAATCTCCTAAGGCGGAGCGGTGTGCAGCCCCTCCGCCTTTCCTGCACCCTCCTTCTTCTCCTCTCGCTTCTTTTCGCTCTTCCTTCGGCCGCGTCCGGCGTCGATCTCATCATAGAGATGGACGCCGTCGTCTCAGTCACGGGCAACCCCTTTCCTCTTTCGGAGGCGGCCCGCCTCTCCGGTGATCCTGCCCTGGTGCAGAAGACTGGAGCGCTCCTTTTCGATATCCCTCCCGACGGCCTTCTGACGCGCGATACCTTACTCAACACCCTTGTTGCAAAGGGCATCGGCGGCATCAGACTCAAGCTCGTCATGCCTCCCGAGATGCGTATTGTCCTTGATGAATCTCTGGTTGCCATCGTCAAGCGCCTTTCCGGGTGGCGATGGACGATTGACGTCGAACCCCTCGGAACGGTTCCTCCCGGCCGCCTTGTCTCTCCGCTTTCGATACCGCCGGGAACGGGTTCTGCAACCCTTCGTTTTATCGACGACCGGGGGAATGAACGGGCGCTTGCCGTTCGACTCTCCTGGAGTCAGCCGGCCGTCGTCACAACGCGCCCCCTCGAAAGGGGAGCGGTCATCGCAGCGGCCGACGTCACGGTTCGAGACGTGCGCGTGATGCGTTCACAGCCGCTGGCCTCGTCACCGGAGGAAGTGATCGGGCGCAGCCTCGGAAGAAACCTTACGGCGGGCGAACCCGTACTTCTCAACTCCCTCTCTCGTACTCCGATAATTCAAAGGGGAGACTCTGTTATAATAACCGTAAGAAAGCCGGGGTTTCTCGTCGAGGTCAGAGGAGAAGCCCTTGATGCGGGCGCCGAAGGAGAGAGTATCCGGGTGCGTAACCTGCAAAGCAGAGCCGTGATCCAGGCAGTCGTCGTCGGATCCGGAAGAGTGGAGGTGCAGTAAGCAATGAAACGAAGCGCGTGCGTTCTCATCCTTCTGCTGTGTGCGTCGGTCCTCACGGGCTGCGCAGCGGAGGCTGCGTCGCTGTGGAACGACAATACGAACTGGATAGCCGACCGCCGACCGTCGCAGGTGGGCGATATAGTGACTGTTTTTGTCGACGAAAAGACCAAGACCAAGGACGAAGGGACGACCGAGGCGAGCAAGACGAACGACAACAACGTCGACGACGGTTTCGGCATCTTCGACTTCATCCGCGCGTTCGGCTTCAGCTCGTCGAGCAAAATGACCGGAGACGGTTCCACCGAGCGGACCCACAGCGCCAAGGGGCAGATCACCTGCCTTGTCACCGACGTCCTCCCCAACGGTAACCTGGTTATCGAGGGAACGAGAGACATCGCCACCCACGAGGAGACGCTTCAGCTCCATGTCATCGGCGTTATCCGGCCCCAGGACGTGGACAGCTACAACAAGATCAGGAGCGACCTTGTCGCGAACGCCGAGATCGACATCAAGGGGAAGGGTACCATCTCCCGTCTGCAAAAGCCGGGCATCCTGACGCAGATCCTTCAGGCGATCTTCTAAGGAGGCGCGGACCATGAAACGGTACGGAGTTCTTCCGCTTGCACTTCTTTTGCTCTTCATCACCGCCTGCGGCGCCGCCGCCTCTCACCCCGACGTCCGCATCAAGGACCTCGCCGATGTCGAGGGGGTCCGTTCAAATCAGCTCGTCGGCCTCGGCCTTGTCATGGGCCTCCAGGGGACGGGCGACCGCAGCGCGATGGCCACGCAGATGCTCCGCAACATCATGAGCCAGTTCGGTATCTCGGTGAACGAAAAGGCCGTGCGAAGCAGAAACGTGGCGGTCGTCACCCTGACCGCCGAGCTTCCCGCGTTCGCCCGTCCGGGACAGACGATCGACGTAACAGCCAGCGCGATGGGGGACGCGAAGAGTCTTCAGGGGGGCACGCTCCTTCAGGCGCCGCTCAGGGCGGCGGACGGCAACGTCTACGCAGTGGCCCAGGGGCCATTGATGGTGGGCGGGTTCGCCGTCGAGGGAGCGGCTGGAGCAGTCACCAAGAACATCGTCACCGTCGGCAGAATTCCAGGAGGCGCCATCGTCGAACGGAACGTCCAGACCACATTCTCCGCCGGACGGCAGATCAATCTGCTGCTCCGCAACCCCGACTTTACGACCTCCGAGCGCATGGCCGCGGCGATCAACTCCGCCTACGGAGGCATCGCCTCGCCTGTGGACGCAGGCAGGGTCGTCGTGAATGTCCCACCCCAGTACGCATCGTCGCCGGCAGCCTTTCTCGCCCATATCGAAGGAATTTCGCTCACCCCCGACACCGCGGCACGGGTCGCGGTCAATGAACGCACCGGCACGGTCGTTATGGGAGGGAACGTGCGTATCGGCGCCGTCGCCGTCGCTCACGGAAACCTCACGGTCCGCGTGACGGAGAGCCCGGAGGTCGTCCAGCCGCAGCCGTTCGGCGGGGGAACGACCGCCGTGCAGCCTCGTACCGACATCGGAATCAACGAATCTCCCGGTCAATTCGTCGCCCTCGACTCCACAAGCACTGTGCAGGAGCTGGTGGACGCGCTGAATTCCGTAGGCGCATCGCCGCGGGACGTCATCGCGATTCTCCAGGCCATCAAAGAGGCCGGGGCGCTTCACGGGGAACTGGTGGTGATGTAAATGCAGATCGATCCGCGTTTTGCTTCTTTTGTTCCCTCCAACAGGGGAATTGCGGAATCATCCGTAGCGTTGAAAGGAACGAAAGAACGAGAAAAACTGAAAGAAGCCTGCCAGCAGTTCGAATCCATCCTTCTGGCGGAGATCTGGAAAAAAATGAACGCCAACGCGCGCAGCATCGGCGGCAAAAGCGACTCCGACCGTCCCTTCGGACCAATGGAGGACCTTGCCGTGGAAATGTCCGCGGAACAGCTGGCGAAGGAGGGCGGCGCAGGAATGTGGCGGATGCTCTACGACCAGCTTGTCGTCCATCTGGATTCAGCCGAGGAGCTTGCAAGAAGACGCCGTCCGGAAGAGGCGTCCGAATAAGTGTGGTGGGAGGAAGGACTCCGTTTCACCTGTCTCGGATGCGGCCGCTGCTGCCGCGGAGAACCGGGAGCGATCTTTTTCACGCCGGAAGAGGAGGAAAAGATAGCAACTTTCCTCTCTCTTCCGGTGAGTGAGTTTCGCCGCCGGTATGTCACCTCGAGATGGAGAGCGCCCAGTCTGAAGGAGAAAAACAACGGGGACTGCGTCTTCTACGACGCGGCCGCCGACAGGTGCTTCATCTACCGGGTCCGGCCGCTCCAGTGCCGTCTCTTCCCCTTTTGGCCCGCCCTGCTTGAATCCGAAGAGGCGTGGAATGAAGCCGCCGCGCTGTGCCCGGGCATGAACCGGGGAGATTTTCATACGGCGGAGGAGATTCGCGGGCTGCTCGGGCTCAATCCCTTTCCCGACCTGCTATAATAGTTTCGTTGACGCGAACACGCGTCCGGACGTTTCAGCGGAAGAAGATCGAGGGGAGTGCGCATGCAGATCCAAATCTGGTCGGACATGAACTGGAGGCTCATTCTCACGCTGGTCCTCCTCAGCGGCGTCCTCGCGTACCTCGGGGATGTCCTTGGAATGCGTATAGGCAAACGCCGCATCTCTCTCTTCGGGCTTCGCCCACGCGACACCAGCAGGGTGATCACCGCCTTCACCGGCATTCTCATCTCCATCGCCATCCTTATCACCATGACGGTCATATCGGACAACGTCCGCACCGCCCTCTTCAGTATGAAATTCATTCAGGGACAGCTTCAGACGCTCACACGAGATCTTCAAAAAAGCCGCGACGAAGCGGAGCTCATGGCGATCAACCTCGTCGGCAGCGAGACCAAACTCCAAGAGCAGCAGAAGAAGCTCGCCGGAGTCCAAGCGGAGCTGGAGAGCGTCGCGCCCCTGCTCGACGAGGCCCGCGCAAGCCTTGTCCGCACTCAAACGGAAAAAGAACAGGTGGAGCAGGAGAAGGCCGCGCTCTCACGCTCCGTCGAAGAGCTCAAGGAGGAAGCGGAAGCCCTGAGGAAGGGGCTCATCCAGGTACGCAGCGGCCGCATCTCCGTCTTCGCCATGGAAATACTCGCCCAGGCGCCCGTCGAGCCGATGAGCAGCCGCAGCGACGTCGAACGCATCTTCCAGGAGCTGCGAAAACAGGCGGAGTTCGTCGTTGCCGCCAGAACCGGCCAGCCGTCCGCCGACGTGCTCCTTTCCGTCGATCTGGAAAAAGAGGCGGAGCGTATCGCCGAGTGTTCAGGTCAGCCGTCGAGGAAGTTCGTCCGCGCGATAGCTGAGGGAAATGCGGTTTTCGGGGAGGATATCCGCGTCGTCTACGAAGTGTACGACAGCGTTCTCGTCTATAGAAGAGGAGAGCTTTTGACCCGGCGGACGCTCAAACCCTACGAAGGAATCAACGCGGAGACCGAGCTGCACCTCATCCTTCGGATGGTGAACAGAAAAGCCGTCGCCGACGACATCAAACCCGACCCCGTCACCGGCAATGTGGGAACGCTCGACGGGGCGCAGTTCTTTGAAGCCGTGGACCGTCTCACACGGGCGGACGGACCGGTGCTTGTCGAGGTAACCGCGGCCGAGGACATTCATACTGAAGGTCCGGTACGCGTCTCCATCGAGATACGCCCTGCCGAAGAAAATTAGTTTCCTGTGGAGGAATGCGCAATGCTCATAGTCGCCTGTCAAATTTGCGGAGAAACGAAGGTCATCGCCGGAACGCCCGACGGCGACGGAATGGCCCGCGCCACCTGGATCTGTCCGGTTTGCGGTACGGGGCAGGTCATGCAGCTTCCGGTCTCCTCCGACGCCCGGAAATCCGATCTCCGCTCCATCGTCTGCGGTATGGCCCTTGCGACGCACGGAGGTATGGAGGAAAGGCCGTGAACGGCGGCTACTTTTTTTACGACAGCAAGAACGCGATGCTCGCCTCCGAGCTGGCCAACCTCTACCGCTTTACCCGATGGGGGCGGAGCCGCTCCGTCGAGGACATAGACCGCATGCTTCGCGGCACTTCGATGTGCTTCAGTGTGCGTTACGAGGAACACCTTGTCGCTTTCTGCAGGATACTGACCGACTTCATCTACCGGGGATCTCTCTGGGACATCATGGTACACCCTGATCATCAGGGTAAAAAGGTGGGAACCGCGCTGCTCGACTATGCGCTCAACCACCCGGCGATCAAGCCGATTCCGTTGATCATCACCTATACCAGCGAACTCGCCCCCTTTCTCGTTCCGCACGGCTTCGCCCCGAAAGAGGGCGCCCTCATGCTCCTGAGGCGGCCGATTGAGTACTCTTGAGGAGCTTTTCCGCTTTGCCGCGCACCTTTTCTGGCCCCGGGCGTGCCCCTTCTGCGGCGCGCTCGGGGAGTCCGCGTGCGTTCTCTGTCTGTTGCCCTGTCTTGAGCCTCCGATGCCGATGGATCTTGGGAGCCTCCCGCTCTGGTCGGGCGGAGAGCACGACGGCGTGCTCCGGGAGCTTGTCCTCGCGCTGAAGTACGGAGGAGACCGGTCGCTCGGCGTCGCGATGGGCCGTGCGCTGGGGCGCATCTTCCCCCGTCCGGACGCCGATCTGCTCGTTCCCGTCCCGCTGCACCGCGGGAGCGAACGAGCCTACAACCAGTCTCTTGCTCTTGCCGCAGGCGCGGCAAGAGAATGGGGGATTCCTGCCAAAGAAGGGCTCGTCTGGAGCGAACGTCGTGAAGAACAGACTTCTCTGGGGCAGGAGGAACGGAAAATGATGCCCCGCGACGTCTTTTCGCCTGTGACGAAGAGCGTTGCGGGAAAGAGAATCGTCCTTGTGGACGACGTCGCTACAACCGGTACAACCTTGGAACGAGCCGCGGAAACAGTACGTCGCGGAGGTGGCGTTCCCGTCCTCGGACTTTCGTGGACCTGCGCGCCCCGGACTAAAGAGGGGATGCGCGGCGTCCGATAACAAAGTGAAGAGAAAAGTTTCTTTCGGGGTGATAAAAATGATCGATAAGATTCCCGGCGTGTATGGACCAAACGTAATGGACAAACTTAACGCGAAGAAAGGGTACAAACCTTCCCGCGAGGGGGGCAAAGGCGACGGAGTAGAGTTCAGCTCCTTTGCCGTCGCGCTCGCTAAAGTTTCCGGCGAGTTAAAAAAGATACCCGACGTTCGCGAACAGCTCGTCGAGGATTTCAAAAAACAGATAGCCGAGGGAACCTACTCACCGGATATGAACCAAGTGGCGCGAAGCCTTATCGGCGCGGGGCTGCTCGACCGGGAGGAGTAGACGTGCCTTCACCGTCCTCTCTGGGAGACGCGCTGGCCAAGCAGGCGGAGATTCTGCGCACGCTCGGTGAAGTTACTGTACGGCAGAGAGAGGCGCTCAAAGAAGGGCGCCTCGAATTATTACAGGACCTCTTCCGCGAACAACAGGCGGCTGGGTTCGCTGCGGAAGCCGCCGAAGAGCGGCGCAGACGCGCGGCTTCCGAACTGGCGGCAGCGCTTGGGTGCGAACCCAACGTATCGGCCATTTGTTCGCGGCTCCCTGAACAGGCTGCTTTGCTGCTGAAAAAAGAAGCCGACGAAGTCCTTCGGCAGGTGAAGGTGCTTCAGTCGGAGATGTATATCATCTCCTCGCTCGTCGAGGAGAACCAGCGCCTCAACGGCATGATGGCCGCGGAGTGGCGACGGCTCGAAGGAATGTACCCGTCCTCGCGCTCCGGCGTTGATTTTAAAGGATAAGGAGGCTGCCATCCCCATGTTGAACAGCTTTTTCGGACTTGAAATGGGCCGCCGCGCCCTCGACTACTTCCGCCGGGGTATGGAAACCGCCGGACACAACATATCGAACGCCGACGTCGAGGGCTACTCAAGGCAGCGTGTCGAGCCATCGACCACCGATCCGTTCACTGTCCCCGCGTTCAATCGCCCCGCCATTCCCGGACAGATCGGTACCGGCGTCAAGATTGACGCCATCACCCGTCTCCGGGACGCGTTCCTCGACATCCAATTCCGGGAGGAGAGCACTGTCAAAGGATACTGGGAGCAGATTGACCGTGCGTTGACAACCCTTGAAGTTTACGTGAACGAGCCGGGCGGCAAAGGACTGAAAGCTTCGCTCGACGAATACTGGACCAGCCTTCAGGAGCTGCACAAGCGCCCCGACAGTTCCGCGGTCCGGGAGGAGATGGTCGAAAAGACAAAAAATCTCACCGTCTATCTCGATCAGCTTGTTCAGAACTACGACGAATACCGCGTCGCCATGAACCGCGAGGTTAAGCTGATGGTGGATGAGAGCAACACGCTCATCGACCAGATAGCCGCGCTCAATGTCACTATTGCGCAGGTTCAGGGTACGGGAGGAAATCCGAACGACCTTTTGGATCGTCGCGACCTGTTGGTCGAAAAACTTTCGGAGTTCATCGACATCAGCGTCAACCCGCCGTGCCTTGAAGGTGACGGCGAGTTCAAGATCGACCTGCACGGCAAACTTCTAGTTCAGGGCGACAAAACACGCCATCTTGTCCTCGTCGATGTAATCGGCAACGGCGGTTTCTTCGACGTGCAGGTCGAGGACAACCTCTTCGACATTGTGTCCAATCCGGATGTCGTCCACGCAATCGTGGAACAGGGCGCGCCGGAGGGAGCACACTACGTCGATGTGAAGCGGCTCGCCAGCGAGACCGCGTGGTCGGTCGGGCAAGGGGACGGAGAATGCCCTCCGGGATCGCCTGACAATGTCAGGGTGAAGCCGGAAACGACCACCGAGGCGCTCAACCTCAGCGGCTCCTTTTCTTTGCAGGTCGGCAGCCAGGGGACGCGTGTGACATCGTCGCTCTTCGACTCGACGCCTCCCGGCGCGGGAGTGGTTCTGACCGCCGGGACGACGGGAGACGAATACGTACTCAGGGTTTCTGCGGGCAGTTTCGAAAAGGATATAACGGTTACCTGGAACGACGGGGCAAGTCAATGGGATCTTTCCGACGGCGTGAATACGGCGTCCTCTGCCGGAACGAATCTTATGCTCAGCGAACTGGACTCATTTTTTAACACCAGTTTTACCGGTAACATTGCTTCTTCCGTGAACGCCGCCGGAACCCAGATGACGCTCGCATCCGCTGACAATCACCTTATATCGGTTGTTGACGTTCAGGGTGGTCTTGCCTCTACTTTGGGTATCGTCAACGATGCGCCGACGATTTCGATCGACGTCGTCGAAGAAGATACGCTGGAAACCATCCGTAACAAGATAAACAGCGCCTATGCCGCTGCCAATGGGTTGGAGCAGCCTGAGGGCTGGCTTCACGCTTCCATTCAACTCGACGAGACCACAGATACCTACTTTCTGATTCTTGAAAGCAACGCCGTCGGCGAAGCGCACCGTATCAACGTGATGGGTGACGCCAACGGCAGCCTTCAGATAGCAAAACGCCTCGGTCTGCTGAACGGCGACGATGATACAAGCTTCAAAGAGCTTTCCCGCGACGCAGCCTTCACCTTCAACGGAAAACTCTATCTGTCGGAGAGCAATGCATTCAGGAACGCCCGGCGCGTTCCGATATTGAACGACTACTCCGCGACCGTGATGGAAGAGGTTTCCGAAGGCATACGCCTCGACCTCAAGTCCGAAGGCCAGTCGAGCATCACCGTCCGGCACCACATCAAGGGCGGCGCGATCAAGGGCGTGCTTGAAGCGCGGGACGATATCATCCTCAATTTTTCCGACGTCTTCGACGAAATGGCCTACACGCTGGCGAGCGAGATGAACGCGATCCACTACGCCGGTCACGGCACGGGAGAGAACGCCGCGACCACAGGATATGCCTATTTCACGCCAATAAACACGCTGTATGGCGCCAGCCGCAACCTCTCCATAAACCGGGCGATCGACGAGGACCGCAGCCTGATCGCGGCGGCAAGCGGCGATGGAACCGGACATACGCTGGGCGAGGGTGACGGCAGCAATGCGCTCCGCATGGCCCAGCTCAAGCAGACAAAAGTGCTCCAGAGCCGCAGCTCCGACTTCAACACGTTCTACGAGGCGTTCATCGCCAATCTGGGGTCGCAGGGGCAGCGGGCCCAGACCATGCTCAAAAATCAGGATACGCTCATCAACCAGATCGACAACCAGCGCCAGTCCGTTATGGGCGTCAACATCGACGAGGAGATGATGGACATCATCAAGTTCCAGCAGGCGTTCAACGCTATCTCCCGCTACATCACCACCATCGACGAGATGCTCGACAGGATTATCAACGGCATGGGCGTCGTGGGCAGATAAAGGACGGAGGGAGGAGTTACCATGCCGCGAGTTACCAATTCAATGGTCCAGAACCTCATGCTGTCGGATATGCACAACAACCTCTCCCGGCTGCTTGACTATCAGCATCAGCTTGCCACGGGAAAGAAGCACGCCCGTCCGTCGGACCACCCCATCGACGTTACGCGGGAGCTGGCACTTCAGACTACGCTGCTGGAGAATACGCAGTACATTCGCAATCAGGACGACGCCATGACCTGGCTCTCCAATACCGACGAAGCCTTCAATCAGATGACCGACGTCGCCCACCGCATCCGCGAACTCACCATCTACGCGGGCAACGGCGCTCTCGGGCCCGGGGAGACCGAGGCCATCGCGGCCGAGATAAACGAGCTGCAGGAGGAGCTGCGCAACATCGCGAACTACTCCGTAGAGGGACGTTTTTTGCTCTCCGGCCTTTCCACCGGCGTCCGCCCCTTCGAGCGCGACGCGCAGGGGAACGTGGTCTACAACGGCAACACGGGCAAGGTGCAGTACGAGGTGGAGAAGAGCGTCGTCGGCAACGTCAGCTTTCACGGACGCGAGGTCTTCCCGGAAGACTACACCTCGAACACGCTCACCAGCGTAGATCTGCCCATGGACTTCGTCTGGAGCGGACGGGACGAAATACTCCAAATCGCCGTGGGAGAACGCACGGTCAAAGTCCGCCTCTCCGAGGACTGGACCGACAGCAACCGGAGCAACATCGTCGAACTGACCGACTACAACCAGTTCCGCGACGACGGTGAAGTAAAAGGACTTTCTCTCGATCAGATCGCCCAGCAAATCAATACAAGCACCGAGATGGGCGACATCAGCCGCCTGCTTTCAGTTTCAGTACAGAAAGACGTTGCCTCCGGGACACAACGCCTTGTCTTCCAGAGCCATACAGGAGAGCCCGTCCAGGTTACAGGGTGGCCGGAGACGGACTTGGTCGATCAACCTCAGTCCATCGCGAGCCTCGGCGGAGTCCCCCCTACCGCAGACGGGAAAATCACCGTTTCCATCGACGGCAACGAAACGACGATCAATATCTCCGTCGGGGAAGCCCTCTCAAGCATAGCGGACAAGCTGTCAAACGTTACGGGAATGGTCTCCAGAGTGAATTCCGCAGGCGATACTATTGTTCTCGCGGCCCGGAACGCCGGAGTCGAATTCAGCGTGGAGCTGACGGGAGGCGCGCGCGCGCTTTTCTCCTCATCCTTCGACCCCCTGACGGACGAGACGGTCACCGTCGCCTCGCAGCCGTCGAAACGTCCGGTCGATCACAGCCATATCGACTTCGCCTCCCTGCTGGGTATGGAGACGACACTTAAAAGCGTCCAGTTCGACGGGGATATCGCCCTCGACAAAGGCAACCTTCACTTGCGCTTCGAGAGCGGAGATAACTATGCGGAACTTGTGATAGACGACGACGGAGGAGCGAAAGTCGTGACAGTTGAAGAGCTGGCCGAACGCATCCGCCAGGTCGCCGGCGACTGGCTCGAGGTCGTCGTGCAGGAAGACGAAACCGAGGCGGGCCTGGGAACCAGCCTCAGCCTCGAAGAGGCGACGAAGCGCCTTCTGATTCGCCCGAAGACGAACAAACCGCTTGTCGTCTTCGACAAGAACACTTCAGGCTACGCCATGGACTTCGGGTTTTCCACGGCGATTCAGAACAACGGGAGCGCCACAGCAACAGCCGTCTTCCCGAACATCCCCTGCGTCGACCGGAACGCTGCGGCGCAGATCAAGGTCACGGTGGGAGGAGAGGACTTCATGGTCAAGCTCTACCCCGACGACGTCGCCGTCGACCCGCTGGCAACACCACAGGTAGTGGATCAGGTCAAGGTGATGGATCAGATCGTCAAACAGGTGAATGCCGCGGCGGGAGAAAAATTGCTCGGCTACACGGTGTTGAAGGACAATGCGACTCCCCCCGCGAATACGGATCAGGTCGCCCTGTATGCGCTGAACGGGGAATCCCTTCGCATCGTCGACCTTCCCGTAGCCGACCCGACGTGGAACCCCTCGCATACGGCGGGAATCGCCATGCAGATGGGAATCGCCTCGGGAGTGACAGGGGGCTCCTTCGACCCGACGGATCCTTTGAAGGCGATTGCAGCTGGAACCATCCGGATCGAGTCCCTCGGACGAACGGTCGACGTGGATATCTCGACGGGCGACACCCCTCAGATGATCGCCGAAAAACTTCGTTCCGCCGGGGGCGGGTGGCTCGACGTCAACTTTTTCGACGGCGACGTCACTGATCCCGCATCGGACGTCTCGCTCCATATCGCCGCAAAAGACGGTTCTCCCGTATCCATTTTCGACGTGGAGGGAAACGTCGCCGCCACGGTGGAGATTGACAACGCGATACGGGGAACCGTGAACCTTGCCGCTATCCCTTGGGCTCCTGCCGCCGGAGACACTCTGGAGATCGCTGTCGACGGGTATACCCATACAATCGACCTCAACGCCATAGCGGACAGCAACGAATCCGGGAGTATCGACGCCGAGGACGTGGTCGCCGCGATCAACGCCCGCTTCCAAGGGATGGATGTTAAAGCGCAGCTGGTCGATAACGGGACTGCGGGGGAAAAGTACCTCGTCATTACTTCGCCCCGCGGGTACTCCGTCGAAATCGGAGGAACGGCGCAAGCGGCATTGACGGGAATCGGCGTCACACAGACCGAATCCCGCCCTCCGACCTCCTCCGGCCGCTACACCCAGAACGTCGTTGTCCGGACGGCTTCCGACGGCAAGAAGACCGACTTCTTCGGCGTCCTTGAAAAGCTTGCCGACTCCGTCACCGCGGAGGATCGCGAGGGTCTGAGCAACGTCATGCTCAAGCAGATCGACGACTTCATCGACAACCTGCTCCGCTGCCGAACGTCCGGCGGCGCCATACTCAACCGGTACGAGAACAACCAGGCGCGCTTCAAACAGAACAACGTCTACGTCACCGAACTATACAGCAAGGTTTCCGACGTCGATCTCGCCGAAACAAGCACCAAGTTCCTGATGGCCCAGGCAGTCTATCAGTCCAGCCTCGCCGTCATCGCCAAAATAGTCCAGCCCACTCTCGTGGATTTCCTCCGCTAATCGCACATAAACCAAGCCCCCGGCAAACCGGGGGCTTCAATTATAATAAGCAATTCGTTTGTTTCTGTTATTGTTTATACACCGCATCTCTCCGGTCGAACTCAAGAGCCAGGATCAGCACCCGGTCGTCGATGATCCGCACGATCAGCCTCCAATCGCCGATCCTGTAGCGCCACAATCCGCGTAAATCTCCTGCAAGCGGACGTCCAAACCTTCTGGGTTCCGTCGTCCCCTCAAGATGGGTACCGATGTACTTGTCCAAGAGTTCCCGAACAGGTCTGTCCAGTTTTTTTATCCGTCGCGAAAGAGTACGGTCGATTTCCACCCGGTACCCCGTCATTCCAGTTCCCAGTCTTGGCGCGCCTCCCCGTAGGGAATAAAATCTCCCCGCTCGGCGACCTCAAGGTATCGCGTAAGGGCCGACCGGTCATACTCGTCCTCGATCCGGTCCAAAGCGGCCTGGCGGACGAACTGAGATACTGTTGTTCCAGTCATTTCCGCATACTGTCTGATGAGCCTGGTGTCTTCCTCGGACATCCGAAGTGTAATAGTCGCCATTTCACCACCCCCATATGTTTTACATTGTAAATCATATTCTCTTGTCGTCAAGGGGCTGCAACGCGGTTTGTGACGCGGTTTTCCATGGTTGGTGGTTTTTCGTCAGGAATCGCGGTGAAAATGTAGGGGATCCGCTTTCGGTCAGTCGACGTCGACCATCGGTTCCTTCAGTTTCTTTTCTAAAAAACAGCTTTCCGTCGAAGGACTCTGAAAAACCTTTTATTCTTATCATATCGCATGATACAATTCAGTCACAAGAAACGTTTTTTAGGGAATGACCAAGAGGGGGGAGATTTCTTTGAATTTAGCGACCAACGTAAAGCCGGTGGGATATCTGCAGGAGAATGCCGATGAGATTGTTCGTACTTTAAGCGAGCGAGGCGAACCGCTTATCATTACCCGCGACGGCGAGGCCAAAGCCGTAGTGCAGGATATTGCGGAATACGAGCGGACGCAGCAAACGCTTGCGCTTCTAAAAATTCTCTCTCTGGGCCGACGTCAGATCGAAGAAGGAAAGGTCCACCCGGCGGAGGAGGTTTTTTCATCCCTTAGGAAAGGGCTCGAAGAGTGCCTATGACGTACGAGGTTTTGGTCACGAACGATGCTTCTCGCGACCTTGCGGAAACTTGCGGATTTATTGCACAGCACGACGATGCAGAAAAAGCTAAATACGTGCTTGCGCAAATCGAAAACGCTTTCGGCCGACTCGCCGCATTTCCGTTTCGAGGCGTCACCCCGTCTGAGCTGGCGGAGATAGGGGTGGTCGATTATCGTGAAGTTTTTTTCAAACCGTATCGGATTTTCTATACGGTAATCGAAAAAAGAGTCTATGTTGTCGCGATCATTGATGGACGCCGTGATCTCCGGTCGTTTCTGTTCAGCCGTATCCTGAAGAATCCTTCGTTGTAGTCTCCATTTCCTCTTGAGCGCGAAGTCCCTGCGGCGAGAGAGTCGAAAGGAAGCGCCAGGCTCCCCGCAAAGAGAAGTGGCGAATTTCCCCTACATCTTCTCTCAAAGCGAGATCAGGCGATCCGTCCGGTCCGCTATGGGGCACTCCTGGATCTCGTCGAAAACGATGAGGGTGTCTTCCGGGTCGATCTTCTGCGCGCCCGCCATCGCCAGGTTTTGAAGGATGCGCCGAACATCCTTGGTGGTCTCGAAAAACTGCCTGTACTCCGCATGCTCCTCGAAGTTGAAATACGCGACATTCCGGTAGCATGTCCTGCCGAACTCTTTGAGAGCCCATGTTTTACCGACCTGCCGCACCCCGTTGAGAATCAGCGGCTTGCGGTTTCCGGATTCCTTCCAACGCTTGAGTTGAACGAGGATTCTGCGTTCCATGACGTCGCCCCCTTCGGTGGGTTTTCAAAACATGGTAGCGTGAGAGGGTACAATGTCAACGTGTGTCGCGTGAAAATTGATATATCCGTGATTTAAATCACAGTTTCCTTAGAAATTTGCGGTTGTGCAGTGTACAAAACTTATATTTGGGGCTCGGCAATCTTATGCTTTGCTCCTTCCTCCAACGGGACGACCTTCAGCGTCTTCCCCAGTGAAGCCAGCAGCTTGAGAAGCGTCGAGACGCGCGGATCCGTCGTTCCACGCTCGACGCGCGAAATCACGGGCTGAGCTACCCCGCTCGCGGACTCCAGTTCACGCTGGCTTATCCCGCGATCCTCTCGCGCTTTGACCATCTCGCTGATTATCTCGACTCTCAGGTCAAGTTCCCGCCGTTCCTCGGCGGTGAAAAGACGTTCCTTAAAGCTCGCCCAACTTTCGCCCGCCGGGGGAAAGTCAACGGTATTTTTCTTCATCTTGCGGCGCTCCTTTCCAAAAAGTCTCTCATGTTTCGCTCGGCTTGCTCTATCTCTTTGCGGGGTGTTTTCTGCGATTTCTTTGTAAAATGATGCAGAAGGACAAACGAGTGTCCGTCCCAGCAAAAGAAGAAAACTCGATCCGAGGAAGGACGCAACTCCCATAGATTTTCTTTGATATGCTTTACATAAGGCATACCCGAACAGGTTCCCAAAGAAGATAGAATTCCAAGATACTCGTAAATTTTCTTCAGTTTCGTTCGATGATCCTTGTTGTTCTCTCCGCTCGCGTGAAGCGTTTCAAGATACTCCTTCACAGGTTCCCGGCCCCTGCGATCTCTGTAGAAGACAATCGAAAACAAGAACTCTCCGCCTCCTTTCCGGAAATAAACGATAACTTAAAAGTATCAAAAGGTCAAGCTCAGCTGTTTTTTCTCCTCTCGATTTTTCCCCCGGCCGTATTGAAGAAGGACGATCCGCACGTCGGAGGTTTTTCATCCCTCCGGAAAAGCCTCGAAGAGCGCCGCGCCTTGCATACACGCGCCGACGCCCGCCCCTAATCTTCCCCCCGGCGACCGCCGATACCTAAAACAGCAGCACACACAACACCCGGAGGTGCAAACACACGTGCCTATGATGATCAACACCACGCGCTTCGGCCCGTTCACCGTCGAGGACGAAGACGTACTTCACTTTCCCAAAGGGATCCCCGGCTTCGAAGGGCATACGCGATGGGCGCTCGCGGGCGAGGACGACAACCCCGTCAAATGGATCCAGAGCCTCACCGACGGCGACGTCGCCCTTCCCGTCGTCACGCCGCATACATTCTTCCCCGAATACCGCATCCAGCTCGAGCGCGCCGACCTCGCCTTCCTCAAGTGCGAGACGCCCGACGCGCTCGCCATGCTCGTCGTCGTCGCCATACCCTCCGACAGGCCGTGGGACGCCTCCGCGAACCTGCGCGCCCCCATCGTCGTCAACACCGCACTCAGGGTCGCGCGCCAGATCATACTGGACGACGAGGATCTGTCGCTGCAGACGCCCATACTGCCCCCCGAACTGCGCGAGAAGATGATGCGCACAGCGCCCGCCGCCTCCCCCGAAGCGGCGGAAGGGAGCGACTGACCGTGCTCGCCCTTTCGCGGAAGAAGGGGGAGTCCGTCTTCATCGGCGACGACATCGAAGTCGTCGTCGTCGACGTCAAGGGCGACCAGGTCCGGCTGGGCATCAACGCCCCCCGCGACCTCGTCATCCTGCGCAGCGAACTGGTCGAGGCCATCCGCAACGCCAACCTCGCAGCCGCGAAGGCCGGCGCCTTCCCGGCCGACATACTCAAGAAGGGAGGGACCGCCCGATGAGCCCGTCCAAGAAAAAGCAGCAGAGCAACCAGACGCTTGAACGCAACCTGAAGGCCCTTGAGCAGAAACAGCCGCTTCTGGTCCAGCGCATCCGCGAGTTTATGCGGACGCAGATGAAGTCCGGCGCGAAGTTTGGTATCCAGACGGAAGAAACTCCTCGCGGCTCGTGGTGGAAGGGGTTTTACGACGAGCCCTTCTTCGAGTCCAACGACGCGCTGAACGCGACCCCCGAAGGAACGAAGCCCGTCCTTGTGGTCGCGGGCATCGGTACCCCTCGTTATCTTGTCGGATTGCTCAACAGGATACAACGCAGGCAGTTCGTCATCCTGCTGGAACCGAACATAAAACTCCTTCTCTTTCTTCTTGAGAGTTCCAGTCTCTTTGATCACAAAGCTCCCTTCGAACTCTTCCTGCTGCTCGCCGGCGAGGATGCTCTCCTGAACGAGATGCAACAGGCCGCTTTCGGTCACCGGGGACACTTCCTTGGGGGAGTCTTCGACGTCCACACCCACCCTGGAGTGATGGAGGTCGCTTCCGAGGTTTTTCGTGAGACGCTCAAAAAGTATGTCGGACGGATCAACTACCAGATGCAGCGGCTCGGCGACTCTGCGGAGGACACGCTCCTCGGGTTTCGCCAGATGGCGTTGGCGACGCCGTGGATCCTCTTCCGCGAGTCGCTTGCTCCCCTCGAAGGGAAGTTCAAAGGGTTCAGCGGTGTGGTGCTCTCCGCAGGGCCATCCCTCGATAAAAATCTGCATCTTTTGAAGGGGATGGAGGATCGCCTTGTTATCGTTACTGCCGACACTCTGTTGAGCAAGCTTGCAGTCCAAGGGATACATCCTCACTTTGTTTGCGCTCTGGAAAGAGGAACACCCACGTACGAGAACTATTTCCGTCCTCTTTATGACCGACAGGATCCTTTTTTAGAAGATATTTTTCTTGTGGTTCAGTCCGTCTGCGTTCCTCAGATTGCCGGTCGTTGGCCCGGGCGGCTCGCCGTTGTAGGAAAGAAAGACATAAACCTTGATCGAATAGTTATTGAAGATGCACTTGGCGGCAGTGTGCTCCGCTCGGGAGCCTCGGTTGCGCATATGGCTTTGGGGCTTCTCTCTTATCTTGGCGTCGACAGGGTCGCTCTTGTCGGCCAGGACCTCGCGTTTGGTGAGAATGGACAGACTCACACGAATCAGACGTCATGGGACCATACTGATGCTGTAGAGCTTAGCGAGCGAAGAACTACAGTTCCCGGCGCGTTGGGAGGTTTTCTTGAAACGACTGTCGCGTGGAAATTTTTCGTGGATGTTTTTGAAGAGATGATACCTCAGATGCCTTTTTCGGTATGGGACTGCACTGAAGGCGGAGCGCTCATCAGGGGGGCGGAATTTCGTCCTTTATCCGACTATTTGGCTGGCGTCGGTAAACCTCCGAAAAGCAGTTTCTTCGTCCTCAAGGAACAGATCGGCGCTGAAACGAAGAGTGGGCATTCACGCTCTGCTTCAAAAGGGCTTAACGATTTAAAAGAGAGTTTTCTCAAATCGCGTCGACAGATCGAAACTGCTCGTTCGATGCTTGCGCATATGGAAACGCTGCCTTGTCGAAAAGAAACACTTGTAGGTCCGATCAACGAGTTTTACAATCTGCTTCAGTCGCTGACCGAAGAAAATCCCGTCCTTACATATATTGGACAGAGCTATCTTTCGACGCTTCTTGCTGTCGAAGCGTCTCTCAGTTTTAGCGATGAGGAGGAGTTTCTCCGCTGGTGTCGCTCCCACAAGGAGTTTTTTGATGCGCAAGAGCGAACTGTGTCGCTTTTTCTCGACTGGCTTGCCTACATGACGATCTCGGCCGGGTTGACAAAAACATATCAAGAACTTGGTGTTTTTTCACCCCCGGATGAAAAACGCATCCAATCATCTCTGGAGGGATTCCTTGCCCGTAGTCAGGAACGTCTTCCGGAGTTGGACGAAATTGTTCTTGCGGACTATCTCCACTCGCGTGTAGATCCTGTGTCGGCGAAATGGGAACCTGTTCTTCTTTGGGCGTTGGCGCGCCACCTTCATGGCGAGGGCCGGTTCGTCGAAGCTTCTACCCATTTTCAAGCCGCTATTCAAGGTTTTGAAGGACGCTCTATAGCCGTCGAAGCCGCGGCGGCGCTGCTTAAAGATCGAGCCAAGTCCCTCATGGGGCGCGATCTTTGCTGGACCGGCATGCCTCTGGAGGCCTTGACGAGTCTGGCGAACGCGTACAGCTATACCCCCGACGACGAGGAAATTCCGAATCTTTTAGAGGAGCTGCTCCGTCGGCGCCGCGTCGATAACAGTGATCAGCTTGTTTTGGACATTCCGGAAGCGAAACGTAAATATTTAGAGGCGACTGTAAAGGCGCTCGACGAAGAGCTTGAAAAAATGGGCGACGGGGGAGCAGGTCGTGCGGATGTCGTTCACCGCTACCTTGTTGCCATTCTCGAGGGGAAACACCCCGAAGAAATTGTAGATGCTAAAGAGTGTGTTGCAAAATGCCGAAAAGAAAAAGAAGAAATAGAGAAAGACATTTGAAAGGAGGGCTTGTCGCAGAAAAGTATTCCTAATGTTGAAGAAGAGTGAGAATATTGTGAATGTATTCGAAAAAAGTTCCCATGGAAGGGAACACAATAAAACAAGGAGGTAACAATTATGCGAGTTTACCATAATATACCCGCGCTACAGGCGTACAACGCCGTCAATAGTACCACCAATGCGCTTCAGAAGTCCATAGCCAAGCTTTCGTCGGGTCTGCGGATCAACAGCGCTGCCGACGACGCCGCGGGCCTCGCCATCAGCGAGAAGATGCGCGCCCAGGTTCGCGGCCTCGACCAGGCCGTAGGCAACTCGCAAGACGGCATCAACATGATCCAGACCGCCGAAGGTGCGCTCAGCGAGACGCACTCCATTCTGCAACGCATGCGCGAGCTTTCCGTGCAGGCGGCCAACGACACCCTCACCGCCAACGACCGCTCGTACATCCAGCTCGAGATCGACCAGCTCTCCGAGGAGATCGACCGCATCGCCAACACCACGCAGTTCAACAAGAAGAAGTTGTTGAACGGGGACGCCGCCGTGCTCTGGTCAACAGACGACCTCAAAACGGAAGTCATGGTCCGCGGCGGACTCCGCACCATCGACCAGTTCGGCCAGAAGTCGGCTGCGGAGGGCAACTTCAAGATCACCATCGACGCTGTCGCCGGACAGGGTCAGATCCAGAAGACCGACATATTCAAGGTGAAGCACGCCGTACAGGAATCGTTGAAGGAGTCAACAGTAGGTTTTGCAAATGTCGAAGGTTTGTTTACAACAGTCCTTCAGAGCAGTACAATGACAATACAAGTCGACGGCGAGACATACACGCTTACGTTTACAGCTGATTATAATGCTGCAGAGTCGGCAGCGTCAGCGATGAGAGTTTTGATTAACAGTACGCCGGGACTTGCCGATAAGATGCTCCTTACAACAGGCGCTGCCGCGGGAGCCTTTACTATTGTCGCCAAAGAGGCCGGTACCAACTTTGAGATAGGCTGGAATTTTACTGGGGGTAATCTTGCTGCTACAGGCGTGACTACCGCTACTACAGCGCTTGGTACTACGACAATTAAGCCTGAAGACGACAATATAAAGTCATTGGACATGAATGCCGCGAATTTCATGGTCGGCGACTACAGGGTTGAGACGGACGCCTCGGCCGCTGCGGCCAATGGAGTCGTGTTTGGTTTCGACTACGAGCAGAACGGCAACGACGGTTTTAATTTAGGTACTTTGCATGCTCAAAGCGCGACCGTGAATACGTCGCTTCTTTTTGAAGTCGTCTCCAAGGACGAGGATACAAATGCGGTTACCTTCAGGTATCAATACGTTCAAGTGAACAAAGACGGCACCAGTGAAGAAGGGTCCGGAGAGATTGTGCGGACATTTACCGGCGGTTCTAATAATCACCTTTCCGGCGCATACGGTGGGATGACGTTAGAAACGTTTACACTTACAAATGAATTTACTGCCTTCACTGTAGGGGATAAAGCCGTTGTGAATGTTATTGCATCCGCTACTGCAAATGACGATGTAGTGACGATTAATCGTACCAATACCGGCACTGCCGGTACTTCGACCGCAGTAAGCTATGTTTTCGATAACACTGCGCTCAACAACAAGACGACGGAGATCTCTTTCTTCCAGCTCAATACTATGTCCACCAGCGCTGATTTCGGCGAGGCCAAACTCAGCAAGGCATCCTTCGAGTTTGGTATTCTCGAAAACGCCTATGATGGAATCGCTACTCCCTTTGGTGCAGGGCGTATATATGGCGCTTCCTTCACAATCGAAAAGGCCGGTATCGGCGAGATCGCCGCAGGCGATACGCGTATCTACGACATCGACAAGTTCTGGGATTCCAACGGGAACTTCATGGTGGAGGATCCCCAGACGATCACCATCGTTCAGGGAGACGGCAAGAAAACCTCCATCACCCTCTACAAGGACGATACGATGGACAGCATCGCGGAGAAGATCAACAACGCAGTCCGCGACGGTCTTGGTCAGGGAGCGCTTGCCGGCCTCACCAGCGAGGATAAGTTCGCGAACTACATCTCCGAGGAAGAGGCCGAAGATCACCCGGACACACCGTGGGCCGTTCCCGGCACCATGGTCATCAGCAGCGCCATCAACGGAAAGGACGGAGAACTGACCTTCATCGGCGACGAGGAGCTGGTCAATGCGCTCAGCTTGAATATCATCCAGAAGAGCCAGGAGAACAAGTTCACCGTCACCGTAACCGACGCTCACGACCCCACCAAGGTAATTGCCGAGGACGTACAGATTACGGGAAACAACTTGGTCGGCGTGGTACACGAAAACATCGACGTCAAGTTCGATACGATGGCCGATGTCGCTGTTGAATGGGACAAGGATACCGCACAGTGGAAGTGGAGCGGCGAGGACGGCAGCTACGAGACGATCGTCCACCTTGCCGACAACACCACGGTTTTCCAGATCGGCGCAAACGAGAAGGAAGACATGGGCATCAACATCGGCGATATGGGCGCAAAGGCGCTCGGTGTGAGCAACATCCTGGTGACGGACCGCGAGAACGCATCACGATCGATCACGGTTATCGACAGAGCGATCGACAGCGTTTCAAAGCAGCGGGCGAACCTCGGCGCCTATCAGAACAGATTGGAGCACACCATCAACAACCTGACCACGGCGAGCACGAACCTGACCGCCGCCGAAAGCCGTATCCGCGACGTGGATATGGCGAAGGAAATGATGAACTTCACGCGGCTGAACATCCTGATGCAGGCGGGCAACTCGATGCTTGCGCAGGCGAACCAGCTTCCGCAGAACGTGCTGCAGCTCCTCCGTTAATTTCTCTTGATCGGTGAATGAAAGAGGGGGGACTTCCCCCTCTTTCGCTAAAGAGAGAAGGAGGTGCTCGTAGATGGAAGTTCTCCGCGCTACGGTGCAGCCGAATCCGCTGGATAAGGCTCTGGAGGTTCTTTCGTCGACAGGGGCTGTTGATGTTTCCGTCCGAAAGCAAACTGCCTCCCAGGCGAAGGAACCGCTGAAGGAAGAGAACGTGAAGCATGCTGTCGAGCAGGCGAACGATCTGGCTGTAATGTTCGACAGAAATTTGAAGTTCGAGTATCGCAAGGAAGCGGACATCTACCAAGTCTCCGTGATCGATACGGCGAAGGACGAGGTAGTGCGCAAGATACCTCCCGACGAGGTCGTGCGTTTTATGGAAAACATCAAAGAACTGTTCGGGGCGATGCTCGACGTTCATGCGTAAACAGAAGTCAAAGGAAAGACATCAAAGCGGCCTCTCGAGGCCGCTTTTTTAATTCCTACGCCGGAACCGCCGATAAACAATAAGAACTTCTCGGAGGAGATGAACACCCATGTTCAACGACAAAACAATCCTGATCACCGGCGGTACCGGCTCGTTCGGCAAGCACTGCGTCAAAACGCTGCTGGAACGGTACACGCCGAAAAAAATAATCGTCTACTCCCGCGACGAACTGAAACAGTTCGAGATGCAACAGACTTTCGGCTCGAAGACAATGCGCTACTTCATCGGCGATGTGAGGGACGAATCGCGCCTCTCTCTCGCCATGAAAGGGGTTGACTACGTCATCCACGCCGCCGCGCTGAAACAGGTTCCGGCCGCCGAGTACAACCCTATGGAGTGTATAAAGACCAACATCGACGGTGCATACAACGTTATTCGCGCCGCTATTGCCAATGACGTAGCTCAAGTTGTCGCCCTCTCCACCGACAAGGCCGCCAATCCGATCAACCTCTACGGCGCCACCAAACTCTGCTCGGACAAACTCTTCACCGCCTCAAACAATCTCGTCGGCGAAGGGCGAACAAGGTTTTCCGTGGTGCGATACGGCAACGTCGTCGGCTCAAGGGGCTCGGTTATTCCTTTTTTCCGAAAACTTCTGCGGGAGGGTGTGAAGGAGCTTCCCATTACTCATCCGGCGATGACGCGCTTCCTGATAACACTCGATCAAGGCGTGGAATTCGTTTTCAAGGCCTTCGAACGTATGCGCTGGGGAGAGATTTTTGTTCCTAAAATTCCGTCGGCGAAGATTGTGGACGTGGCCGAAGCCGTAGCTCCGGGCGTACCCCTTGCAATAATCGGGATTCGTCCGGGGGAGAAATTGCACGAAGTGATGTGTCCTGCGGACGATTCGCTGAATACGTTGGAATTCACCGATCATTTTGTGCTCCGTCCAACGGTCTCGTCGCTTTCCCAAAAAGAATACAGGGTAGATGCGCTTGGCGAACAAGGGGTTCCTGTCGCTCAGGGTTTTAGTTACGATTCGGAGACGAATCCGAGCTTCCTCTCTGTTCAGGAGATAGCAGATCTGATTGCTTCGGGGTGTTCTGTTTGAGGCAACGATATCCAGCCGCACTCATCGGTCTTGGGAATATCTCACTCGGCTATGACAACGGTAAAGGCGAGCCGCCGTTGACGCATGTTGCTTCGCTGCGGCGGGAAGCGCGGGTGCGTTTGACTGCGGGGTGTGCCCCTGTCGCTATTGAACGCAAGCGATTTCATGCCCTTACCGGCGCAACCGTCTACGAATCACCCGAGGAAATGTTGCGGGCAGAGCGCCCCGACCTGGTCAACATCTGCTCGCCGACCGAGCTGCACTTCGCCCACGCCATGCTCTGCGTGGAGGCGGGGGTGAAGATGCTCTGGCTGGAGAAACCCCCTGTTGTTTCGGTCGCGGAGGGCGAGGCGTTGCTGAGGTCAGTCCGGGAACGGAGAACGACGGTTATGGTGGGCTATCAGCGGCGGTACGCCGAACCGTTCGTCTCGCTTCGCGCATATTTGAAGCGGGGTGCGCGGGAAAACCTGCTTGGCGTCTCTGTTCACTACTCGCTGAAGCTCCGGCGCAACGGCTGCCACGCGCTCGATGCCGTCTTCTTCCTTCTGGGGGATCCGGACTTCTCGCTTGCTGGAGTCGTGCCGGGGGGAGACCCGGAGACGCCGAGTTTTTTTCTGTGTGCGGGGGAGATTCCGATCTCCTTCACAGGGATTGCCGGGGAGTTCCACTCTCTGGACATCGCGCTGACCTTCAGGGATGAGCGGATCGAGATTCTGAACGGCGGCAAGCTCGTTTTTCGGCGACGCGAGGAGGCCGACCCCCGGTATCCGAGCCGCTGGCTCGGCTCTCCGGAGCTCGCGCCCTTCCCGACGCTCGATGAACAAAACGGCATGGCCGACTCGCTGACCGACCTGCTGGACTCCTTCGAGAAGGGGCGACAGCCCGTGAGCAATCTGGAATCGGCGATGAAGACGCAGCGCATAATGGAGGCTGTCTTGAAAGAGGCGAAACGATGAGAACGCTCTTCGTCGGCGCGGACGTTGGAGGCTGCCGCGCACTTGAGCCGGTGCTGGAGGAGATGCGAAGAAGAGGAGCCGAAGTGCTCGTCGCCGATCATGGCTTCTGGAAGGGGAAGGACGGCGGGAACCTGGCGGACGACGAGGTGCTGCGGACGGTTGCCTCGGGGGGTGTGGACGTGCTCGCCTTCTCCACCAGCGTCAAAGACGTTTTCCCCCTCGCCGTCGCAGGACTCTGCCGTGAGCGGGGAATTCCGTCGCTCTGCATGCTCGACAGTTGGGTGAACTACCGCTCGCGCTTGGAGATCGACGGAAAGGGGCTCTTCATCCCCGACTTCTACGCTCTGATGGACGACGAGGCATTCGACGACGCACTGCGAGAAGGCTTCCCCGCAGATCTATTGGCGATAACGGGGCAGCCCGCCTTCTCCTCTCTGGAGCAGTCGCCGCGTGTTATTCGCCCGGATGGCAGAAAGACGGTCCTTTTCGTCTCCGAGCCGGTGGAGATGGACCAGGGAGGAAACGACTCCTTCCCGGAGTACCGCGGCTATACGGAGAAGGAAGTATTTCCGCTATTCTGCCGAGCAGCGCAGCCGTTCGCCGACGAACTCTTCCTTTTGATCGCGCCCCACCCCCGCGAGGACGGGAGCGCGTTGGAGCGTCTCTGGAGGGAGCATCGCGGCCGCCTCGAAGGGCGGCTGCTCAAGGCGGGAGAGGGAAGAGATGCGGCCTTTTCCTCCTTCGGTGTAGCCGGGATGGCATCTGTTCTGCTCTACGAGTCGTGGCTGCTGGGGCTTCCTGTGCTCAGTCTTCAACCGGGGGTACGGCGTCGCGACCTGGGTTTCATTCTGCGGCGCGAAGGGGTCTTCGGCGCGGAGAGCGCAGAGGATATTCCGACGGCGACTTCATCGTGGGCCACCGCCCTGCACAGGGAGCGCGCTCCCGTCCGGCCGGAACTTGAGCGCCACCGGAGCGCCGCCGTCCGATGCGTCGAACTACTGGATTCCCTTTACGCCCGAAAAATCGGAGGTTGATGCACAATGGATATCGCGGTCATTCCCGCGCGTAGCGGGAGCAAACGAATAAAGGAAAAGAACATCCGCCCCTTTCTGGGCAAGCCGATGATGGCCTACTCCATAGAGGCGGCTCTCTCAAGCGGCTGCTTCGCCAGGGTGATCGTCTCCACCGATTCGCACGTTTTCGCCAACATCGCGGAGGAACACGGGGCCGAGGCGCTGCTGCGTCCTGACGAACTGGCGGACGACCATACCCCGCTCGCGCCCGTTGTGGAGCACGCGCTTCGCGAGTCGAGCGTTTCGGCTCCGGTGGAGCGAGTCTGCTGCATCCTTTCGACTGCGCCCTTCGTCCGTCCTTCCGATCTCCGCGCCGGGCGCGACCTGCTGGCGGAGCGCGGAGTCGGGGCTGTCTTCTCCGTGACCACCTTCCCCTTCCCGATCTTCCGGGGGCTTCGCAGAGCGGAAGACGGGACGCTCTCCATGTTCTGGCCGGAACACGAGATGACCCGCTCGAACGACCTCCCCGAGGCCTACCACGACGCGGGGCAGTTCTACTGGCTCGACGCCGGGCGCTTCCTTGCGGAAAAACGAATCTACATGCCCGACGCGCTGGGGGTCGTCCTGCCCCGCCATCTGGTGCAGGACATCGACACCCCGGAGGACTGGCGTAGGGCCGAGCTGATGTACGGCGCGCTTTTGCAGACAGGCGAATTGGAGGGAGAGAGATGAAGCTCGCGATCAACGGAGGGGAGCCCGTCCGAACGAAAAAGTTCCCCGCGTACAGAGTGATGGGAAACGAGGAGAAGGAGGCCGTCTGCCGGGTGATCGACTCGGGGATTCTTTCGCGCTTCCTCGGCACGTGGCACGACGATTTCTTCGGCGGCCCGGAGGTGCAGGCCGCCGAACGGGAGTGGGGCGAATTCCTCGGCGTGAAGCACGTGGTCGCCGTCAATTCCTGCACCTCGGCGCTCTACTGTGCCGTCGGGGCGACGGGAGTAGAGCCCGGCGAGGAGATGATCGTCTCCCCCTACACGATGAGCGCCTCTGCCACAGCCCCGCTGATCTACAACGCCATCCCCGTCTTCGCCGACATCGAAGCGGAGCACTACTGCCTCGACCCGTGCTCGGTGGAGGCGCGCATCACCCCCCGAACGAGGGCGATCATAGTGGTGGACCTCTTCGGGCAGCCCTACGACCGCGAAGAGATCAATGCGATTGCGAAGAAGCACGGTCTTTTCGTCATCGAAGACTGCGCCCAGGCTCCCGGCGCGACATGGAAGGGGAAATGCGCCGGAACGCTCGCCCACATGGGGTGCTTCTCGCTGAACTACCACAAGCACGTCCACACAGGTGAGGGTGGCTTTGTCGTCACCGACGACGACGACCTGGCGATGAAGCTGCGCCTCATCCGCAACCACGCCGAGGCGGTGGTCGAAAAGGCCGGAGTGACCGACCTCGTCAACATGATAGGCTTCAACTACCGCATGACGGAGATCGAGGCCGCCCTCGCACGCTGCCAGCTTCGACGACTTCCGGAGCTGCTGAAGGAGCGGCAGACCAGCTGCGACTACCTGAACACAGCGCTGGCCGAGATTCCACCGATAATGACCACGGTAGTACGCCCCGAAACGACCCACGCCTACTACGTCCATCCGTTGAAGTTCGACGAGGCCGTTGCCGGAGTCGGGCGCGACCGTTTCGTCGAAGCGGTGAAGGCCGAACTCCCCCTGACCGAGCTGCGCGAGGGGGAGGGAGTGAAGATCGGAACGGGATACTGCAAGCCGCTCTACCTTCAGCCCCTCTTCCAGAAGCGGATAGCCTACGGAAGCAAGGGGGCGCCTTTTACTTCCCCTTGGTACGACGGGAATGTTTCGTACGAGAAGGGAATCTGCCCCGTAACGGAACGGATGTTCGAGAAGGAACTGATCACGCACGAGCTGATGCGCCCGCCGATGACGCATGAAGACCTCGACGACGTGGTCGCGGCCTTTTGGAAGGTGTGGGAAAATCGCCATGAGCTGTAGGACGCTCTTTCTGGAGGGGGAGCGCCTCTACCTTCGCCCTCTCGAACCTAAGGATGCGCAGGGTCCCTATCCGGGGTGGCTGAACGATCCCGAGGTCTGCCGCTTCAACTCGCACGGCCGCTGGCCCTCCCCGGAGGGGAGCGCGGCGGAGTACATAGAGTCGGTGCGCGGAAGCCGCTCGGCGCTTGTTCTGGCGATGGTGTTGCGCGAGGACGACCGCCACATCGGCAACGTCTCCCTGCAGGCCATCGACTGGATCGACCGGAGCGCCGAGTTCGCCATCCTGCTGGGCGACCGGACGGCGTGGGGGAAGGGGTACTCGAAGGAGGCGGCCTGCCTGATCTGCCGCCACGGCTTTCGCGAGCTGAACCTGCGGCGCATCCACTGCGGCACGTCGGAGGACAATATCGCGATGCAGCGCCTTGCCGCCTTCATGGGGATGCAGCAGGAAGGCCGTCGCCGGCAAGCCCTCTTCAAGCACGGAGAGTACCGTGATATTCTGGAGTACGGCGTGCTGCGGGAGGAGTTCTTCGCGAAGTTCTGCGAACAGGAGACGAAGGGATGAGGAGGCGCTTCGATTTGTTTCTTCGAAAGCGATCAGCCGAAGTCCCGATGAACGGAGGTGTTTTTCATGGATAGAAAGAGCGAACCGCTGTTTCCGCACATGCGGTACTGCACGCGGTGCTGCATGCCCGAAACCGTCGAGGGAATCACCTTCGATGAACTGGGGATATGCCAGGCGTGCCAGTCTTCCGAACAGAAGATGCACATCGACTGGACGGAGCGGGAGAAAAAGCTGCGAACCATTCTGGAGGAAGCGAAGAGAAAAGCCGGGAAGAACTACGACTGCATCGTTCCCATCAGCGGCGGAAAGGACAGCGTCTTCCAGCTTCACGTGCTGACGAAAGTCTACGACATGAAGCCGCTTGCTGTGACCTTCAGCCATAACTGGTACAGCGAGACCGGGTGGTACAATCTGCAAAACGCCTTGGAAGCGTTCAATGTGGATCATATCATGTTCACGCCGAACCGCAGTCTGGTGAACCGCATGGCGAAACGATCGCTGGACGTGATTGCCGACACCTGCTGGCACTGCCACGCCGGAGTGGGGGCATTTCCCCTTCATGTCGCGGCGAAGTTCGGCATTCCGCTGCTGATCTGGGGGGAGTCCGTCGCCGAGTCGAGCGGCCGCGCCTCCTACTTCAATCCAGTGCATACGTTCGACAGAGAGTATTTCACGAAGGTCTCGGCAAAGGTGAAGCCGGAGGGGATGGTTTGCGAGGACTTGACCGAGCGCGATCTCTTCCCGTTTGAACTGCCGAGCCAGGAGGAGTGCGAGGAAGCCGGGGTTTTCGGAGTGCATCTGGGCGATTACATCTTCTGGGACGACGAGCGGCAGACCGAATTCATCAAAAGAGTCTACGGCTGGCGCGAGACGCAGATGGAGGGAAGCTACAAGCGATACAAGAGCGCTGAATGCATGATGGCCGGAATGCACGACTTCACCTGCTATCTGAAGAGAGGGTTCGGGCGCGGCTCTGCGCATGCCAGTCTCGACGTCAGAAACGGGCTGCTGACTCGAGAAGAGGGATTCGAACTGGCGAACCAATCGGATACCGAGCGACCCGAGGCACTGGACTACTACCTTGAAATCACGGGAATGAGCGAGGGAGAGTTCTACCAGCGAATCGAAAAACACCGCCTGAAGCAGCTTCATGGCGTGGACATGCCCGTCGAGCCGAAAACGAAGCCCAACGAAGAGCGGATTCTCCCTTTCATGCAGCAGGTTATTCAAAGGCTGCGTCCGAATAGGGAAGAGTGAACGCCGAATGCGACAGAGCGGAGGAGCAGACGATGAGCAGGACGAACGGTTTTTTCGATCATAGCGCCGAGAGCCTGATACGCGGACTTCGAAAGGGGGCGATCTCTCCGCGGGAGATCGCGTCGCTCTGCATCGAACGTTTCGCGCAAGCGGAGGGAGCCGCGAATGCGTTCGTGCTCTTCGATCCGGAGAAGATCATGGAGCAGGCGGCTCGAAGCGAGGAGTATCTGAAAAAGAATGGCGCTCCGAGAAACCTGGAGGCGATCCCCGTCGGCGTGAAGGACATCTTCAACACGAAGGACTATCCGACGCAGATGGGCAGCCCCCTTTGGAAAGGCTTTACACCGGGGAACGATGCGAGGGTGGTGCATACCATCCGCCTTGCAGGGGCGGTCGTCGCCGGAAAGACGGAGACTGCGGAGTTCGCGGTTCACGAACTGGGGCGGGCCATCAATCCGCACGACGCGCGGCGGACGCCGGGAACTTCCTCCAGCGGCTCGGCGGCGGCGGTCTGCCTCGGGGTAGTTCCGTACGCGCTGGGGACGCAGACGGCCGGCTCGATAGTGCGCCCGGCGAGCTTCTGCGGCGTTTACGGCTGCAAGCCCTCCTACGGACTCGTTCCCAGAACGGGGGTGCTGAAGACCACCGATACGATGGACAGCATAGGATTCCTTGCGCTCCACTTCGAAGACATGCTCCGGCTCTTCGAGGAGATGCGCGTGCATGGCAGGAACTATCCGTTGAGCAATGCGGCCTTCCTCGATCCCGAGAGACGAAGAAAACCGGCGGGGCGGCGATGGAAGGTCGGCTTCTTGAAGGGCTTCCTGTGGGACCGGATGCCGGAGTACGCTCGCGACTCCCTGCTTGAATGGGCGAGGAAGCTGGCGGAGAACGCCGCCGATGTCGAAGTGGAGGAGGTCGAGCTTTCTCGCTCTGCGGAGAGAGCGCACGAGATTCATGCCACGATCTACAACAAGAACCTCTCCTACTACTTTCAGGAGGAGTACCGCA
Source organism: Synergistaceae bacterium (assembly GCA_018436785.1). Classification (GTDB taxonomy): domain Bacteria; phylum Synergistota; class Synergistia; order Synergistales; family Aminobacteriaceae; genus JAAYLU01. The sequence goes on along the minus strand of JAHDKR010000025.1, from coordinate 5,694 downwards.
AGAGAAATCTGGTTTCGGAAACGCTGAAAAGCCTGATGGAGTCGGGCTTCTCGATCCAGCCGGAGCGCTACCTGAACGCATTGAAGGAGCAGGAAAGCCTGAGCGCGGAGATGGACGGGCTGCTTCGGTCGTACGATGCGGTGATCTCGCTCTCGACCGCAGGCGACGCCCCGCTGCGGGGAGAGGTGGAGACGGACGACTACGCCCTGCTGTGGACGATGACCCACACGCCCGTCGTCAGCGCGCCCGTGTTCGTCTCGCCGAACGGGCTGCCTTTCGGCCTGCAGTTGACCGCCAGAAGGTACAACGATCTCCTTTTGTTGGACTTCGCGAGCTTCTTGCGCTCTGTCGGCATGATACCGGAGAAGGCAGAGCCGCCTGTTCGGGGGTGAGCTGACCAAGGAGATCGAGATGCTTGCTTGACGCGCTGCATGGCAGATTGTTTTTCCGCAGTGCGGTTGGTGTATTCGAACATAAAAAACGAGGTGACGCGAAAATGGACCAAGCCCTTCGCACCTATCTGGAGCAGACGGAAAGCCTCTACGCGAGCATCGAGGAGTGGCTCGCCCCGACGGGCGTGACGATCTCCCGCGAAGAGGTCGAGATGCTGGAGGAGGCTTTCGGGGCGTACACGGCTCCGGCCATGACGATCAAGAACGGAGGCGGTCGCGCCATAGCGCGGATGCAGCCCGTGGCGGCCAGAGTTCTCGGGGGAGACGGCCGGGTCGATCTGACGGGAAATCATCAGCAGTACATCCTGATCCTTCTGACGGAGGAGGGGGGGCCGAAGGTCAAGGGGTATCTTCCCTCCGGAACCGGCCGCGAAACGGTGATGACGCAGGCGTACAGGGGAGTGGGGGAACCGGGCTGGTACTGGATCGAGAGCATTCGTCGAGGAAGGGCGTACAGGGTGGACAGGGTGCTTTTCTTCGATCTTCTTTCGGGAGCGTCGAACTATGTCTTCGAGTGATGCGCTCGTCGAAATCTGGGGAGTCTACCAGATTTCTCTGGACTCTCTGTACGTCGCATCTCAAAGCGTCGAAACGAAAGAGGATTCTCTGGGCCTTCTGAAAAACACGCTCTTCATGCAGATTTCGGACGAGGAGGCGCTGCGGCGGATAGACTCCGGAAAGTCCGGCATCGACGACTATCTCGTGCTCTCGCTTTGGACGGTTTTCGAACGGCAGTTGTACGAGTATCTGCAGCAGGAGTCCGGCAGATTGGCGGAGAGGGGCGCATCCTCTTTCTCGTCGAGCTTTCGGAAGAAGCTTGAGCGGGAGATCGAGTACTGGAGGATCGACGATATCCTCGACGACATCTTCGGGGCGGTACTGGAGAAAGAGCTGATCGGGTCGGTCAAGCAGATCAAGAAGTACCGCGACTGGCTGGTGCATCGCAACCCGAAGAAGGCATTCCCCGGAAACATCACACCGCAGCGGGCGTACGACACGCTCTCCGACGTTCTGTCCTGTTTGCGGGATCACCCCGACCTGTCGTGCGCTACGGAAGAAACTGGCGTTGAAGCCTGCCGGAAAGGAGACTGATGCCATGCTCACGCTGAACAACGGAAGAAGGATAGGAGAAAACGCCCCCTGCTTCATCATCGCCGAGATAGGGGCGAACCACAACCGTTCGCTCGCGCTTGCGAAAGAGATGATCGACGCCGCCGCCGAGGCGGAGGCGGACGCGGCGAAGTTCCAGATATACAGCGCGGAGACGCTCTATTCCCGCAGGACGCCGCGCCACTCGGGGTACGGAAAGGATCTCTTCGACCTGATAAAGGAGATCGAGACGCCTCGAACCTGGTTGCCGGAGCTGGCCGACTACTGTGCGAAGAAAGGGATTCTCTTTTTCGCAACCCCCTTCGACAACAGGGCTGTGGACGAACTGGACGAGGTGAGTTCCTTCTTCAAGATCGCCTCCTTCGAGCTGGTGGACCTGCCGCTGCTGCGATACTGCGCTTCCAAGGGAAAACCGATGATCATCTCGACGGGGCTGGCGAATATGGAGGAGATCGAGGACGCCTACCTCGCTTGCCGCGAGGCTGGAAACGAGCAGGTCGCCTTCTTGCAGTGCGCATCGATGTACCCTGCGCCCGCCTCGATTCTGAACCTGCGCAGCATGGAGACGATCCACAGGGCCTTCGGCGTGCCGGTCGGCCTCTCCGACCACACGCGGGGGATTCACATCAGCGTGGCCGCCGCCGCGATGGGGGCGAGCATCGTGGAGAAGCACTTCACCCTCGACCGCACGATGGAGGGGCCCGACCACCCCTTCGCCATTCAGCCGGATGAACTGAAGGAGCTGGTGCGGCAGATTCGCGAGGTCGAGGCCGCCCTTGGCGACGGACGGAAGCTGGGGCCAGCTCCGGAGGAGATGGAGTTCTACGAGAAGGCGCGGCGAAGCCTCCACGCCGCCGTGGATATTCCCGCCGGGACGCTGATCGAGCCGGAGATGCTAATCTGCAAGCGCCCGGGGTACGGCGTGCGCCCGAAGTTTCTGCCGCTGCTGGTGGGGCGCAGGGCCGCGCGGGATATCGCCGCCGACGAGTGGATTACGTGGGAGATGGTGTGATGAGGGGAGCGAGAAAATCTTTTATTTATGCTGCCAACAACCGGAATGGTTTTTTGTGCGGGAGTGCGATCGCGGATGCCGGGTATTGCCCCGAACTACTGCTTCTGCATCCTGTGGAGAGGCGGAAGTATGGCGACGAGATACAGTCGGTTTTTCCGGATACTTCTGTTGTCGAGTGGAGGTCGGATATTCTTCCCGAGTTACAAAATGTTTCTGCGGATGTTCTGCTGTCGGTGAACTTCGGGTTTGTCTTCCCGGCCGAGATGCTGTCTCTCTTTCGCTATCCGGTGAATCTCCATACAGGGTATCTTCCATACAACAAGGGAAGCCATCCGAATGTATGGTCGATCATTGATGGAACACCCGCCGGCGTGACGTTGCACCTGATGACAACTAATGTGGACGACGGAGAAATCATTGCTCGGCGCGAAGTTCCTGTTTCGCCTCTGGAAACGGGGAAGAGCCTGTACGCGAAGCTGGAGGAAGCCTCGGTGGAGTTGATCGGCACTGTGTTTACGGAATTGCTGACGGGCGAGGTTCACACTTCTCCGATGCCCGAAGGAGGCACGTTCCACTTCGCCCGCGAGTTCGACGAGTTGTGCGCCCTTTCGTTGGATGAAACCGTGAAGGTTGGAGATCTCCTTCGACGGCTGCGCGCGCTCTCTTTCCCTCCGTACAGGAACGCCTACTTCATGGAGGGGGGGAGGAGAGTGTACGTGGATATTTCGCTGGATGAGGAAGAGCCATCCTTGTAATCTGGAGCACGGGTATACCCTTCGGGTGACTCGATGCACCCGGCGACAAGGGGCTTCGGCCCCAAAAGCGTCCTGAAAAAAAGAACCCCCGGAGTTTTTTTACTCAGCACTAAAGACCGTTCAAAACACAGTACTCAGTTGGTTTCGTGCCGGATTTGCTCTTTAATTTCAGCAAGTTCTTCCGATGATATTCGAGCGCATGCAAGAATTTTCTCGTCTGAGTCGCCCCATCGGAGCATTTCGCGTATCATTTCGATTTTGCCTTGCTGGATTCCCTGCTGGATTCCCTGCTCAACGCCTTTTTTTATACCCTTTCTTTCCATCAGGCTTACGTACATATCGCCAGCCTCCTTTCTTTTCTCCAACTCTTCCTCCCATTCATTCCACGCGCTATCATCCTCAATGTGCATGACGCCTTCGATGAACCAAAGAAGCGCCATTTTTCCCTCGTGGCTCCAGCCGCGCCGGTCCAACTCGGCGAGCAGGAGTTTCATGTAGTCCAGTTTGCGCGTATCCGAGCCCCGTTGCTTCCATGCCTGCATTCCGGCGTAGTGCGCGAGATCGAAGGGGTTGTCGCTTTTTTGTAATCTTTCTTCGTCGCCCTCGTAGATCTTGAAGACGGGATACTCGTAAAGAACCCGCGAGCCGTACCCTTCCCAACAGTAGATTCCCTCCGTTTGATCCGCGCTTATCGGTTGAACCAGTATGGCAAGCCCGGCGACGGGGCGGTTGTATCTTCCTTCAAGGAGGCAGCGATACCTGTGCATTCTCAAAGGAAAGTTCTCCTTCCCGCCGCGCCCCTGTATCTCGACGTGGAGCAGTATCCAGGCGTTCTCTCCGGAGAGTAGCGGTACTTCGGCGAGGATGTCGACGAACTTCCTGGAGTCGGGGTGACTCGAAGAGTAGCGCCGTGTGAAGCGAGCGAGCCGCCGAAGCTCCGTCTCCAGAAATCGGACTGGTTTGCTGGTATCGGCAACCCTCGCCATCTCGGGAAGGACGGAACGGAGCATGTCATGGAACGATCCGTTGATGAGCTCTTTCCACAGTTCGTCCTCGGAGCGTCGGTTGTCTTCGTTTGTAATGGTCTGTTCCGCATGTACGTCGTCGTTCACTGCGCCGCCTCCTTTGCAGGTATAATAATAGCATAGCGCGATGCGAATACGGAAGCGCCGTCGTTGTAAGGGCGCATTCAGCAGGTGCTATAATAATCAGACATACTGTAAGTGAAGGGGAGCCCGATGGGGAACAGGGATAATGCGTTCCAGCGGCTTTTAGCGGACGAACATCTCTTCGTGAGGTTCATTCGCCGCTATCTGAGACAGCACATGCCGGATGCGATCGACGTGGAGACTTTGACGCCTGAAGATGTGTACCGGGAGGATATCACCTTTATTCCTCCGGAACTCTCCAAGCGTCAGTCGGATGTTTTGTACCGCATCCGGAGAGGGAGCGCCGATGTGTATATTTATGTGCTGATCGAGCATCAGTCGAGCGTGAATTACCTGATGCCTTTTCGCCTTCTTTCGTATATGGTGCAATTCTGGAGACGTTGTGTGGAAAAGGCGGGAAGGGCTGCCGAGCGGAAGGATTTTATGCTGCCCCCGGTGTTGCCGGTGGTGTTCTACGAGGGAGAAAAAAGGTGGACGGTGTCGCCGTACTTCATCGACAAGGTGGAGAACGCGCGCGACTTCGGGAATCACGTCCCGAATTTCGAGTATCTTCTGATCTCGCTTCGCGAGAAGACGGCCGAGGAGATACTGTCGATCAAGGATGCTTTGGGTGCGATGTTTTATCTGGCGAATCCTTCGAAGGCGGAGAATTTCGACGAGGCTGCGGAACGCGTGCGGCTTTTTCTTCGGGGGCTTTCGAAGGAAGAGAGAGATTTGACGACGAACCATTTGAGGGGGTATTTGAAGATCCTTGCCGAAAAGGAAGGGCTGATGATCGACGAGGCTCTGGATCTTTGTTTGGAACGGGAGGAGGCGGATATCATGCTGGCCTACATGCAGAAGGAGTTCAGGAAGGCGCGCCGGGAAGGGCGCGAGGAAGGACGCGAGGAAGGGCGCGAGGAGATCGTGATCAGATTGCTGGAACGCGGAATGGCGATCTCCCTGGTATCTGAGATAACCGGTTTTGCCGAGGATCGAGTCCGGGAACTGTCGAAACGGAAGTTGTGATTCGTCCGTCTTTCCCGGCGTTTTGAAAGATTTTGCTCATTTGGAGTATCAGCGCAGAGAAGTTATCATGATTTCTTGTTTGTACCAAAAGATTTTTTCTTGCCTATTGGGATCGTCGTCCAATTGCCCAATACGACATTGGGCAATTCATGGGAAACACACTCTCTCCGGTTTATTAGCTCGACAGC
>JAHDKR010000178.1 GCA_018436785.1 Synergistaceae bacterium | reverse complement strand
ACGCCGAGGCGCTGGACGAACGATCCGGCGAGCGATTCGGAGGCCGGGCGGTCGACGAACGGCCCCTTGCGGAGCCCTTGCAGCAGGCGCATGGCGATCGTGTTGTCGCGGATGGTGCGGTTGAGGAAGAGCCCCTGCCGCTTGCGGTCCTCCGGGACGAGGACGATGCCCCTGTCCAGGGCGTCGCCGGGGGAGCGGGGGGTGAACGGCGTTCCCTCAACGGAAATCTCACCCTCGTCGAACGGGTCGAGCCCGACGAGGCATCGTGCCAGCTCCGTGCGGCCGCTGCCGACGAGCCCCGCCACGCCGAGGATTTCGCCGCTGCGGAGCGTGAACGAGACGTCTTCAAGAACCCCCGTTCGCGAGAGTCCGCGCACGTCGAGGAGGACGGCGCCGGGGTCGCGGAAGGTTCGCGGGTAGAGGGCCTCGATCTGACGGCCCACCATCAGGGAAACGACGCGCTCGGGAGTGAGCTCCTTCGCGTCCGCGCTTCCCGCCATCTCGCCGTCGCGGAGGACGGAGATGCGGTCGGCGAGGAGGAAGACCTCTTCGAGGTGGTGCGAGATGTAGATGATGCCCGTTCCGGACGCGCTTAGCCCGGCGATGACGCGGAAGAGCTGCTCCGTTTCGCGCGCGGAGAGACTGGAGGTGGGCTCGTCCATGGCGAGGATGGAGACGTTCTGCGAGATCGCCTTGGCGATTTCGACAAGCTGCTGCTCCCCCGGAGAGAGCGTTCCGGCGCGCCGCTTCACGTCGATGCCGACGCCGAACCCCTCGACAAGCCGGGCCGCGTCGTCCGCGAGCTTCCGCCTGTCGATGAAGGGGCCGCGCTTCGGCTCGCGCCCGAGGTAGATGTTCTCCGCCACGGTGAGGTGCGACGCGAGGCTCAGCTCCTGGTGGATGATGCCCACCCCGGCGCGGATGGCGTCGCCGGGACCGCTCCATCGGGCGGACTCTCCCCGTATCAGGATCTTCCCTTCGTCGGGAGCGACCACGCCGCCGAGTACCTTGACGAGGGTGGACTTCCCCGCGCCGTTTTCGCCGACGAGCGCATGGAGTTCCCCCGCGCGCAGGGAGAAAGAGATCCCCTTCAGCGCGTGGACTCCCGGGTAGCGCTTGTGTACGTTCTTCATCTCCAGCAAGAGTGTCACGCCATCAACCTCCGGTGGGAGGGACGCCGCCCTTGAACGACGGCGTCCCGGTACTTCATCTGGTGTACGGCCTATTCGACGTCGAGCTGTAGCGGTACGGGGATGAACTCGGGCAGCTTCTCGCCGCCGAGGTGCGCGACCGCCTTCTCGACGCCCATCGCGCCGATGACCGCGGGCTGCTGGGCGACCGTCGCGGCGAGTTTGCCCGCCTTGACCGCGGCCACGGCGTCGTCCACCGCGTCGAAGCCGACGAAGACGATGCCCTTGCGTCCGGCGGCCTCTGCCGCGGCGACCGCGCCGAGGATCATCTCGTCGTTGTGGGCGAAGACGCCCGCGATCTCCGGCTGTGCCTGGAGGATGTTCTCGAAGACCTTGAGTCCCTTGTCGCGGCTGAAGTCGGCGGCCTGCGAGGCGACGACCTTGATGTCCTTGAATGTGGCAATAGCGTCGTTGAATCCCTTGCCGCGGTCTCTGGCGGCGGAGGTTCCGGGGATGCCGACCAGCTCGACGACGTTCCCCTTGCCCTCGAGCTTCTTGGCGAGGAACTCTCCGGCCATGACGCCGCCCGCGACGTTGTCGCTGGCCACGTGGCAGAGAACCTGTCCGCCGGACGCGCCCCTGTCGATGGTGAGCACGGGGATGCCCGCGGCGTTCGCCTTCATGATGGAGGGCGTGACGGCGTCGGAGTCGGTCGGGTT
>JAHDKR010000164.1 GCA_018436785.1 Synergistaceae bacterium | reverse complement strand
TCTGACAAAAAAATTCGTCGTGCGCGAGTTCACGGTATCATTTTTTACGCCCCTTCCCCGTCCCCGGTCGTCGTTCCACCCGAGGTCCGAACGGATCATGCCTTCAAGCCCCGCGTTGGCTTCGTCGTCGAACCATGGGCGCGCGGCCGCCAGCCAGTTCGGCGAAGGTTCGCAGTCGTCGTCGAGAAAGACAAGCACCTTTCCTCGTGAGAGAAAGGCGCCGATGTTGCGGGCACGCGCCGCCCCATTAACGTCTATTCTGTGATAGAGCAGATCAAGAGGGCGATACGCTCCTGATTCGTTCCATGGGGTACGGCTCTGGTCGATGAAAAGCACCTCGAAATCGGTGTAGGTCTGAACAGAGAGCAGGCGAGCCATGCGCGAAAGCAACTTTGGACGTTCATACCCTGGAACGACCACGGAAAAAAACGGGCGTCTCCGCCTGCGATGCAAAGCGTGCCATGCAATCAACATTCCCAGGTCGCGGGAGATCGTCTCCCAGGAGTGCCGTTCTTCGGCGACGCACCGTCCGGCGGCGCCGCTCCGCGCAAGCTCGGTGGGTTCTTCGAGCAGGACGCGCAGATCGTCGACGAAGCGTTCGCGGGAGGAGAACGCAACGACTTCCGTGCCGCCGGGATCTATCCCGCGCACGGCGGGAGGCGTTGCAAGCACGGGAAGACCGGCTGCCATATACTCAAACATTTTTGCGTTACCCCCGCAGTCGGAAAAGAGCGGGTTGAGCGCAACATCCGCCATCGACAGGAGGTCTCTTTTTCGTTCTTCGTCCACGACGCCAAGAAGACGGGCGTTCTGCGGAGCCGTGCATGCAACAGCTTCGGAAGCGCTCCCGAAGATCAGGAAGACGACGTGCGGCATTGCGGGAGCAACTTCGCGGAGAATAAACTCCGCAGCCTCGACATTCGCCTGAGAGGCGCTTCCCATGAACACCGCGACCGGAATCTCCTTCTCCGCGTCGGTCAGCCCCTCCGCCTCTTTCAACGTGATTTTTCGTTCCTCGCTCGACGGCGTCACGCGCTCCGTGAAGGCGCCGTTCGGAACGACTCGTATTCGCTCATGGGGGATATCGTACAGCCGGGCCAAAGAAAGCCGGTCTCGATGAGATGGAGCGAGAATCAGGTCCGCCCTCGAACAGAGGCTCGACTCAAGCTCGCCGACGAAGCCGACCAGCTCGGTACCCGAGGCTCCGTCGTCCATCAGGGCGCAGCGCATCACGCCCTCCACGTTGTGCGCGTCGTAGACGGTCAGGATCATTTTTTCCGCAAGCGCTCTGGATACAAGAGGATAGCACCACGGACGGGAAAAAATCACCGCGTTTGCTTCCGAAAGCATGCGCTCCCCGGTTGCTGCGTATTCGGGTGTGAGATGCCCAAGAAGTGGAAAGGAGACGTCGAGCGCGAGGATGCCTCCGGGCTGTTTCCGCAGCGCGTCTCTCTCGGCAAGATGTTCCTGAGAGAGAGGGATGTCCAATTCTTCCAGTGTCGGCGTGAGGCGAAGATTTCGCTTCTCACCGCCCTCCTCAAGAACTCCGAGGTAGCGGACGTCATATCCGGCGTTTCCGTAGAGACCGAGCGCTCTGGCGCGTCCGCCGTCGATAGCCGGGAGTAGGGGCTGGGCGTCTAGAACGAGGGGTCGCGGAGAAGGTATTCCTCCGCTGGCCAAGACGGGCGAGGAAATCGCGCTCGTTCCGGCAAAACCCAGCGAACGCACGAGCACAGTGGCGACGTGTTTCCACGAGACATGTCCTACCGAACCGCGCCCGATACGTCCCATGGCGGAAGCAATATCAGGGCGCTTCGCCAAGGAGTCGATACACCGCCCGATCTCCTTCGGATCAGCCGCGCAGACAAAGCCGGTTCGCCCATCGTACACCATGCTCGCAGGCTCTCCGGAATCCATGCATGTGATCACAGGTTTTTCACAGAGGGCTGCTTCAAGGGCGACAAAACCGAAATCCTCTCCAACCGGCACATACGGCACCGCAAGCGCGCGCGAGTAGAACATCGTCAGTTTTTCGTCGCTCACTCTCCCGAGGAAGTGAATACGGGCATCTCCGGCCGCAAGAGCTTTTAGAGCCGCATCTTCTTCTCCTTCGCCGCAGATAAGAAGCTCAACCTGGCTTTTGACATACGCCATTGCCTTGACAACCAGATCAACCCGCTTCCATTTATGGAGGCGGCCCGGAAGCAAAAGGAATTCGTACGACGCGGTATGCAAACCTCCGAGGGTAGTCGATGGACGGAGGACCTCCGAATCGACGCCGAGATACTTCAGCAGTCGTCCCCGAATCTCGCCGCTTGCGACGAAAACAGTGTCCAGATCCTTGAACGCGGCACGATCCAGTTCCTGCAGATGGCGCCGCAACTGCCTGTGCTCCGGGGAGGGGGAAGGGTGTTCCGTATCGAACATGTCGTAAAAACGCCGTGCCGTTCGCATAAGGTGACAGACCTTGTTCGGGTGGACGGCGGCGCATCCGGGAATCGTGGTGCTGACGACGCCGTCAAAGGACGAAAGATCAAGCGCAGCATACCGCGCATACGTATCCGACAGCGCCTCGTACGATGATTCATCGTGAAGAACGGCCACTATCTCCGCGGTCATTCCCTTCGATTCAAGAGCGGTACGGAGCCCCTCCAGAAAACGGTCCTCTCCCCACCGTTCTTCACCGTGAACATCGGCCGTTACGAGAGCAATACGCTTGCTCATCGCTTCACCCTCTTCCTGGATTGTGCATCTTCCGTACCCTGCCCGCCGGAACGTTGTGTCGTCTTCTTTATTTGCGTATCAATCCCTTGAAACGCGGGAAAGCGCCCCTTCATCTTTTGTACATAGGGGAAGGTAGCGCGGAACGCTTCTTCGATTTGCCCGCGCGCTCCCCGTTCGAGGGAGGAAGCGATGAGCGCCTTCACCTCTTCGCGGAAGCGAACAAGTCTGCGTTCTTCTTCGCTCGTTTGTTCTCGCCCCTCATCGATACGGGCGTGCAGGCCGCTCAGCTCGCTCCCGACAGACTTCTGGACTTCATCCAGCGCATCTTTCCCGGCCTTTTTCGCAAGAGCCTCGTCAACGGCTGCGGCATCCGCTTTTACGGCAAGACGTTGTTCAAATTCCTTCGAGAGTGATTCAACAGCTTCAGCATCGGCTTTCTGCGCGAGCTTCTCCTCCACCGTCTTCAGGTCGGCTTTCGCGTCAAGCGCAGAGAGTCTTTCCTCAAACGCATCAGCGTCCGCCTTCCTCGAAAGCAGCCGCTCCAACTCCTCAACCTTTGAGAAATCCTCTTTGGAAGCAAAACCGCCGAGACGTTCGTTCACAACTGAAAGCCCCTCGTTCAAGGAGCGTACCGACTCCGCATCCGCTTTCAGATCAAGAGTGGAGGCCACAGACTCGACGCTGTGAAGATCCGCTTTTTTCTCAAGTGCGGCGAACGTCTGGCCGGACGCCTCCTCCAGGCTTTTTCCAAGCGATTTCAGCACCTCGACGTCCATCTTGAGCGAGAGCAGCGATTTCACAATCTCCAGATCAGCCTTACGTTCTATTGCCGACTCCACCGAGCTCAATCGGTTCAAGACGCTCTCTCCTTCGAGCGCGCCAAGCTGAGCGGCTACTCCTTCGAAACGCTCGCCAAGAGAACGCACAGCATCCAAATCCGCTTTCGACGCACAAAGAGAATGCAAGGTATTCTCGAGTTCGGAGGTGTGTGCGCCGAGGGATTCGAAACGAGCCTTCAAAGAGAGAAGCTCTTCAACATCTGCTTTTGCCGCAGACAACGATTCGAGCGTTTCTCCGTCCGCCTTCGACCGCAGCGACTCGGAAAGCGCATCCACTCTCTCCACGTCAGCCTTTTGAGAAAGCGCTTCTAACAACTGGGCGGAAGCGTCCTCCAGGCGCTTTCCCCAGATTTCCAGAGCGTCCGTATCGAGCTTTGCTGAAAGCAGCTTCGCGACTTCCTCAAGATCCGCTTTGCCTTCAAGAAGCAATTCCATGGATTCCAGACGATCCAAAACCGCACTTCCGTCGAGGGCGCCCAGACGCTCAATAATGCGCTCCACTTTCTCCTCAATCGCCGCTGTGCTCCCGGCATTCGCCTTCGTCTGCAACTCGTTTTCCATTGCGCGCAGGCTGTCCTTGCCGGCTTTCCCGGAAAGTTCCTCCCTGAACTCGCTCAAAGCCGTCTCCCATGAAGCGCCCAAATCCTCAAGAGACTCCGCGGAAACCTTTCGAGACAATTCCGCCTCAAGATTCAAGGTAAAGCTGTCAAACCGCTCCGCGTCAACTTTCTTTGACAAATCCTCCGAGATAGAGGCCACAGTGTCGGCATCCGCTTTGCCCGAGAGCGCCGCCTCCATTTCCCGGCGGCAGAGCGAAGCTCCCTCCCGGAGCGCGGCGACCCTGTTCCCTATACCGTCAAGTCGCGACTGCACAACAGTATCCTTCCTGGTTTGCCGGATATTCACCTCGCGGAGAACAACGGGAAGCCTGACTAGCTGGACAAGGAGTTCGGCACAGTAACCGAGCAGAGGTAACGAGTACAGTGTTTCCGCAAAGGAACGCCGGGGCTTGGCGCCCACAAAGGATGGCTTCCCTTCAGATTTCCGTGAGTTCCAAGAGGGAGCTGCGCGTTTCGCTTGCACAGGAGCTGTTTTCGGGGGTTGAGAGTGGACGGAAGCTGTCTGCGGAGAAACCCGGCCCGCCTTCTTTTCCAGGCGGGGGCGGCGCGTTGAAGGATATACAGAATCTTCCCGCCGCCGTACGGCAAGTTCATGACGGAGACGTTCAATCAGAGCCTGCCCTTTTTGCGGTTGAGCGCTCTGTCCGGACGGAGGAAGAGAATTGTCCGCAGCATTCGGGGAACTCGCGGGTTCCCGCCGTATGACGACGGACAGTTCGGAAGACGTATCCGTCCGGGTATCGGGGAGAGGCGCAGATTGGGAATCGCCGGAGACATTCAGCCTCCCTGCGTCCGAGGAGCTTCGGGGAAGAGACGAAAAAAGCAGAGCGCTCTCTTCGTCATGAACAGCAGGAGATGGATCGCCGCCCCCATCAAAAAAAATTGTATTCTTTTTTTCGTTCACTCCCGAAATTCTCCTTTCCACGCGGCGGCGCCATCCGAAAAGCGATAACCTTCAGAATGAATGGCTTGGACACTGTTCAAGAGTATCATAGACTTCACAAGAAGCCAACACTTGGAAAGCAAGGGAAGCTCAATTCCCCAAAGGAGCTCCTCGTTTCATGTTACTCGGGGAAAAGTTCGCTACCGGATACGTTCGTCCGACGGCGAGGAACACGATACGAGAGGAACAAGCTTCGCGTGAATCAGCGGAAGCCACCTGTGAATTCTCCTGGAGAGGAGAGATCCCTCCTCATGCCGGCGAAACCCGGTATCAAACGAAGCTGTTTCTCCCGGCACTCTATTCAACGCCCATAGTGTTGACGAAAGAAAGAAGAGGCGCTGCTGCTTTGACGAGATTTACTGTCTCTCCTCTTTTCTCCATGCTTCCTTCGCAGCAAGGATCGACTCGCGGCACTCCGAAGCCTTCGCCAGCAAAATCTCCAGCTCTTCCGGAGAAGCGGAGAGCAGCTCGTCCAATACGCTTTTGAACTCCTCCGCCAGGCGGCGCACCTGTACGCCGTTGGTGCTCGCCATGTCCGCGCCGAGCCATGCGGGGCCGCCGGCAACGCGCGTGGTATCACGAAAACCTCCCGCTGCAAGAAGGGGCAGGAGCGGGTGGAACTCCCGTTCCTTTCCGGCAAGCAGGGAGAGCGATGCGGCCACGAGCACCGGAAAGTGGCTGATACAGGCAGTCACCGCGTCGTGTTCGGCTGGGTCTGTTCGGAGAGAACGCCCCCCGAGCGCCGTAGCAAGTTCCTCCGCCAGGCCAAGGACAGAGGGGGAGGTCCCTGGAAAGGGGACGATCGCACAGATGGAACCAAGGAAGAGTTCGGGGTCTGCGTTACCGATCCCCCCCTTCTCCTTCCCCGCCATGGGGTGAAACCCCGCGTATCGAGGTCCCCAGATAGATGATAACGAACGCCCCACCTCGGTCTTCGTACTGGCGAGATCAAAGACAGCGAGCGCGTCAGGGCGCACCGCGCCCGCGATACTCTTGCTCGTCTCCTCCATCGAACGGATGGGCACTGCGAGTATCAGCATATCGCCAAGCGCCGCGCACTCCTCGGCAGAATCGCAGGCATGCGTGATCATACCTGCGTCGAGAGCACGCTGCACGGTTTCCCGAGTGCGGCTCCAACCGGCGACGCCTTGCACGCTCCCGCCGGACGTCAACTTCCATGCGAGCGACGCTCCCAGCAGTCCGAGTCCGAAGACGGAGACGGTGCACTCCTTTAGCTTCTTCATGCTACTCGCACTCCTTTCCCGTACTGTTTTTCCCGTTCCTTCCCCTAAAAGAGAACAGTTTCCGCAACCTCTCCGCCATGAGGCGCCTCGTGGCTCCAGGTTCCGAGGGACACTCTTTCCACAGGAGAACGACCATATCGGCAGCGAAGAAGCAGCCAAGAACCGTCCAGGACGGCCATCCACGGGGCACGACGAGCCACACGGAGATTCCGCCGCCAAGGGTCATCATACTGATTCCCCAGATCTTCATCCCCCTGGAGATGCAGCGCTTCTCCTCCCAGTCGCACACTATATGGCCGAATTTCGGATGCTGCTGGAGCCATGCGTGCATTTTCGGGGAGGACTTCGCGAAACAGGCCGCCGCGACCAGAACAAAAGGAACAGTCGGCATCACGGGAAGCAGAGCGCCGATAAACGCAAGGAGAACGAACATCATTCCGAGCAGAGACCAGAGATTCATTGCGCACCACCAGTTCAAATTGATTACGGGACGGGGCAACGATAGCACGGAATAGAAAAAAACGGGAGAGGAGAAGCACGGAAAAAATCCGGACGGACCACCCGCGACGCGCGAGCGGTCTGTCCGGCGATTTGTGATCAGTTTTCGCGAGGCGTTACAGCAACGGTATCCTGATCTCCGTGATACTTTCCTCCGGCGGCGTTTTCTCGGGATCCGTCCGGTAGATCTCCATCGAGTACGAGTCTCCGAACTCGCGCCCGCTTTTCGGCATCCATTCGCCGTAGATGGCGCGGTACGCGTCGTGCAGACCCGAGTACGCCCCCTTATAGACCACGACGGCGAACTCCCCTCCGGGGATGGTCTGCACTTCTATTCCGTTGCCGGGAACGAAACCGTCGTCCACGGTGACGCAGACATCCATCCGGATCTTATCGGGCTCCGTCACATCCGGGTCGTCGTAGCAGAGCGAGAGGGCAAGAGTATCCGGACCCAACTTGGACGCGACTTCAGGCGCCCCGCAAAGTTTGCCCCACGCTTCGCCGCACGTGTCGTACGCCCCCGTGTGCCGGATGAACGCAACTTTCAAAGGATCATGCTTTTCAATTTTTACTTCCATATTTTTTCTTCCTCCTTCGTCGATGGAGAGGGAAAGTGTGAAGAGCTTCGACCTGACCTGGATCATCTCCAGGCGGTGCTTCATTGCCGCCCGCAGCTTTCGCCGGTACTCCCCCGGGGGGACGCCGTAGAGCTTGGAGAACGCCCTTGTGAATGTCTCCGGCGTTTCGTATCCGGCTTCGAAGGCAAGCTCCGTCACCGAACGCGCCTTGTAGAGCAGGCTATGCGCCGCCCGTTCCAGCAGCAGCCGCCTCCGGTACTCCAGCAGGGACTCGCCGGTCATCGCCGAGAAGAGGCGCGAGAGATGAAACCTGGAGAATCCGGCGACCGAGGCGATCTCATTCGCATCGAACGGATCGTCCAGCGTTTTCTGCATGTGCATCTGTACCCGGAGAATCGACTCTTCGTAGGCCGCGCGCGTGGCTTCTTTCATTCTTCCCCCTCCTTGTGACACAGAGGATACCGCATCCGGAACGCAACCGCCTGACCGTCGTTGCGCATTTTTTTCAGGATGAAGAAGGTCGATCGTCAAAAGAGACAGGCTGCGGAACCTCCGCGGGTTTCGCGAAGTAGTACCCCTGCATCAGGCGCACTCCGGCATTGTGGAAGAACGCAACCTCTTCGGCGTGCTCGATGCCTTCCGCGAGCATCTCGATACCGCTTCTGCGGCAAATCGTTTCGATGGCCTCGAAGACGTGCTGTTTCATCGGCTCCTTGTGGATATCCCGGACGAGGCCGATGTCGAGTTTCACGTAGTCGGGGCGCAGACCGATGAGGCGGTTCAGCGACGAGTAGCCGCTGCCGACGTCGTCGAGCGCCGTCCTGAATCCTCTTTCACGGTAGTAGTCCAAGATGCCCTGAAGGTGGCGCAGATCGGTGACGCTCTCCGATTCGACGACCTCGAAGACGATCTTCTCCGGCGCCACGCCGTACTCCTCGACTAGGGCCGTCGTGGTCTGCAGACAGTGTTCCGGATTATAGATCGCCGTGGGGATGAAGTTGATGAAGAGCCTTCCTGAACCGCAGAGCGACGCTCCGGAAACGATGGCGGACTGCCGGCAGAGTTTGTCCAGATTGAATATCAATCCGGCTTTTTTCGCCTTGCCGAAGAGCTCGGCCGGATTGATTCGTTCGCCGTCGCTCCGCACGCCTCGGGAAAGACATTCGCAGGCGTACACGCTCTTCGCCGCATAATCGATAATCGGCTGAAAGTGGGTGACGATCCGCCCGTTGCGCAGCACGTCGAGCAGATCTCCCGCGCCCAGGATATCCTCCCACTGCGAAAGAGGTTTTACATGCGCCAGCGAGTCCAATCCGAACGGCCGTCCGCGCTCGGTGAAACAGACGACAGTGGCTCCCTTCTCCGGGTCGGTCAAGCCGCACGACCTCCCGAGGGCCTCTATGACGTCAGAAAAGCGCTCCGCCTCTATCTCCAGGTACATGCCGCGCTCCTGCGGAGAATACCCCGAGGCGGCGAGCCCTTCGATCACTCTTCGGGGAACGAAGGCGAGCGAACTGTAGAGGTATACCATGACATTTCTCGTATAGAGCAAAGAGACGAGATCGCACACCGGGCATGCCGGAGTTTCCATCGCGCCGTCGTTCGTCGCGTTCACTGCGCCCTCTCCTCTCCCAGGTCCTCGTACGCTTCCGGGAGGAAGCGCGGAGAGCAGACGCAGAGAAAGACCAGATCATCCGTTCCGGTGTTGGAAATGCGCTGCCGCACCAGCGGCGGGATGATCACCGCATCGCCCGGAACAACATCCTCCGGCGGAAGATCGCCGATCTCGACACGCCCCGTTCCGCTCAGAATATAGTAGCGCTCGGTCGTGCCGGAGAGCCTGTGCCATCTGGTCGTGACCCCCGGCGCCACCCTGGCCCTGGCGATGGAGACGTCCGGATCGTCCGGGGAGTTGGACGTTTCGAGGATATAACAGCGCTCTTCCGTAAAGTATTCACCGGCCGGGTCTGGCCGCAGGACAGTTGCACACACGGGAGATTCCCCCTCTCCAGGATAAGACGCCCAAGAAAAAGGAGCGTATCGTGCGGATAATAGTACATCAAAAGTACCGTCGGGAACAGCGACTGACATCACTGCTATAATCGGGACATCCTGCGGCGCGCGTGAATCGGAAGCCCGGAAGATGGAGATCAAGCCGCTTCCAGCGCTCATCTTCGGAAGGGACTTCCGGGAGCGCGCGATCAACTTCGTCGCGCTCGTTGAAGAGGGGACGATTTCTCCCGACGACGTACACATCTTCTCCTGCGTCGAAACGGCGGACGAGGCCTGGGCGGCGATCAAAAAGGCATGCGGTATTTCCTGAGATTTTTCGAAAACAGGATTATTTCAGCGACGTCTCGGTTCTCACGATGACGAAGGCCGGTTACAGAACGTTTTTTTCCATCAGTACCAGCGTGCCGTCGCGGGAGTATTCGCGGAAGCCGTACTTCCCGTAGCAGCCCATCGCGCGCTGATTGTATGTTCTGACTTTCAGGATAAGGCGCCGCGCTCCCATAGCGTCCTTCGCGCGTATTTCCAGAAGAGAGAGCAAGAGTCTTCCCGCCCCTCTGTTCCGCATATCGGGGGCGATATACAGAAAACGCACCATCACGGAATCTTCGTCGCCCCGGCAAGGGGCGAGCGCGCCGTGTCCGACCATTCGTTCCCCCTCGTACACGAGGAATGAGCGCGTCCCGTTTGCAGGGTCCAACTCGGCCCGCCATTGGTCGTGGTTGAAAGGATATTCGGCTACCGGCCAAACAAGATGAAGATCTTCCGGATCCGCAATCATCCGGGCAAGAGCTTCCGTATTCAGCGGGTTGTTTTCTACAAGTCGCAGCTGTTCGTACAAGACGTTCTTATACTTCATTCTCTTCATCATCCTCAAGCGTATTCCACACCCCGCCGGAAGAAAAGTAGTTCGCTATGCCCGCCAGCAGTGTAAATTTCCTCGCAGGTTTTGTAAGGCAGTCGTCCATACCCGCATCCGTGCAGAGAGGGGCGCTTTCGGAACGGGTATACCCCGTCAATCCCAGGATAAACGCACGCTTTCCCGACTCGACTTCGTGCTTCCGTATGGCTTTCGCCGCAGCGCAGCCGTCCATTCGCGGCATCTCAAGGTCCAGGATAATGACGTCGGGGGCGTCTTTTCGTACAATCTCCAGGGCTTCCTGTCCGTCCGCCGCCATTAAGACGGTCCACCCCGGAAGCGAAAGCAGCTTTGAGAGAAGCGTCCTGTTTACCGTGTTATCGTCGGCCACAAGAATCGATAACTTCTCCGGAAGCGCGGTTCCTTCCTCTTCCATTGTTCCCTTGGAATCAGATGGCGTTCGGGCAACCTCCAGGGGAAGCGAAAGCGTAAAGTCGGAACCTCTCCCGAGAGCGCTCTCCACCGAAAGGACTCCTCCCATAAGTTCTGCCAGCTTTCTGCTGATCGGCAGCCCTAAGCCAGAACCGCCGAACCGACGGGCAACGGAGAGCTCGCCTTGGTGATACGGCTCGAAGATCGAATCAAGAACATCCGGCATCATACCCACGCCTGTGTCCGAGACGGTGAACCGGATCTCGTAACTGAATTCGCCGAGAGGAACTCCGGTCACGGCAAGACGTACGAAACCTCTTTTTGTAAATTTCATTGCATTCCCCAAGAGATTAAAGAGAATCTGCTTCAGGCGCAGCGAATCCCCTGTGAAGACGTCCGGCAACGTCGGATCGGCGGACACGCGAAAGGCGATACCGCTACGCTCCGCATGAAAGACGAACATCGGCGCAATATCCCCGAGAAGCGCGCTCAGGGAGAAAGGCATCCGCTCAACCTCGATCATGCCCGCTTCTATTTTTGAGAAGTCCAGAATGTCGTTCACCATCTCCGTGAGAAACTTGCCGGCCTGGGAGATCATCGAGAGATTTTCGCGCAGTTCGGAATCGACCTCTCTTTCAAGCAGCAGATCGCTCACTCCGGTGAGGATGTTCAGCGGCGTTCGTATTTCATGGCTCATCCGGGCCAGAAAATCGCTCTTCGCCTCGTTTGCGCGCTGCGCCTCAAGCGTCGCCTTCCGAAGTTCCTCCTCCAGGCGGCGGCGTTCCGCAATCTCCAACCTCGCATCTTCGTAGAGTCTTGCATTATGCAACGCCAACGAAGCCAGGAAAGCGAACTGATCGAGATGCTCCAGCCGCGCATCCTCGATTTCCCGCGGCTCTCCTTCGTAGTAAATGGAAAGGTAGCCGAAAACCTCGTCCTTCCAGCGCAGCGGTACCCCGACTGTCGTTCCGATACAGTCGAAGTCATGATCAGGCAGCCTGTTGCTAAAGTTCCGGTAATCTTTGACTATTTTGCGTTTGCCGGCCGCGATCACCTCGCCGCCGAGCCCCATGCCCAAAGGTATCCGGATTCCTTGGAACGAGGAGAGGATCGGCCCCTGCGACCAACGGACATAGCGCTCTTTTGTGGTGAAATCAACGAACGATATGGAGCCGTGCTCGGTGTTCATCGCCGATGTAGCGTATCGCAACACTTTCTGGAGAAGGGAATCCGTATCCAGCTCGGCCATAAGATCCGCGCTGATCTCGGCAAGCATCGAGAGCGAACTGTTCTGCTCCTTCAGCCAGAGTTCGTTTGTTTTGCGCTCCGTCACATCGCGAAGAATCCCGCAGATACAGCTGCCGTCGGGTGAAACGATCGCCGAAAGCTCGCCCCAGAAGGACGAAGAATCTTTTCGTCTGAAGGGCGCCTCGAACCTGTCCAAAAACCCCTTCTCGAAACGTTCGAGAATCGTCTCCCGTAAAGCGGCGGAAGGGAAAAGGACCTCGGCTGCGGGCATGCTTCCAAAAGCCTCGCTGCCCTCGACGCCGAAGAGGCGGGCAAAGAGCGGATTGCACTCCAGAAGACGCCTGAAAGATGCGTCGGTCATGAAGAAAGGGTAATATTCCTGCGTACTCAGATTGTGCCAGGATATGGCGATAGGGCGGGGAGTCGTTCTCTTCAAATGCCCCGAAGAGAACGGAGAGTTTTCGTCAGCGTGCATTCCATGAACACGTGCCACACATCCACCCCCAGGTAATGTTTCATTCTTTGAAACAATTCCCTTCTTTACATACTCTCCACTATGTTTATTAAAATACCACATCGGAAATGATTCAGGAATGCCTCTTCGATGATTCGCAGGAATCATCTTTGAACATCTTTGCATGTAAAAACGTTCTTCTTATTGTTCCAGAACGAATCGATACCCCGCCCCGTGCACAGTGCAAAGAAAGACCGGCCTCGAGGGGTCGTCCTCAATCTTTTGCCGTAACCGGACCACGTGCTGGTCGACAGTCCGCGTCGTCACCTCGCAGTCGATCCCCCACACATCGTCCAGAAGAGTGTTTCTGGAGACGACCTTTCCCTCTCGCTCCGTGAGAAAACGAAGCAACGCCGCCTCTTTCGGAGTCAGCGCAAACTCAACGCCGTTCTTTTGCCCGGTCATGCTCTCGAAATTCACCGTAACATCCCCGAACGAGAGTGTTGAAGAGGCTGCTCCCTCTGTCCGCGCCGTTGAGGACAGAGCGCCTCTTCTCAGCGCCGACCGGACGCGGGCCAAAAGCTCGGCCATTCCGAACGGTTTGACGATATAGTCGTCGGCCCCGAGTTCGAGCCCGATCACCTTGTCGATCTCCGAGCTCTTGGCAGTAAGCATCAGCAGCGGAATGAAGCGGTCTTCCGTACGGATGGCGCGGCAGACGTCGTATCCGTTCATTCCGGGCATCATCACATCCAGGAGCACAAGGTCGGGCCGCACGGCCCGGTATCTTTCGAGCGCCGTAAGCCCGTCGCAGGCGGTCTCCACTTCGTACCCTTCGCTCTCCAGAAGATCCGCCACCCCGGTCAGGATGGCGAAGTCGTCCTCCGCTATCAGAATGCGTTCGTTCATTTCTCCTCCCCTTGTCCCGAGCCTGCCGCCGCTTCCTCAAGCGGTATCCTCAGCGAAAAGACGCTGCCCCCGCCGCTTCTTGGCATATATGATACGTCGCCTCCGTGGCGCCGCGCTATCGACCGCGCTATCGAAAGTCCCAGTCCGGCCCCGCTTCTCGACGCCGTCAGCGAATTGTCTCCCCGAAAGAACTCCTGGAAGATCTTTTCCTTCTGCGAGGAGGGAACCCCCGGTCCCCTGTCCGCAACTTCCACGAAGGCATACCCGGACTCGTTTCCGCACTTTATGCCGATCTCGCGGACATCGCCGGAGTACTTCTCCGCATTCGACAGCAGATTCATCAGCACCTGCCGGAGACGCTCCGGACTCCCGCGCACAGGCGCCGGTCCGCCGGTTGAAAAAGAACAGGCAAAACCGTTTTTCAAAAGGTTCGGCTCCAGCTGCGAAAGGGTCTCGCGCGTCAATTCGGAAAGATCAAGGGGCTCAGTCGCGGACTCTCCGCCGCCACCTCCGCGGGAAAACGCGAGCACGTTCTCTACCAGACGGGAAAGACGCTCCGCCTCGGAGACCATAGTCCGAAGATACTCTTTTCGACGTTCTTCGTCCTTCTGCCGCCCCGAGAGCAGCATCTCGGCGAAGAGGCGGATGGAAGTGAGAGGCGTTTTCAGCTCATGCGAGACGTTGGCGACAAAGGTTGTCTTTCGGCGTGCACGACGCATCTCCGATGAGAGCATCCAGAGAATAAGCGCCCCGCCGCAGAGTATCACAAAAAAGAGCGCTCCCACAAGCAACCAGACGGCCCGAGCGGCAAACCGGGCGCGGGAAGCGGCGTCCGTAGGGTCGGCGAGCCACGCTCCGGCCTCCCACCGCGGCAGAAGGGGCGAAATTTCCCTGGCGACGAACGGGCGCCGCCAGTCCGGAAGCTCTTTGGTTTCCGGGGCGAGAAGAGGTTCGCCCCGTTCGTCCAGAACGGTGAGTATACGGGTGTCGGTCAG
>JAHDKR010000166.1 GCA_018436785.1 Synergistaceae bacterium | reverse complement strand
GATATCATTTCTCCTGTGAAGAACTCCGTAGCCGGACTCGACGAGCTCATCAAGCAGCTGGAGAAACAGGCTATGGAAGAGCGGATTCTTCCGCTCCTCCCGGAAGCGTGGCGCGAAGAGATACGTTATTTCACCGAAAACGAGTTCGCCGGGAAGATACGTCCACACGGCTCGCCGTCGCCGGTGATTCTGCAGCACGACCTGGGAGAGGAGCAGAACATCGACTGCCTCGATCCTATCGACGGTCGCGTCATCGAGGCGTGCGACAAGCTCTCCGCCTATATGGAGGCCTCCCTCTCGATCCGTCTGGGCGTCGCCCCGCAGGCGCTCGCGGAGGGGAAGCGGAACATCTACTCCCGCTTCGGTCGCTCGGTGATCTCCGGCTTCCCGATGGGGCAGCTCTTCGACTACTTCTGGTGACCTTCCCCGGCGCGGAGGGCGCACTCGGTGAGAAGGGCGGCCCCGAGCACGATCGCCCGCTCGTCGGGGCAGAAGCGGGGGCTGTGGAGCGGCGCTTCTTCGCGTCCGTCGCCGTGCCCCGTGCCCAGCATAAAATAGCAACCGGGCGCCCGCTCGGCGAAATAGGAGAAGTCGTCCACCCCCATGCTCGACTTCGTCAAACGAACGAGACCGTCCGGGCCCAGGAGGTCCGAGACCGCGCCCCCCACCAGGCCGGCCATCTCGGGATCGTTAATGAGCGCCGGATACCCTTCGGTGAAGCGCACCTCCCCTACCGCTCCCAGGACGTCCGGAATATTCATCACCGTTCTGCGGATCTTCGCCCGTAAACTCACCCGCGTCTCGGGATCAATCGTCCGCAGGATCCCAGAAAACTCCGCCCGCTCGGGAAGGATATTCCGCGCCGTCCCGGAATGAAACGAACCTATGGAGATCACGGCGGGCTCGGCGGGGTCGACGGCCCTGCCGACGAGCTGATGCAGCGCGTCGACCGTCCTGCACGCGATCGCGATAACATCATCCCCCCGGTGAGGTTCCGCGCCGTGCGTTCCCCTGCCGCGTACCACGCAGTCGAACATGTCGGAGGCTGCGCGGAAAGCGCCTCCGTGCACCCCGACCTTTCCTGCGGGAAGCGACGGGTCGCAGTGCAGCGCAAACGCCGCCCTGACGTCCGTTCCCTCAAGAAGGCCGTCGGAAATCATCGGCAGCGCGCCCCCGGACGTCTCTTCGGCAGGCTGAAAAACCAGCAGCACATCGCAGGGAAGCTGTTTCCCCGTCTTGTGAAGCAGCGCAGCGGCGCCCAAAAGACTCGCCGTGTGCACATCGTGCCCGCACGCGTGCATGGCGCCCTCGTTTTTCGAACGCCACGGAACGTCCGCTTCCTCCCGCAGAGGCAGCGCGTCCATATCCGCCCGTAACAGCACGGCGCCGGCGCCCGGCTTGCCTTTCATCAACCCCGCAACGCCGGTACCGGCAACGCGCCTCCAGGGGATCCTTAGAGCGGAAAGCCGTTCTTCCACGATCCTAACCGTGCCTTCAAGCGCAAAATCCAGCTCGGGACACGCATGCAAGCGGCGACGCAACGCGATCAGCTCTTCCTCCATCGCTTCAGCGATCGCAGTCATTTCATGCTTTTTCATAGTTTCACACCCCTTCTCAGTCATTCTACCGAAAAACCGGATAAATGGGGATGGGATTGAAAAACCCACTTGACTTACCGCCACTTTAAATACTACAATACCAGTATGTTTTAGTAGATCAAAATACACCCGGGAGGGATTAAAAATGAGTCTTTCAAGGATGTTTCTGTTTCTTACAGCGATAGTCGTCGTAGTTTTCCTGCTACCGTCAGTCTCCAACGCCGACGAGGCGCCAAAAAAACCCACGCTTGTGGAGCTTATGTCTCCGGGCTGACCCGCGTGCGCCGAGATGGCCAAAGTTTTGGCCCAATTCCAGGAGAACCACGGCGCTATTATCGAGGTCCAGATAGTGAATGTGCGGGAATACCCGGATGTTGCGCGTCTCTATCAGGTTCGGTACGTACCTACTCTTGTTTTTCTCGACGAACAAGGAACCATGCTAGAAAAAAGAGTTGGGTACATGCCGCTTGAAGCTCTCGAAAAAGAGTGGCGGGACCGCGGGTACGACCTGGATTCAAAGGAGTAACGCGGTTTATGGGCGAAATATATTCCTCTCTCTACTCTGTATTTCACGGAACGAGTCTTTGGGCGTACGCGGCGGTGTTCGCATGGGGGATTCTGGGGATGATCCTCAGCCCGTGCAGCATCGCCACGATACCTCTCGTCGTCGGGTACGTAGGGAACACAGACGCCCCCGACTTCAAGACGGCGTTCAAAATATCGCTCGTTTTCTCGCTGGGCGTTTTTGTCAACCTTGCGTTCCTTGGAGGCTTGCTTGCCTCGGCAGGTCTCTTTCTCGGCGGTATCGACCAATATACGAACTACATTGTCGCGGGCGTTTTCGTTCTGTTCGGATTGCATCTGCTCGGCCTGATCTCCATTCCGTGGTTTCGCGGGTCATCCGGGCCGACGACCAAGCATACGGGTCTGAAGGGAGCGCTCGCGCTCGGCACGCTCTCGGGGCTTGCTCTTGGGCCGTGCAGCTTTGCCTACTCGGCGCCAGTCATCCTGCTCGCGATGCAGACGGCCTCCACGGATATCGTTCGCGCGCTGCTCCTTGTGATGGCCTACGGCGCGGGACACAGTACGGTGATCATCGCGGCCGGAAGCGCCACAGACGTCTTCTCCAGATTTGTCTCGAAGGGCGGACAGGGAAGCGTCTGGCTGGGCAGAATCAGCGGGCTTCTCCTCCTGGCGGCTGCGGCGTACCTGGTGTACAATGCTCCTACGGTGTAACCGCCTATTCCGAATCCCAAGGAGGGATCGCCAGTGGACTTCGTCGATCTTGTCCGGAAACGCTACAGTCTGAGGAAATACAGCCCGTTCCCCGTCGCCGTTCCGGTGATCGAAAAGTGTCTCGAAGCAGCCCGCCTCGCTCCGTCGGCGTGCAACTCACAGCCGTGGAGTTTTCTTGTCGCCGCAACGCCCGAAAAGGTGAAGCCGCTTGCTGAAGCGGCGTTCAGCGGCGTCTATTCCATGAACTCGTTCGCAACCGCCGCGCCGGTGCTCATCGTCGCGATCACCGAACGTTCACGGTACAGCGCGGCTCTCGGCGGCATGTTCAGGGGAGTGCAGTTCAGCTTGATGGATGTTGCCATCGCATGCGAGCACATCTCCTTGCAGGCGGCGGAACTCGGGCTCGGGACATGCATGTTCGGCTGGCTGAACGAGAAAGCCGTCAAGAAGGCGCTCGATCTTCCGTCCTCCGCCAAGATCGACCTGATGCTGTCTATGGGGTACCCTGAGGACGAGGAGTTCATTCCCGCGAAACGACGAAAAAGTCTCGAAGAGATCAGGCGTTTTTTGTAGCGCAGCCGGTACGTATATTTTCCTGTGCGCTTCCTTCCGGGAATGGTAGAATGATGGTGAGAAATCCATTGATTACGCCAAGGAGGGAAAGAAAATGATAGCACTGTATGTGATACTCGGTATTGCGGCGCTCGTTCTGCTTTGGGGAATCGGCATTTACAACGGTCTCATCAAAAAGGTGAACCTGAAAAATGAAGCGTGGAGCGGCATCGACGTGCAGCTGAAAAGGCGCTTCGACCTCATCCCCAACCTCATTGAAACGGTCAAGGGGTATGCGGGGCACGAGAAAGAGGTTTTTCTGAAGGTTACGGAAGCCCGCTCCGCTATAGGCCAGTCGAAGTCGGTCGCCGAACGGGCGGAATCCGAGAACATGCTCTCCGGCGCGCTGAAATCCCTCTTCGCGGTGGCTGAAGGCTACCCCGAACTGAAGGCCAACACGAACTTCCTCCAGCTTCAGGAACAGCTCTCCTCCCTGGAGAACGATATACAAATGTCCCGACGTTACTACAACGGCGCGGCCAGAGACTACAATATCGCCATCGCAACCTTCCCCGCAGTCATCGTGGCCAACATGTTCGGGCACAGCAAGGCGGACTACTTCGAGGCGGTAGAGGAAGAACGTTCGGCGCCCAAAGTGTCGTTCCAATAGACGGAAGGCTTGCGATCATGAAACGCCTCGCGGGAGTACTCGCGCTCCTTACATTTCTTCTCCTGCCGCTCTCAGCCGGGGCGCAGGAGAAGATCTTTCTTTTCTCCTCAAGGGCAACGCTCCTCGCGGACTCCTCGCTCGAAGTCCGCGAGGACATCACTGTCAACGTCGAGGGCCGGCAGATACGGCGGGGCATCTACCGCGATTTCCCGACCACATATACAGCCCCTTCAGGGCGTACGGTGCGGGTAGGTTTCGATGTTCTGGAAACGCTCCTCGACGGCCGGGAAGTCCCGTTCAAGACCGAATCGATAGCCAACGGAGTCCGCGTGTATATCGGCGCCCCCGACGAATTCGCTCCTCTCGGCAAACGGACCTACACGCTGTCTTACGTGACAACGCACCAGATCGGTTTTTTCGAGGGACACGACGAGCTCTACTGGAACGTCACAGGCAACGGTTGGGACTTCGCCATCGACGAAGCGCGCTTCACCCTCTCCATCCCCGGCGACACGCCGTTCAACTCGGTGGAGTTCTACACGGGGTGGCAGGGAGCGCGAGGACAGGACGCGCGCGTTCTGTCGGACAACAGCGTTGAAACAACGGCTCCCCTCGGCCCGAAAGAAGGACTCACTGTCGTCTACACCTGGCCAAAGGGCATCGTGACGCCTCCCACAATTCCGTTCTACATCCGCTTCTTCGAAAAGTACGCGTTCCATTTTATCGTCGCGCTTCCGGTACTCCTCGGCATCCTGTACGCTCTCCTCTGGCTCCGCTGGGGGAAAGACCCCTCCATGCCGGCGATCATACCGCTCTTCTCGGCCTCGGCCGGCAGAACGCCCGGATTTCTTCGCTACGTTCGCCGAATGGGTATGGACAACACCTGCTTCGCCGCGGATATTCTGAACCTCGCGGTCAAAGGGCATCTCGTTATCGAGGAGCTGACCACGGAACAGCTCGCCAAGCGCAGCGGCGCGACGGGCTTCTTCGGCAGTCTTGCAGCCCGAATGGCGGGAAAGACATACGCCCTGAAACGCACCGAGAGCCCCGCCCCGGTTTCCCCAGCGGAGAAGGCGCTCTTTTCCGCGCTTTTCGCCTACAACAAAAACGAGATTCTGCTCCGGCAGGAGAACCACAGCATTCTCGGCAAAGCGCGCGACCGCGTGAAAGATCAGTACAAAAAGAGCGGGAAGGACCTCTTCTCGAAAAATACGCTGCTCTGGCTCTCGGGACTCCTTATCCCGATACTCGGTTGCCTGCTGCTCGTCCTGGGGCAACAGGAGGAGATCGGCGTCATCCTCGGGGTAGCTACCGGCACGGGTACCGTCGCCGCATTCCTTCTCAAACACTCGGTTCTTACTTTCAAAGACGACCGCGGGTTCTTCAAGAAGCTCTTCAAAAAATTCATCCCCGCACTCTTCGCGCTGCTCATCGCGGTATCGCTCTTCGCCGTCTTCGGGCGGGGAATGATCTTCATCCCCCTTGTCGCGCTGGCGAACGCTGCACTCATCGTCGTTTTCAACGAGCTGATGACGATCCGGACGCCGAAGGGTAATGAAGTGCTTGCGGAGGCTGAAGGACTTGCCATGTACATGGGAACCGCCGAGAAGCGCCGCCTGGAGATGTTCAATCCTCCCGAGGAGACCCCCGAGGTCTTTGAAGCCCTCCTCCCCTATGCGTTTGCGCTCGGCGTCGCGGAGACGTGGGCAAACCGCTTCGAGGACAAACTGAAAGAGCAGCAGTACGAGCCGACGTGGTACACGGGCGCGAACCTTGCGTCATTCTATACGGGTTCCGGGATAGCCTCTGTAACCTCGGCCGTTTCCAGTTCCATCGCTTCGGCGTCGGTCGCTCCGGGCTCCTCGTCGGGCTCCGGCGGCGGAGGCTCTTCCGGCGGAGGCGGAGGGGGAGGCGGCGGCGGCGGGTGGTAGGTTTGTTTCGACCATCGAAACAGCTGTCCGAAAATGCAAAAAAAGAGAGAGTATGCTATTATGTACCGCAAGAAGAAGGTTGTTCAAAATATCGGCAAAGGAGCGTGATGCATGGTGAAAAATGCTGTCCGCGCCCTGCTTCAATTGGCGCTCCTGCTGGCCTGTGCAAGCAGTTGGGCAACAACCGGCGCGGCAGGAACAATTGTTTCCGCTCAACAGGAACCGACAGTGATTCCCGGAGAGTACCTGGTTCTTTTTAAGGCCAGAGAAAGTGTCGCCGCACTTGCGGGGAGAGACCGGACCGTAGCCGTGGCAATGATGCTCGAAATACAAGGCGAGTACCTTGCGACGAAATACGGCGTCACGGTGCGGAATACCTTCAGCGCAATTTCGGAATCCAGCGGCAAGGGAATGTTTTTTGTCCGCAGCGAAAAAGCGGCAACCGACCCTGAGTTCAACAAGAAGCTTTTTGATGAAATGGCAACAGATCCGTTCATCGAGGGTGTTTCGCCGAACGAGGTTAAAAAAATGATCTCGAAACCGACTGTAGGTAGTATCCACGAAAAGACACCGTAAATTGCGGGATTCGTTCCCAAAGGAGATGAATGCGATGAAAAACATCTTGTGCATAGTATTGTTTTTTATGCTGCTTGGCACTTCGTCCGCGTTCGCAGTTCCTGCCAGCCCGTTTCCTATGGAAGTCAAACAACCGGACGGGACCGTACTCGAACTGTATAGAAAAGGCGACGAAGCATGCAACTGGGTTGAAACCGCCGACGGATACTCCGTAATACACAACCCCGAAAGCGGGTATTGGGAGTACGCACAGACAAGCCTGCAAGCGCTCGAATTCTTTCCTTCCGGAGTTGTGGCGGAAAAAGGAGTTCAGCCACCTGCACACATCAAAAAGGGAATCGCTCCCGTGACTTTCGTACCTTACGGGCCTCCCCAACCCAGCGGCGTGAAAGTGGACGCTGCAGAAACAGTCTTGCAGCCGGACGGGAAAAGTATCGTACTCGTTTGGAAGACGAGCGCGGGGCTTTTCTGGAGGACAACCCACGACGGGTATCCCGTCGCCCAGAATCCGCGAACGGGATTTTGGGAGTATGCCGTACGGGAACCTGTCGTCGCCCTGGTACCTTCCAGAATCCTCTACCGGCCAGGTGTTGAAGCCCCGCAGGGCTGGGCGAAACATCAAAGACCGACGGGATGCCAGCGACGCTGATTTTTGAAATAGCTGTCGAATAAATGATTACACCAATATACATCATTAAAAGGAGGGAACTGATCATGAAAAGAAGGGCTCTATTTGCATTCATCTTAGTGGCATGCATGTTCATCTCTACTTCCGCGTGGAGCGCGCCCGCGAGTCCGTTTCCCATCATTTCGGAACAACCCGACGGCTCTTCGGTGGAAGTTTTTCGGCGGGGAGACGAGTTCGTCAACTGGGTCGAAACTCCTGGGGGTTATCCTCTTGTAAAGAATACCGTCACCGGTTTTTGGGAGTACGCATACGTTTCGGGAAACACGTTGACGGCGTCGGGAACGGTCTACCGCTCCAACGACTTCCCTCCGGCAGGCGTGGTGCGGGGATTCAAGCCTTCGCAGTCCTTCGTTCAGCAGCGAAGACTTGCCGCGTTCGGCGGTTCCGCTCCCGACAGAGGAACATGGAATCCTCTTCCCGTTTCCGGCACACGGAAAGTTCTCGCGATCCGCGTGGGCTTCGTCGGCCTAGGTTTCATTACAGCCATAAACGAGACGGCGAGTAATTTCTTCGGCGCAACGAACTCCGTGGCGAAGTACTACGCCGACCAGTCCAAGGGGGCGCTGCAAGTAACTTCCGCATCTGGCGGAACAAATGTGATCCAAGTTACACTAGGGCCGGGCGACTTCAACAACGGCGTTCACCCCGACGGACTGATCGACGACGGCAACAACACCGTCGCCCACGCCAACGAAGTCGCTTTTCTGGAGAGCGTCCTCGCCAAGGCCGCGATACAGGAGAGTATTAATTTCGCCGTCTTCGACACAAACGGCGACGGCCGTATTACTCCCGACGAACTCAGCGTCTACCTGATC
Organism: Synergistaceae bacterium; assembly: GCA_018436785.1. Lineage (GTDB taxonomy): Bacteria > Synergistota > Synergistia > Synergistales > Aminobacteriaceae > JAAYLU01. Next base: position 2,236 of record JAHDKR010000166.1, on the reverse strand, counting down.
CTCGCCGGCTACGAGGAATCAGGCACATTGCTGATTCCTTCAGTATGGGCTCATGCGTGGTCTTCTTGGACTAACAGGGGAGCCGCTCATCAAGTTCCCATTGCCGGAAAAATCCTCACCGACTGGGCGATGAACGGGGAAATGTATTCTCTAACCGATCCAATGCCATTCGGTATCGTTGCCCACGAACTCGGCCATCAGATCTGCAAGTTGCCCGATCTATACGATACCAGCTACACGAACGCAGGACTTGGGCATTTCTCCCTTATGGCGGCGGGTAATTGGGGGCGAAAACAAGGGGAGGTCGGGGGCGCAACCCCCGTTAATTTGGACGCTTGGAGCAGGCAATATCTCGGATGGGAAACACCTCAAACGCCTTCAAGCGGCACAATAACACTCGGAACCCCGTTCAACGGACAGTATGCCGCTGTGCGCCTTTCTTCATCATCACACAGAAGCACGGAGTACTTCCTCGCGGAAGTGCGCGCTCTCTCCGGATGGGACGCAGGACTGGGCGGCCTGAACGGTTTCAGTGGAGTCGCCGGATTCATCGGAGGTCTGCTGATACTCCACGTGGACGACACAGTAGGCTCCGGCAGCCTGGAACAGGCCAACGACTTCAACCGGTATGTTGCCGGACAAAACCAAGGGTGCATGGCGGTGGAGGCGAACGGCCCCTACATGGCAAGCGGCAGCATTTTGCAAAATCTAAAGAACGGCTCCGTCTCCACGCTCTGGTTCAACGGAAACACCAATTATATAGGTGATGGCACTTTTACCGGAAGCAGTTCGCCCAACTCCAATTTTTACAACGGAACCTCGTCCGGGATAGAGATTCGCAGTATTTCGGTCGGAGGAACCACTATGACGGCTAATCTTACGATTCCCGCACCGGCTGTTCCTGTCACGGGGCTTGTCGTGGCGCCGCAAGCGCACTCTCTTGCCGTCGGCGGCGCCGTGACATTGACGGCGAGCATCACTCCCGACAACGCGTCCAACCCCTCCGTGACATGGACCTCGGATAACCCGTCCGTCGCAACGGTCACGCCGTTGCTCGCCTCCGGTAGCATCGCCGCCGTGACTCGCGGAGCTACGGTAAGGGCTATTTCGAACGGTACAGCGCGGATCACGGTCAGCACCACGGACGGTTCAAACCTCACCGCCACAAGCACGATCACAGTCGGCGGCGGCGGTAGCGGCAGCGGTGGCGGCGGATGTTCCGTCGGCGCCGGAGCGACGATTCCGGCGGTTCTCCTGCTGATGGTTCCGTTGGCGATGCTCCTCAAAAGGAAGTAGGCGACAAAAGTTTTTTGTTCCATGAGCCGCTAAATACACACAAAGAGGGGGAGGCGAATGCTCTCCCCCTCTTTGTTCAACACAGGAGTGTGGTCAAAACAGATTTGAAAGGAAGTCGGTGAATCGCTATGCGAATTCTGTTTGCATTAGTTTGCACGTTCGCGATCTTTTTTTCCCTCCCAGCGCCCCTCCCCGCCCTGGAAACGCAAAATCCGCTCCTTGAGGGAGTGGTGCTGACAATAGACGGCGTCCCTTCTTCAGGGACGCAGATTACTGCATGGGACGGCCGTACGCGCTTTCAAACCGCCACCGACAAGGGTGGCGAGTTTACGATACAAGGCATCACACCGGGGAGTATTTTTGCACTTCGTCTGTCCCCAAAAGATTTCCCCTCTACGCGCATCGACGGATTCCGCTTCCCGGAGCAAGGGAATCTTTTCATCAGCGCGGAAAACGGCAATTTGTCCAAAGGGAAAAACTACACGAGCAAGATTCCGTCGAATCCGGCCACAGGGTATTCATGGTCGCTCCTGGATCCGGGAAATGAAGCCGTCATCATCTTTCGAGAGAATGCAACGGAACAGCAGAAAGAGATCCAGCCGCGAGGACTTGCAGGAAAAGGCGGACGGGAGTTGTGGACTTTTGAAGCAGCGGGCAAAGGGGTTACCGCTGCTGTTCTCGGTTATCGGCGTTCTTGGGAGACGGGCGTATCACCCCATCGCTACCACATCCTTGTATTGAACGTCCGCTAACTACCCAAATTGCTTTCCGATGAGATGAAAAGAGGATGGAGACGTTAGCCCATCCTCTTTTCATCTCATCGGGATTGCCGTATCATGGATGCGCATTTTCAGGGGGGGTAAGCTGGCAAAGATACTACGTCTGCAACGTGGCAACCATCAAAACAGAGGTGAGGAGCAGAAAAAATGAAAAAAAGAAT
>JAHDKR010000080.1 GCA_018436785.1 Synergistaceae bacterium | reverse complement strand
TGTTACCGTGTCCGCGACGGTGCGAATTCTTCCGTTCTCCATGGAAACGCCGGTGATTTTTGCTCCGTTGTGAACAGCGATACCCTCCCGCTCGAATGCCTCCTGAAGCACTTTTGCGGCCTCCTCGTCCCCTACCGGAACGAGATGCGGGTCCATGTGAATCAGGGAGACCTTCGTTCCCAGGCGGGTGAAAGCCTGCGCCATCTCAGAGCCGATAGCGCCGCCGCCGATGATGGTCAGCGACTCGGGCATCTTCTCGATCTCGAACATGTTCACGTTCGTGAGAACACCGGGGATCTCCCGCAGCCCCGGAATGGGAGGAATAAAGGGTTCCGTTCCGGCGCCGATGAAGATTTTCTTCGCGGTGTAACTCTCTCCGTTCACCTGCACCGTCCGGTCGTCGAGGAACTCGGCGGATCCTTTCACCAGCGTTGCATTCTCGAATGCCTTCTGGAATTTTTTGTCGTTGATGCCGAGAATTTTTTCCCGGACTACGTGCATAGGGTCGGAAGCGCTCATGTGAAATTCCCCGTTCACACCGTACTTTTCGAGGTGCTTCGCGGAATGAAGGGCTTCGCCGGCCTTCAGAAGCGCCTTGCTGGGGATGCAGCCGCAGTTCAGACACTCCCCGCCTACCTTGTGCTTTTCGATGGAGAGCACATTGAGCCCCATGGCCGCCCCCATAGCCGTAACGGCCATGCCCGCAGGTCCCATTCCTATCACCATGATATCGAACTGTTTCACTATCAGCACCTGCCTTTTTGAAGAGTAAAGATAAGTGCATTATACCCACTAACGGTAGCAAGTGCAAACCGGGGGGCGCGGCGACGGTGTAAAATTGCCAGGATGAACTTCGGGTTTGCCGATGCGCGTAATCGACTGTACAATGCAGTCGGAGGAGATGCGGGATGGGGAGCGGCGCAGGGTATTCGGGCTTTGGGTTCGGTGTTTCGACGCATCGGGCAGAGACTGGCGGAGACGGGCGGCAGATGAATCTGCCGATGATTTCGCAACAGATTCACAAATTCTTTGGCAATCAGGGAGAGTGTTGGTATGAATTCATTGTATCCGTACAAAATAATGGGTTTCATCTTCTTCACATGTATGCTGTTTTTCTTTTTTCCCGGGCGTTCGGAATGCGTCGTGAACAGTCAAAGCGAGCCCGAAGGATACCCGATCGCCTCCGACGTGCAGACAACGGTTCAGCGGACGATCATGCCGGGGGCGACCCCGACCACTGCGATCAGTCTCCGGGAGATCGCCCAATACGAACAGTACGGCTACGGCGATTGGACCTACGGCCCGGGACTTCCCCACGACAGACGGCTCGATCTCATGCCGAAGGAGTACAACAGCAACGGCGCCACTCAAAAAACACGGCTGCTGAATTTCTTTACCATATCGGATATCCATATCACCGACAAAGAATCTCCCAATCAGCTGATCCATCTCCAAAACCTGCATCCTGAATCACGGTACGGATCTTCTCTGTATTCCGGGGTCATGCTGTACACAACGCACGTGCTCGACGCCGCCATCCAGACCGTCAACGCGCTGCACAAGCAGAACCCTCTGGACTTTGGTATTTCTCTTGGAGACGCCTGCAACACCTCGCAGTACAATGAACTTCGGTGGTATATCGACGTTCTCGACGGCAAGGTTATCCGGCCCAGCTCCGGCGCGCATCTGGGAGCCGAAACCATCGATTATCAGAAACCCTACAAAGCGGCGGGGCTCGACACGTCCATTCCCTGGTATCAGACAATGGGGAACCACGATCATTTCTGGATGGGCTCCTTCCCGCTGGAGCACAGACTGCGCAAGGATCTTCGGCAATCCTACGTCAGCGATGACGTCTTCGCCACGGGAGATCTCCTGAGCGACCCCCGGAAGATCGGCAGTCGCGACTACTATATGGGGGTGCTCGACGGCTCGACGCCCTACGGAGATGTCAAATACGCGGGCCCTGTCGGCGATTTCAAGACCCAGCCCAAAGTCGCCGCCGATCCGGATCGCCGTTCGATTTTGCGAACGGAGTGGATGCAGGAGTTTTTCAACACGTCGTCGCTTCCCGCCGGTCACGGGTTCGACATGCCCGGCGCCAAGGACGGCTTTGCATGCTACAGCTTCGTTCCGAAACCGAATGTTCCGCTCAAGATGATCGTGCTGGACAATACGCAAAGGGACGACAGCGGCTCCCTCGATATTCACGGGCACGGCTTTCTGGATGCGGCGCGCTGGGAATGGTTGAAAAAGGAGCTTGCCGATGGCACAGCGGCCGGTCAGCTGATGGTTATCGCCTCGCACATCCCGATCAGCGTTGAAGTGACAGCGCCCAATTCATCGATGGGCTGGTGGACCGATCCGAAAAATGCCGTCACACTGCCTGATCTGCTGGCGGAACTGCACAGCCATCCGAACCTCGTCTTGTTGATGGCCGGGCATCGTCATCTGAATACCGTGAAAGCCTTCGTGTCGCCGGATCCTGCGGGCGCGCCCGAAAACGGCTTCTGGCAGGTGGAAACGTCGTCGCTTCACGATTTTCCGCAGCAGTTTCGCACTTTCGAGATTTTCCTCAACAGCGACGATACCATTTCCATCGTGACAACGAACGTCGATCCCGCAGTTCTTGAAGGGACGCCCGCCGCAGCCTCGCGCAGATATGCCATTGCGGCAGCGCAGATTCTCAAGAACATGGAAGGAATCGAGCATTGGAATCCAACAAACGATCCCACAGTGAAGCCCATGCCGGCCGGGTCGTACAACGCGGAGCTGGTGGTTCCCCTGAGCCCGGCGATGCGCGAGAAGCTGAAAAACTTTTGACGGAGAAGAATGGACCCCGAAAACCGGGGGGGAGGGTGCGCCCTTAAATAATCAGAGCGCGTCGGAACTTTTCAGCGGAGGTCAAAGCCGTAGTTATGCTTGAGGCGCTTCGGGAAGAAGCGGCGAGCCGCGCGTTCCAAGTTCCCTCGGCGGCGAAAAAGATCCTGTGTGCGCGCACAATCTCCGATATTGCCGCTTCCGGATGTTCGGGTGCCGCGGGTACTGTTCTCCATGACGACAACCCTCCTTTGCAAGGGTTGTCGTCAGTTGTTACAACCTCTTTTTGAAAGAGAGTATGCCTTTCCCGTTGGCTAGAGGAGTTTAGAAATGGACGCATACCAGTTTCCGACTGAGCGCTTGGACGAGGACGCTTCACATCCAGTCATCAACCCCCTATTCGTGCGGCTTCCGCTGCGACGTGTCCGGCCAGTGCCGCGACAAATTGTCTCAGCCCCGTCATGGGAGAAAGTTCGGAGTAGGCCTCTGTTTCCAAGGCGCTTCGCGGTGTTGAGAGTACGGCGGCGGCTGTATAGAGCCCTTCCTGCACCAGACGCCGGCACAGCAACTCGTACCGTTTCAGGTATGAAGCTCCCTGGAATTCTTCGAACACAGGAAAATGAGGAGATTTGTCCTTTACGGGTGAACTTGATCCGGGAGCGTCTTCGACCAGCATCAGCCAGCCGACGAACGGCCGAGGTTGTGCGCCGAAAGCTCCTTCCCGAAACGCCGTCCAGAAGTCGCACGCGCTGCCGATGGCTTCTTCGGTCCGATTGTTGAAATTGTTGCCGAAGGAAGGGCCGACGTGGCTTTTCAGCTCGATCGCCGCAACGAGCGCTCCGTTATGGACCACAAGCAAGTCCCAGAGTTTTGTCGGTCGGAAGTAGCCCGGCAGAGTCAGCATTGTCCGTCCTTGGTGAATTTCGGCATCCTTCAGCCCGTTGTTCCTGATGACATCCAACATCAACGCCAGAAAACCGTCCATATTCTTGCCAGCTGTGACGCCTGCTCGCTCGCCGTGATCGGCGTTGCCGGATTCGATCTGCTTGAGTTTCGCCGCCTCTCGGTTTTTCCAAAAACTTTCTACTGCGCTACGGGCTTTCCGTTCGAAATCGACAAGATTCAGCGTCATCGAGTCCCGTTCCCTCCCAAAGTAGCCTGTTCTTCGTCGTTCAGGCCGTACAGCCTAAAGGTCGCGTTGTTGCAGGCGTGGATATCTCTTGCGATCGCCGCTTCCGTAAGTTCTTTTCTTAAAACTCCGGAGACGTCCGACCATCGCGGAATTCTGATACGGCGTAGATATTGCGCTTGAAAACGCAGATATCCGCCGCGCATCTTCGTCGAATAGGTCGTTACGAAAAGACGGCTGATCGCCGAGAGGAGAACGGCCTGTAACGCGCGCAACTCCCACTCGTTCGATGTGACGTAGTACAGATTATGGTGCGGATACAGCTCTCCCTGTTCGTAGACGATGTGCGCCTCGCCCTTGATGTCGGGAATCAGGAGCTTCGGTCTCCACGTCAGCGACGGTGTGATGCGGTCGATCGTGCGATACCAGTTGTCCGGGGATTTTTGCGCGCAGTGACGGCGAGCGATCACGTCGCGTCTCTCCTCAAGATAACGGCCCAAACGGGGGTATGCCTTCAAATCGACCAGGCCGCCGCCGTCCGCGAACGGATTGACGATCCCTCGGCCGAGCCAACGGACCTCGCCGGAGACGATATCTTTCGTCGTGACCAAAGGAAGTTTCCTGTCCGGTTCTACGTCGAGAGCGTCGTACTTGCCAATGAACGCCTTGTCGGCTCCTGTCGCCACTCCGATGCCGACGGAGCATCCGGTTTCCTCAAGAGAAGGGAAGCTCTCTTCCAGACGTCGGATGAGATCCGTCCGGTCCGACGGCTCCAACAGCCACGGCTCCGCGCCGCTTGTCACACCGTCGATTTCGCGCACGGAGCCGGAACTTTTTTGTAGCTTGGGCGAACGAAATTCCGATGCAAGAGAGGTCAGCGTTTCGCGTTCGATTTCGGGGCGATAGGCGATCCGCGTCGCGCCGGAAGGTTCTCGACCGATGACCGTGATCGCCGGATATGCCGACACATCGGAATGGAAAGCGCCGACGTCCGTCATGTCTACATAGATTTTGAGCCGGTAGTTGTTTGCCACAAGGCTGCGCAGAGGTCCGCCGTATCGGTTTTTCATCCACCTGTCCGAGCAGATGAATCCTAAAACGCCGCCCTTGGTCAACAGGGAGAGGGAACGTTCGATGAACGGGATATAGAGGTCGGCGCGATCATAAAGCGTCCTGTAGCGCCTGCGATACTCCGAGAGCAAGGGAGCCGGTATCATCTCCTGGCGCACATAGGGCGGGTTTCCTACCACGAAGTCGAATCTGCCGGAAAGAGGCGCGAGCAGAAAGTCCCCTTGCGACAACCAGCGGTCTGCAAGCGTCACCGCTTCGCCCGGTTTCATCCCTTCCCGCTCCAGCAATCGGATGGTTTCTCCGCGTGTATCGCGGTATGTCTCGCCGTGGAGTTCAACGGCGAGAAGAGATTCTCCAAGCTCTTCCGGAGTCGGAGAGGAAGTGCGAAAGCGTTTCCATGCCGAGAGCAGTCTCCGTACAGCCGGCAGCAAAAAAGCCCCGCCGCCGAACGAGGGCTCCAGAAGGCGCTTCGTGTAAAGGGGCTGATCGTCCGTGTAGCCGACGAGATCGAGAATAAAGTCGACGACCTCCGCACGCGTAAACACGGCCCCGCGAGCGTCCGCCTCCGAGACTGTGGAGAGTTCATCGACAGCGGCGGAGAGCGAAGGGGAATACGCAACTGCCGCAGCGCCGCCCGAATCGAATCCCAAACCCAACTGCTCCAAACCGCCGCCCCCTTCGATGCGTGATAAAAGAACTTCTTAGCATTATAGCGAGAAGGGAGAGGAGGAGTCCAGTCGTTTTTTTTTACGCCACGAATCCACCCTCACGCATCCCGTCCCCGACCCTTCCTGTAGTACCCCTTGAATGCCAGGTCGAGCAGCACCGCGCCGACGAAGACGAGGCCTTTTACCGACTGCTGCACGTAGCTGGAGATGGCCAGCAGGCGGAGGCCGTTGTCGAGGAAGCCCATGATGAGGACGCCCGCGACGGTGCCGCCGACGCCCCCAACGCCG
>JAHDKR010000161.1 GCA_018436785.1 Synergistaceae bacterium | reverse complement strand
CTGAACCGGCGTCTTGCCCTGCTGCTCGCCGCTCTGTGGGGCGTGGTTCCCCGAAGCGAGGAGCTGGAGGCCGAGGAGAAGCGCCTTCGCCGCCGCTTCAAACTCAAGAGCGACGAAGCGTTCGTCGCGTGGAAGAAGGAGAACGATCTCGACGAAGAGGAGACGGCCCGTCTTCTGGAGGAGGAGGCTCTGCTGCACAAGCTCCACCGGTGGTACATGCAGGGGCGCATCCACGGCAAGAACACCGGAGCGGTGCTCGACGAGCTGAAACTGCGGGGCGGCTACGCGGAGTGGAAGGAGCGCGCCGCGAGGCGCGACGCCTTGCTGCGCGAACGGCCCGAAGTGCTCCGCGAGGAGAGGGAGCGGGCGTGCTCCACCCCCTTCATGACGCTGGTGCGCGAGCATCTGCGGGCGGACGGCTTCCCGTGGCACGGGGCGATGCTGCCGGAGGCGATTCCGGAGACGGGGCTGGAACCGCGCGACCTGGTGGAGGAGCTGCTGCTTGCCCGCGCCGCCCGGAGGATTCTGGGGGAAACAACGCAGTTCGGAACCGGAGAGAAGTAAGGAGTTTCAGCGTCCGTTCCGAGAGAGGAGGTGAAGAAGAGGTTGTAGTTGTAGATGTCTAAGGAATCCGCAGTTGCGTTCTACGAGCGCGTAGAGCGGGACGAAAAAAACGGGAGGTGTTGTAGATGTCTAAGGAATCCGCAGTTGCGTTCTACGAGCGTGTAGAGCGGGACGTAGAGTTGCAGGAGAAGCTGAAGGATCTGAACACGAAAGAGAATATCGCGAGGTACGTGAAGGAGGAACTTGGGTACGACTTCACGCTGGAGGAGATGCAGAAGGTGATCTTCGAGAAGAATCCGGAGGTTACGGACGAGGAGTTGGAGGCCGTCGTGGGAGGATCCATTACGCTGATAACAATTTTCGGTGCCGGGATGGCCATTTCGGGGGCCATTCTTTCGCTCGCTCTGGCCGCCGCCGCGTGAAGCGGCTCCGCGCTTTATTAGTTTCCTGCGGGAGAAGGCGCCGGGTGTTTTTCCGGAAAGAGCGTCACTGATTTCGAGGAGGTGTCGTGCATGTCGATAGAATCGGCGAAGGCGTTTTACGAACGCTTGGAGACGGATACCGAGCTTCAGGAGAAATTGAAGAAGCTGAACACGAAGGAGAACATCGAACCGTACGTGAAGGGCGAACTGGGGTACGAGTTCACGCTGGAGGAGATGCAGAAGGTGATCTTCGAGAAGAATCCGGAGATGACCGACGAGGAGCTTGAGGCCGTCGTCGGGGGCTCGGTGATCGGCACGATCGGACTGATCCTTCTTGCCGGTCCGGCGTTGTTCCTGGGGCTTGCCGCCGGGATTGCAGCAGCCTGATCACTTAAGAAGTCCCGTAGGCGGACGCGCCTTCGGGACTTCTTAAGTGCGGAGGAAATGAAAGCTTTACCGCGACGCCCATCGGCCCATGACCCGGTCGGCCTCCGCGAGGACGAGCCACAGCTCCTGTACGGCGCTCAAAAATTCGGTGCGGCTCTTCTGGTCGGCCTCCTGGGCGTTGATCAGGTCGAGCTGGGAGCCCATTCCCTCGCGGTACATCAGCTCGGCGATTTCAAGCTCCTTGTCGGCGCGCTCGGCCTGCCGCCGGCGGATGGCGACGATCTCGAGCGCTCTGGTCCACCGCTCCCGCACCAGGTCGGCCTCCCGTTTCAGACCGTCGCGCCTCGCGGCCAGCTCGTACTCGGTCTTGCGGAGCATCAGCGCCGCCGCTTCCGTTGTGTTCGAGGTCTTTCCGCCGTCCGCAAGTGGGATCGTGAGCACGGCGCGGACGAAAACCTCTCCCGTTCGTTCCTGGGGATAGATGTGATCCTCCGCTATTCTCAGCCCGACGGAGAGATCGACGAACGGGGAGAGCCCCTTCGCAGCGAGCGAGCGCTGTACCGAGGCCCGCTCCTTGGAGAGCAGCAGCGCGGCGACGTCGGGGCGGCTTCCCCACGCCTTCTCCTCGTCCACGAGGAGATTCACCCCGTCGAGTGCGGGGAGCGCAACCGACGGTATTACGGAGGCCCCTCCGGCGAGGGCGCTCATCTCGACAATCTGCTGCTCGTACTTCTGCCGGGCCTGGAGGAGAAAGGCTTCGCCGTCGTCCACCTGGGACTGCGCCCGCAGCAGCTCCAGCAGGGAGACCAGCTCCTTGTCGAACTTCTCCTTGGTGATCGTGAGCGACTCGCGGCGCTTCTCCACGATCTGTTCCATCGCCTCCCGGTTCAGCGCGGCCATCACCGCCTGGCGGTAGGCGGACGCGGCGAGGGCGAGACGTTCATTGACCGCGTCGGCGTACTGGTTCCGAAGGATCTCGACGCCGAGCAGCAGATCGCGCTCCTGAAGCCCGTAACTGCCGGAGAGGTTGACGCGGTGCGAGAGGGAGAGATCGACCTGCTGGTCGCCCCGGTCCTTGTCGAGCCACTTGCTCGCCTCGGCGGAGAGGCCGAGGGAGGGGCGCTGGACGGCCAGTTCCGCCCGGGCGGAGAAGAGGCGCGCCTCGACCTCCTGCCTGACGGCGG
>JAHDKR010000138.1 GCA_018436785.1 Synergistaceae bacterium | reverse complement strand
GAAGCGAGAGGGCTTGGATGCCGATAGCGCGCCGGAGGATATGTTCGAAAACGAGGAGGCTGAGAACATGCTGACCTACTTGGAGAAAGAGATACGGAGATATAAGCGCGAGGGCCGCGAGGAAGGGTTGGCGGAAGGGCGCGAAGAAGGACGGCAGGAGGGCCTGCAAGAAGGCCGTGAAGAAGGACGTCAAGAAGGACGTGAAGAAGGTCGTCAAGAAGGACGTGAAGAAGTCCTTCGACAGACCGTCCGGCGCATGCTTGCCTCGGGCATGGCCGTTTCTCTGGTCGCAGAAATACTGGAGTTCTCCGAAGAGCGGGTGCGTCAGCTCGCCGGGGAGAATTCGGACTGATTTCGAGCGTCTCAGGAGGAGGCATTATCCTGAGAGATTTTTCTTGACAAAGCCGCAACTGATATATTAGTATGACTAGCATATAAAACTAGGATGAGGAGGGGGAGCATGGAGTTTTTACACCGTCTCGGCGGCGAGTCGTCCAGGGAGTGGGCGATGCGCGTCGTTCTCCAGAACATCATTCATCTTGTCCTTCCGCCGGGGACGCCGCTCTCCGACAAGGAGATCGCCTCCTTTCTTTCACTGAGCCGGACGCCCGTCCGCGAAGCTCTTGTCCTTCTTGAAGAGATGCGTTTTGTCGACGTCTACCCTCAGAAGGGGACGTTCGTCTCCCTGCTCGATGTGGACGATATCGAGGAGGGACGCTATATCCGCAAGTGTCTTGAGTCCGATACGCTGATTCAGGCGTGCCGCTCTTTTTCCGCCGACGGGGCGATCGCGCTCGAAGCCAATCTGAAGATGCAGCAGAACGCGCTGGATACGGGCGACCGCAAGCGTTTTCTCTTTCTCGACCAGGACTTCCACCGGCTGATCTGCAGCGGGTGCGGCCGCGAAAGAGTCTGGTCGGTCATCAGCAAGAATTCGCTGCACTTTTTCCGCGTCCGCAGGCTGAAGATCAAGGGCGGCGGCGTCGGGCAGGAGTATTTCCATGAGCAGCACGGGGAGCTTCTTGACGCGATACTCGCGCACGAGACCGATCGTGCGCTGGATATCCTCAACAGGCACCTCACTTGGGACGTGGAGACGGTGCGCGCCTCCTACCCCGACTATTTCTCGCGGGATTCCATGTCGAAGAAGATGTACATGTTCATGTCCGAAGTCGCGCCCGTCGTCGCGGGTGCGATGTAGCGCATTGACGAATGGAAAGGACGACAGCATGAAGAAGACGTGCCAACCGGTTGTAACGGAAATGAGGGTGATCCCCGTCGCGGGGCGGGACAGCATGCTCCTCAACCTCAGCGGAGCCCACGGTCCGTACTTCACGCGCAACGTGGTGCTGCTGACGGACAGCGAGGGGAGGACGGGCGTCGGAGAGGTTCCGGGGGGCGAGAAGATCGCCGGGGGGCTCGAACAGGCCCGCGACCTCGTCGTCGGCTCACGGACGGGGGAGTACAAGAACACGCTGCTCGCCGTGAAGAAGCTCTTCGCGGGGCGGGAGGACGATGTGCGGGGACAGCAGACATTCGACCTGAGGACAGGGGTGCATGTACTCACCGGCATCGAGGCGCCGCTGCTCGATCTGCTGGGGCAGTATCTCGGCGTGCCCGCGGCGTCGCTCCTCGGCGACGGGCAGCTCCGGGAGAGGATTCCCGTCCTGGGGTACCTCTTCTACGTGGCGGACAGGAAGAAGACCGATCTCCCGTACATCTCGGAGTCCGGTTCCTCCGTCGAGTGGTACAGGCTCCGCCGCGAAGAGGCGACGACGCCGGAGGCTATCGTCGCGCTTGCGAAGGCGAGCCGCGATCTTTACGGTTTTTCGGATTTCAAGCTCAAGGGGGGCGTCTTCCCCGGAAGCGAGGAGATGGAGGCCGTGAGGGCGCTGAAGCGCGCGTTCCCCGACGGGAGGATTACCATCGACCCCAACGGCGGGTGGCTGCTGAAGGAAGCCGTCGAGCTGTGCGGAGGGATGCACGGCATCCTCTCCTACTGCGAGGACCCGTGCGGGGCCGAGGGAGGTTTTTCGGGGCGCGAGGTCATGGCGGAGTTCCGCCGCGCCACGGGGCTGCCCACCGCGACGAACATGATCGCCACAGACTGGCGGCAGATGGCCCACTCGGCGATGCTCCAGTCCGTGGACATTCCGCTGGCCGACCCTCACTTCTGGACGATGGAGGGTTCGGTGCGGGTGGGGCAGTTCTGCGAGGTCTTCGGCCTCACGTGGGGCTCTCACTCGAACAACCACTTCGATATCTCTCTGGCCATGTTCAGCCACACCGCCGCCGCGGTTCCGGGCAGGATAACGGCCGTCGACACGCACTGGATATGGCAGGAGGGGACGGAACGCCTCACGAAGGAGCCTCTCACAATCCGGGACGGATTCATCGACCTCCCCGCGGCTCCCGGCCTGGGGATCGAGCCGGATATGGAGGCGATCGAGGCGGCGCACCGGCTCTACATGGAGCACTGTCTGGGTGCGCGGGACGACGCGGCGGCGATGCAGTTCCTTATTCCGGGCTGGAAATTCGATCCGAAGCGCCCCTGCATGGTTCGCTAGGGCGCTTGGAGCACTAAAAAACCGGGGCCTGCGCTCCGGAACAAAAGGAGGAGTTCACATGAAGTTCAGAAAGGCTCTGCTTGCTCTGTTGGTACTCGTGCTGTTGGCTGTTCCCGCCGTCGCGGGGGCGAATCCCTTCGCCGGGATGAACGTCCGCGTGGTCATCGGGTCCACCTCGACCGCAGGTGATTCGTACCTGATCGCCGAGACCGTCTCCCGGCACCTTGCGAAGGCGCTGGGCGCGAACATGAAGGTCGACGCGGTCGGCGCTGCGGTGGCCCTGGACGCGATGCAGACCTCGCGCCCCGACGGGAAGACGATCATGATGTTCCACGACATGACCTACCTCGGCGTCTCCTTCAAGGCCTACGACGACATCTACAAGCTGGAGAACATGGAGGTAGGCCCCCGGGTCGCGCAGAACCCCGGCGCCGCATGGGCGGCGTATCTGGACGCCCCGTACAACACCATGGCGGAGATCCCCGAGTACCTGAAGGCGAATCCGGAAGCGAAGGTCCGCATGGCGTGCGAAGCGGGCGGCGTCTCCCACATCGGCTTCATCGCTTTCTGGGAGTGGGTCGAGAGCAAGTACGGCAAGGACGTCGCGGACAGGATCGTCGTGATCGTGGGCGGCTCCACCTCCGACAAGATTCAGCTTCTCATCGACCGGAACGCGGACGTGATCTTCGCCGACTACACATCTCTCCTTGACTATACCAAGGTCGGGGACAAGAAGATCGCCATGAAGTTCGTCGGCCTTCTGGACAACGTGGAGGGCATCGACGTTCCCTCGTACGCCGACCAGGGGATCACGCTTGCCGACGGGAGCGAGTTCCGCTTCTCCAAGGATTTCCTCATCTACCTTCCGAAGAACTTCCCGGCCGATATGGTCAAGGCGCTCGACGAGGGGATGAAAGCGGTCTCCGAGGATCCTCAGTTCAAGGCCGATATGGCGAAGATGTCCTACCGCGGCGGGTACCTCGACTCGGCCGCGGCGAAGAAATTCATCTACCAGAAGAGAGATTCTCTGCAGGGGCTGATCGATTCCGCCCCGTCCCTCGACGATCTGGTGATGTAGCGCTTCCCGGACGGAGCGGCGCGGAGAACGCTTTTCGTTTCCCGCGCCGCTCCCTTTCGATACTGCCTCCGGAGGATTGAACGATGTTCAGAGTGAGTTACAAACCTTCCACGTCCCACTGGCTGTTTCCGCCCATCATCCTGGGCATTCTGGCGCTGCTCCTCGCGGTGATGATCGCGCAGCGGGCGATCGAATGCCGCAGGAAAGGGCGGCCTTTTATCAACAGGGAAGCAATGCGCTTCTTCGAGCCCGGCTGCGACAAACTCAAGCTGTTCGGCTCGGTTGCGCTCTTCGTCCTGTATATCTACGCGATGGAGTTCGCCGGTTTTCTGGCGTCGAGCATCGTCGTCGTCTTTCTGTACAGCGTACTGTTTTTCGGCGTCGACCGCCTCAAAGAGCTTCCGGCGGCCATCGCCTCGGGGAGGCCGTGGGCGAACGGCGCATTCAAATCCGTGTGCGTCTCACTGCTCCTCTCCGTCCTTTTCTCGACCTCGGTCTGGTTTCTCTTTGCCCGGGTGTTCAAGATAACGCTGCCGTAAAGAGGAGGAAACGCACATGATAGACTTCGGCCTTCTTCATCTGCTCATGGCGTTCGTCGGCGTGGTCGTCGGCATCGTCTTCGGCGCGCTGCCGGGGATGACGGCCACGATGGCCATCGCGGTCTTTCTTCCGCTCACGTACGCCTACGACCTGCACGTCTCCCTCTTCCTCCTGCTCGGGCTCTATGTGGGGGGAATCAGCGGAGGGCTTGTTCCCGCCATCCTTGTGAACATTCCGGGAACCCCGTCCTCCATCTGCACCGGGTTCGACGGCTACCCGATGGCCAAGCGCGGCGAGGCGGTCAGGGCGCTCCGTATCGGCATCACTGCCTCCCTCTTCGGCGGTCTCTTCAGCCTGCTGCTGCTCTTTCTCTTCACCCCGCCGCTCGCCAGGGTCGCCCTCAGCTTTTCCTCGGTGGAGAAGTTCCTGATCATCCTCTTCGCGCTCTCGATCATCGCCGCCCTCTCCAAGGGGAACATGGTCACGGGCGTCTTCGCGGGGTTCCTCGGCGTCTTCTTCTCCCTGATCGGCCAGTTTGCCGACAACAACAAGATGCGCATGGTGCCGGACTTCCTCTCGGTGGACCTCCGCAACGGCTTCCAGCTGCTTCCCGTGCTCATCGGCCTCTTCGCCCTCGTACAGATCCTGCAGGAGGCGGAGGGGGGGATGCGGGACGACGCCATGGGGGCCGACCTCTCCCGCGAGGTTCGCGGCTTCAGGTTCTCGGACTTTAAGGGGCAGGTGGTCAACCTGTTCCGGTCGGCGTTCATCGGCACCTTCGTCGGCATCCTTCCCGGAGTGGGGGGGAGCGCGGCGTCGTTGCTCTCGTATTCGCAGGCGAAAAATTTCTCCGGGCGCCCTGAGAAGTACGGCACGGGCTGCGTCGACGGGCTGGTCGCCAGCGAAGCCGCCAACAACGGACTGACGGGAGGCGCGCTCATTCCGCTGCTCTCCCTCGGCATCCCCGGGGACAGCACCACGGCGGTGCTCGTCGGCGCCTTCATGCTTCAGGGAGTGCAGGTCGGTCCGCTCTTCATCACGAATAATCTCGACCTCTGGCACGTCATCCTCTCCGCGCTTTTGCTGTGCAACTTCCTGATGTTCTTCGTCATGTTCTACCCGATCAAGTACATCGCTTCGGTCATCAAGCTTCCCAAGTACAGGATATTCCCCGTGATCATCCTCCTCTGCGTCATCGGTGCGTATTCTTCGCGGAACGGAAACATGTTCGACGTGTGGACCATGCTCTTTTTCGGCCTCCTGGGGTATTTCTTCGTGAAGATCAAGCTCCCGATCGTTCCCTTTCTCATCGGCTTCATCCTCGGGAAGGATCTGGAGAAGTACTTCGTCGACTCCATCAAGGGGGTCGGCGGCTCCCTCTCGGTCTTTTTCACGCGCCCGATGGGGTGGGTGATCTGGGGGTTGATCGTCGCCTCCATCGCGTGGGCGGTTTACGACTCGAAAAGAGAGGCCCGGCGCGCCGCGGCCGGAAACGGAGGCGCGCAGGCATGATACCGGTCATCAGGGTGGACGAGAGGGACAACGTCGCCATCCCCGTCGCCGACCTTCCCGAAGGTTCGGAGGCCGGATGGGGTGTGGTCGCCCGTGAACAGATCCCCCAGGGGCACAAGATCGCTCTGGAGGACATCCCCGAGGGTGGCGCGGTGATCCGGTATGGCGTGGCGCTCGGGCATCTGCTCGCAGGCGTTCCGCAGGGCGGACTGATCACCGAGAAGATGCTCCGTCTGCCTGACTCTCCGGACCTCGATAGTCTTGAGTTCGCCACCGACATTGACGCGGAGCTTCCCGAGGCGCCCGTGAAGAGCTTCGAGGGGTTCGAGGTCGAGGGAGCCCCCTTCGCCGGTACGCGGAACATCCTCGGCATCATGCCCACGGTCCAGTGCGTCGCGGGCGTGCTCAACGGCGCGGTCAAGCGGATGCGGAGGGAGCTGCTTCCGCGCTTCCCGCACGTGGACGACATAGTGGCGCTGAACCACCCCTACGGCTGCGGGGTCGCCATCGACGCCCCCGAGGCCGCCGTTCCCATCAGGACGCTGCGGAACATACTGCGGAACCCGAACTTCGGAGGGGAGATCATGGTCGTCGGACTGGGGTGCGAGAAGCTCACCGCGGACAGGCTGCTCGAACCGGAGGAGATCCGCCCCGGGAATGTGCTGATGCTCCAGGAGCACGCCGGGTTCGTCAAGATGACCGACGCCCTGATGGAGATGGCGGAGCGGAAGCTCCGCAGGCTGGAGGACAGGCGCAGGACGACGCTGCCCTTCTCTCGCCTCTGCGTCGGGATGCAGTGCGGAGGGAGCGACGCCTTTTCCGGCATTACCGCGAACCCGGCGGCCGGGTACGCGTCGGACCTTCTGGTCGGGGCGGGCGCGACGGTGCTCTTTTCCGAGGTCACCGAAGTGCGGGACGGCGTGGAGCAGCTCGCTGCGCGCTGCGTGAACTCCGCCGTGGGAAGGCGGCTCGTCGAAGAGATGCGATGGTACGACGAGTACCTCCGTGCGGGGGGCGTGGACCGCAGCGCCAACCCCACTCCCGGAAACAAGAAGGGCGGGCTGGCGAACATCGTCGAGAAGGCGATGGGCTCGATCGCCAAGTCGGGACGCGCGCCGATTTCGGAGGCGCTCGCCCCCGGAGAGCGCCCGTCCGCCGGGGGACTCGTCTTCGCCGCCACGCCCGCGAGCGACATGGTCTGCGGAACCTGCCAGCTCGCCTCGGGCATGACGCTCCAGGTGTTCATGACGGGGAGGGGGACGCCCTACGGACTGGCCGCCGCGCCTGTGATCAAGGTCTCCTCGCGGTCGAACCTGAAGGACATGTGGAGCGACCTGATCGATGTGGACGCGGGAGTAATCGCTTCCGGCGGGTCGGATATCCGGACCGTGGGCGAACAGCTCTTCCGCGAGATCGTCGAGGTCGCAAGCGGGCGAAAGCGCCCTGCCGCCGAACGCTACCGACTGTTCAACGATATCTGCCTTTTCAACCCGGCCCCGATCACGTAGCACTCCCCGCGGGAGCTTCCCCGAGGGGTGAAGACGACTGAAGATCATACCCCGCCGCAAACGGCGGGCGACGCGAAAGGACTGGTACCTGTGAACACGGACTTCATCAAGGGGGTCATCCCCCCCATAGTGACCATAGTGGATGAAAACGAAAAAATCGACGAAAAGAGGATGCGCCGTCAGGTGGACTTCGTCGTCGAGAGCGGCGTCCACGGCATCCTCGCCTTCGGGAGCAACGGCGAGTTCTACATGCTGGACGAGGACGAGATGGAGCGGGGGCTTCGGATCATTCTGGACCAGACGAAGAAGCGCGTCCCCGTCTACTTCGGCATGGGCGCCGTCAAGACGAGGAAGTGCGTCCAGCTCGCCCGCATGGCCGCGGATATGGGAGCGGACGGCGTTTCCGTGCTGCAGCCGATGTTCCTGAAGCCGACCGACGACGAGCTGTACCTCCATTTCAAAACCATCGCCGGGGCCGTCCCGGGTACGCCGGTGCTGCTGTACAACAACCCCGGGAGGACGGGGTACTCGCTCTCCGCGCCTCTTGTGGGGCGGCTCGCGAACGATGTGGAGAACATCGTGGGCATCAAGGACTCCAGCGGCGACATGACGCTGACGAGCGAGTTTCTCCGGCTGACGAAGACGAAGGAGAAGGACTTCAAGGTCTTCGGGGGAAAGGACACGCTGATCTACGGCGCGCTCGCCCACGGCGCGGACGGCGCGGTCGCCACCATGGCGAACTTCTGTCCCGAGCTTGTGGTCTCAATCTACGAGAAGTACGTCGCGGGCGACCTGAAGGGGTCTCTTGAGGCGCAGTTCCGGCTGAATCCGGTGCGCCTCGCCATGGACCGGGCGAGCTTCCCCGTCGCCACGAAGGACATGGCGAAATTACTGGGGCTGGATGTCGGCGAGCCCTTCCGCCCGAACCTGAGCAGCGCGGGCGACGTGCTGGAGTTTATGAAAAAGAGAATGCAGCAGGGCGGACTGCTGCCGTAGCGCCTCCCCGAAAAAACGCAGAGGGCGTATCCGCGGAAAAAATGCTGGCACGCCCTCTGTGAACTCTCTTCCTGTTGCTGTCTGTTCAGACTTAACCTGCCCCTCCGCTCTACCGAAAATAAAAGACATCGAGGAAACTCTTTGAACGTTTTGCGAAAATCTCCGCGGGAGGGGGCAAGTTGTCATGTTCTGGCCAAAAAACAGGAGCCGGGCGCAGGAAACCTATACTGAAAATGCCATTCGCACCGCGTCGCGCGAGCAGCTCCTGCTGATTACCTACGACATAGGCATTCAGAGCTGCCTGGCCGCGGAGTCCGCTCTGTCGAACCATCTCTACGACGAGACGAACGAACACCTCAAGCGGGCGCAGAACGTCGTGAGGGAGCTGATGATCACGCTGCGCGTGAATAAGGACAATCCGGTCACGACGAACCTCATGCGCCTCTACGACTTCATGTACACAACGCTTATCAAGGCGAACACCGCGAAGGATCCGGAGAAGATCGCGGAGGTGCGCGCAATGCTCGAAGACCTGAAGGCGACCTGGGAAGAGAGCATCGTCAAGATAGCGGAGGAGTACGACGAAAGCAAGAAGAGCGAGTATCTGAACAACCTGCCCTCGGTGCAACGGAACGGCGACAGATTTTCGGCCCGGGGGTAGAGGGGGGCGAAGTTCCAGCGAGGCGGACGCTCCGGAAAAGAATAGCAGCAACACGGTAGAAGCTGGTTATTTCTCTTCATTATAAGTATGTTTCCCGACTTCCCGCAGTTCATTTTCTATGGTATGCTGTACCCCGTTCAAAATATTGACTGCGACAAAGGAGCTTTGCCGTGAGCACTTCACGTTCGACCTACAGGTCGCTTTTTGCGGATCCATCCTTTCCCCTGTTCATCATACTGACGGCGTCGTTTTTCTTGACGGTTTTCTTCAGGATTTCGGCTTCCGTTATTTTACCGCTGGAGGGAGAACGGCTCGGCATGAGCGCGTCGCTGGTGGGGTTCATCTCCAGCGTCCATTTCTATGCGTACGCGCTGATGCAGCCTGTCTCCGGCATTCTGCACGACAGATACGGCCCGGTGCGGGTGGTGACGTGCGGTCTGCTGCTCACCGCGGCTTCATGCCTTCTGCTGACGATCGTCCGGACGCCCTTCACGCTCGGCGTCTGGCGGCTGGTCTCCGGGTTCGGCGTCTCCCCCATGTACTCCGCGACGCTTGTCTTTTTGGCCTTCGCCTTCCCTGCGGAGCGGTACTGCTTCTACGCGGGGATCAACTTCGCCGTCTCCAGCCTGGGGGCGATTGTCTCGGTCGCGCCCCTCGGATTCGCGCTTGATACGTTCGGCATCCCCGCGACTTTTGCCATTCTCGCGGGGACGAGCTTCTTCATGGCGCTCTTTCTGGCGCGCAGGGCGAAGTCGGACCCCATGCGGAGGCCTGCGGGAGACGAGAAGAAGACGCTCTCCTCCATTCTTCCGGGGATCGGGAGGGCGGTGCTCTTCATCTTCCGGAACCGGCGCGTGCGGTCGCTGATGATTGTCTGGGCCGTTTCCTCGGCGTCGTTGCTGAGCTTCCAGGGGCTCTGGGGCGTCTCCTGGTTTGCGGCGGCCTTCAATGCCTCGCCGGCGTCGGCCCGCTTCTGGAGTTCGCTGATCAGCGCGGGGATGATGGTCGGTCCTCTTATGATCGGAGGAGTTGTCCTCTCCCCGGAAAAGCTGCCTCTGCTTGTCCGCCGTGTAAGCTCGGTGAACGCGCTGGTCTGGTTTCTTCTGCTCGGAACGACCGTCTCCGGTCTTCCCATATGGTCGGGAGGAGCCGTGGCGCTGCTCCTCGGCGCCATCACGGGTTTGCGGGGAGTCTTCGCTCTTGCGGGGGTGACCGCCCTTGCCCCGGTTGGGGAGAAAGGGGTCGTTTTCGGCGCGATGAACATGATCGCCGTTCTCTCGGCGGTTGTCTTCCAGTGGGGGACGGGGATCGTGATCAATCGCTTCCCGGCGGGACAGCCTGGCGTCTATACGGCGGAGGGCTATTTTGCTGCGTTCCTGCTCGTTTCGTGCGCGATGGCGGCCAGCCTGCTCGCACTGCGTTCGCTCGGGAAAGAACCGCTGAGACAGGAAGAATAAGCCGAAAGATCCGCCGCAACGCACACAAGTAAAGACGCAACAACACACATCGCGATCGCTCTCTTCATTGCGCGGAAAGTATTTCCACGCATATTAAAGCGATTCTCTGTCCTCGTGTTCCCCGATCTTCCGCACCACCCTGCACGGGTTGCCCGCAGCGAAGACGCCTTCGGGGATGTCCTTCGTCACGACGCTGCCGGCGCCGATGACGGAGCGGGAGCCGATCGTCGCGCCGGGGCAGATGATCGCGCCGCCGCCGACCCAGACGTCCGATCCGATGAAGACGGGTTTCCCGAACTCCTTCCCCCGTCGCTCCTGCGCGTCCATCGGGTGTGTCGCCGTGTAGATCTGCACTGCCGGGCCGAACATCGTGAAGTCGCCGATGCGCACTTCGCAGACGTCGAGGACGATGCAGTTGAAGTTGAAGTACACTTTGTCCCCCAGGTGAATGTGCACGCCGTAGTCGCAGTGGAAGGGGGGCTGCACGTTGACGCTCTCCCCGCCGCTCCCGAGGAGCTCCTGCAGGATAAGTTGCCGAAGCTTCTGTTCCGTCGCGCGCGATGCGTTCAGATCAAGGCACAGATCGCGCGCCCGAGCTCTCAAGCGCACAAGCTCGCGGTCGGATGGGTCGTACAGTTCGCCTGCGAGCATCTTTTCCCGTTCGGTCATTCGTGTTCACACTCCTCGTTTTCGGATCTCGTCCAGCACACGGCCGACGTCGCCTACGCATCAGCCTCCCGAAGGGTTCAGCTCCGCGCAACGGCATCCCGATGTCTTCTTCGCGGCCAGGATGCGTTCCAGGATCGTCGAGCGTCCGTTAATCAGAAGGTCGGCTTCGATATCGCTTCGTGTATAGTTGAAGCAGTAGCAGATTGTTTCCTTTTTCGTACCGTGCATCGCTGACCCTCCTTCTCTTCAATTCCGGAAAGATTCCCCTGCCCGTATCCCCTATTCTTCCTTCGGCAGCGCGAGCCCCCAGAGCGCGGCTTTCTCCTCGTCCTCCAGAGTCCAGACGCGGCGGTGCAGTTCGCGAAGACGATCCGTGTCCTTCAAGAGCGCCGTCTTCTCCTTGGCCGAGAGAGCATCCGGCCCGAGCTGGAGCGCCTTCTCCACGATGCGCTTTCTGGCCTCTTCCCGCAGAGGGGATGGTTTCTTCTTCCTGCGGGGGAGCTGCATCGCGATGTGGAGCGCGTGGGTGCGCGGGGCCACGGCCGCCCGCAAAAAGCCCTGCTTCCGCGAATGCCCGAACGGCGAGTAGCGGGCGGGGCGCTCCAGGTTGTCCTCCAAGTCCTGGAGGATGGGCGGCAGCCTGACCTCCGACGGGACGAGGAAGAGCCCGATCTTTCTGAAGAACCTGCCGACCGAGGCCCTCCCCGTGAAGACGGAGATCGGGATGGAGAGCACGAAGGAGAAGATCATCGGCGAGATCCACCAGAAGAAGGACGGGATGATCCAGTAGACGACGCCCCCCCATGCGATGCCGAGGAGCGTCCCCCACCAGTGGGCGGCGAACGCCTCGCTCCACGTCGTTCCCCGGTCGTCCCGCGACTGCGTCCCCCACCCGATGCTCTTCCCGAGGAGCGTCGAGACGATGAAGAGGCTGTGAAAGATCATGCGGATCGGTGTGAGGATCATGGAGAGCACCACTTCGAGGAAGACGCTTATGTAGAGTCGTATCGGCCCCCCGTATGCCCGCGCGCGGAAGTCCTTGACGAGGATCGGCAGTGCGGAGAGGACCTTTGGCAAAAAGAGGAGGAGCGCGGTCGAGCCGAGCAGGGAGAGCGCCCAGTGGGGCCTCCAGACGGGCATGCTCGGCAGGAACTTGCGCAGAATGGGCATGTAGATCGGCTCGAAGAGCGCCTCGGAGACGGCCTGCGCCGAGTTGACGATGAGGAACGTAAGCCAGAGTAGCGCGGAGCCGTAGGTGAGGACGCCGTTCAGGAAGAGCGCGCGGTGCGCGGGGAAGAAACCCCGAGTGAAGATCAGCCGCATGTGCTGCAGATTTCCCTGGCACCAGCGGCGGTCGCGCTTCAGCTCGTCGAGAAGCGTCGGCGGCGTCTCTTCGTAGCTCCCCTCGATGTCGTAGGCCAGCCAGATGCCGTATCCGGCCCTGCACATCAGCGCCGACTCTACGAAGTCGTGGCTCAGGATGTCGCCGCTCAGCGACCCCTTGCCCGGCAGGCGCGGAAGCTGGCAGTGCTTCATGAACGGTTCTACCCGGAGGATGGCGTTGTGCCCGCAGTACTGCGCGTCGCCGAGCTGCCAGAAGTGGAGCCCCGCGGCCAGCAGCGGCCCCTGGACGTGGTTGGCGAACTGCTGCACGCGCGCAATGAGCGTCTCGCGGTTGACGGCCAGCGGAAGCGTCTGGATGATGCCGATGTCGGAGCGGTCCTCCATGATCTGCACCAGGCGGACCATGCTCTCGCCGGTCATGACGCTGTCGGCGTCGAAGACGATCATGTAGCGGTAGTTCTTCCCCCAGCGGCGGCAGAAGTCCGCCACGTTGCCGCTCTTCCGCTTGATGTTGTTGTCCCGTTTCCGGTAGAAGACGTGCGCCTCCGTCCCCTCCTCCTCGCGGCGGAAGTCGTGCCACGCCTCCTCCTCTTCCACCCAGACATCTGGACTGGTGCTGTCGCTGAGGAGGAAGATGTCGAAGCGGTCGAGGGAGCCTGTCTGTTTCAGCGAGCGGTAGACGGTGCGCACCCCCGCGAAGACGCGGTTCACCTCTTCGTTGTAGATGGGGATGAGGATCGCGGTTCTCGCGTTCGCGTCGGGAATGGAGAGGTCGCGTCCGTCGCAGCTCTTCGAGACGCGATAACGGTCGCGCTTCGTCAGGAGAACGAAGAGCCCTCCCATAAAAGCCCAGAAGCCCACGGAGATCCACGCGAAGAGAATGCCGAACACGGCCACGAGAAGCGCGTCGAGGACGAGACTCGCGCGTTCGGGGAGCAGGCGGGCCATTGTGTAGCTCGACGTGATTGTGGGAATGAGGACGAGGAAGAGCAGCGCGATGCGCCGTCTGCTTCCGGAACGTCTCCAGGAGGGGACTGCGGCGGTGTCGGTTGTGTTCATCTCGCGCCCTCCCTGGCGAAGAGTTCACGGCGCCAGCGCCGCATCCAGCGGACGAACGCCGTCTTCCACGGGACGCGGTCCATCGGTTCGGCGACCATCACGCCCCTGTTCAGCGAAGGGCACGAGGGGATTCGCCGCATGCCGAGCAGCCCTTCCGGACGCTGCTCTTCAAGCAGGTTGAAGAGCGACTCCATCGCCTCGGCGGGGGACGGTGAGCCCAGGCCTTCCGCAGCGGGTTCCTCGCACGCTCCGCAGGCGCGAAGGCTAGCGGCGGCGAGGTCGAGGTCCTCGAACGGCGGCAGGTCCAGTCCGCGCAGATAGAGCAGCACGCGGTCGCGCGAAGTCCGCCACGCAGCGCGCTCCTGATGAGTATCCGCCGGAATGTTCTTTGGGAGCCCCGTCATCGTGCTTCCTCCTCCGCAAAGCCTTCTGCTGAAGAAAGCCCCGCAGCCGCGGGAAAGGGAAGAGAACGCGGCTGTGTTGTGGCGGCGTGTCCGGTGCAGTGCATAAAATCCTCTCCTTGATCGTGTGGGTGTTTTTATTGAGTATACTTCCTTTTGGTTGAAGAGAGAAGGTAAAAAACAGTGAGAGGAGCAAATTCCGCTCCTCTCACGTGCGTGTTCAGTCGACGGACGGCTGCGAGAGCCCCCACCGGGCGGCCTGTTTGTCGTCCTCCAGCTCCCAGACACGCCTGTGAAGCTCGGCGAGGTGAAAGGGATCGTTCAGGAGCGTCATTTTCTCCTTTGAGGAAAGAGAGTCGGGACCGGAACGAAGCGCTTTCTCCACGAGGGCCTGCCGCGCCTCTTCCCGCGCGGGCGCTCCCTTTTTGTAGCGCAGCAGCAGCGACGTATGGAGCGCATGGACGCACGGGTCGGTCACGGCGCGGAGGAATCCCTGCCGTGGTGACAGAGGAAGAGGTGAGTACGGCGCTTCCTCTTGAAGGGTTTTCGCCAGCTCGCGCAGCTCCAACGGCGGTTCCGTCTCTTCCGGAGTTGTGAAGAACCCCGCCCGCCGGAACGCTTTTCCAAGGCTCGCCCTGCTCGTGAGGACGGAGAGCGGGATGGAGAGTACGAGCGAGAGGATGATGGGCGATATCCACCAGAAGAAGGAGGGGTTCGTCAGGTAGACGAGCGCGCCCCAGAGGATGCCGAGTATCGTCCCCCACCAGTGAACGTCGACGGCGTCCGCCCATGGGGTTCCCCGGTCGTCGCGGGATTGGGTCGGCCAACCGACGTTTTTGCCCAGAATGGTCGAGAGGATGAAGACGCTGTGATGCAGCATCCGCACGGGCGCCAGCAGCGTGGAGAGCGCCACCTCCAGCAGAATGCCGCAGGCGAGCCGGAGCCTCCCCCCGTAAAGACGCGCCGCCGGATCGCGCAGAAGCGCCAGCGCATAGCTGAAGAACTTGGGGAGGAAGAGCAGCACCGCGGTCGAGCCGAGGAGCGCGAGCGCCCAGTGAGGCCTCCAGACCGGCCACTGCGGGAAGAGCGTCTTTGTGTCGAGGAAGTAGACAGGCTCCAAGTAGACCTCTGCCACGGCCTGCGCTGAGCTGATGAGCAGGAAGGCCAGCCAGAGCAGCGCCGAACCGTACGAGAGGATGCCGTTCAGGAAGAGCGCGCGGTGCGCCGGAAAAAAACCCCGCGAAAAGATCAACCGTAGGTGCTGCAAGTTGCCCTGGCACCAGCGCCGGTCGCGCTTCAGCTCGTCGAGCAGGGTCGGCGGCGTCTCTTCGTAGCTGCCGTCGAGGTCGTACGCCAGCCAGACGCCGTACCCGGCGCGGCGCATGAGGGCCGACTCCACGAAGTCGTGGCTCAGAATGTCGCCGCCGAGCGGCCCCTTTCCGGGGAGGCGCGGCAGCTCGCAGTGCCTGATGAACGGTTCTACCCTGATGATCGCGTTATGGCCCCAGTACTGCGCGTCGCCGAGCTGCCAGAAGTGCAGTCCCGCGGCGAACATCGGCCCGTAGACGCGGTTGGCGAACTGCTGCGCCCGCGCGAGCAGCGTCTCGCGGTTCACTCCTGCGGGCGGCGTCTGCAGAATGCCGATATCGGGCCGTGCCTCCATCATCTGTACCATACGGACCATCGTCCGTCCCGCCATAATGCTGTCGGCGTCGAAGACGATCATATAGCGGTAGTTCTTCCCCCAGCGCCTGCAGAAGTCGGCCACGTTTCCGCTCTTCCGCTTCGCGTTGCTCCGGCGCTTCCGGTAGAAGACCCGCCCGAAGGCGTCTTGCTCCGTGCAAAAACGATGCCAGCCCTCTTCCTCCTGTACCCAGACGTCCGGATCGGTAGTGTCGCTCAGGACGAAGAAGTCGAACCGGTCGAGCGACCCCGTCGCGGCAAGCGAATCGTAGACGGTCTTCAGGCCCGCGAAGACCCGTTTCACGTCCTCGTTGTAGATCGGTATCAGGACGGCCGTCCGTGCATGCGGGTTCTCTATCGAAAAGCCGAGCCCCTCGCAGACGTTGGAGACAGAGTAGCGGTTGCGTCGCTGCAGAAGGAGGAAGAATCCCATCAGCGCAGTCCAGAAGCCCACCGAGATCCATGCGAAGAGCACCGCGAAGACGGCGAGCAGCACGATCTCCAGAGGGCTTCCTCCGCGCGAAGGCAGGATGGACGCCATCGTCCCGCACGCAATAAAGGTCGGCGCAAGGACGAGGAAGATCAGCAGCAGCCTCCTCCGGCCCGCGCTGCGGCTCCAGTCGAGTTCGAACGCGGTCATCGGGCGCACCCCTTTCCAAAAAGGTCGTTCTTCCAGCGTCGGAGGAATTGGACGAACGACGTCCTCCACGGAACGCGGTCAAGCTCCTCGGGAACCATCACGCTCCGGTTGAGCGGCGGGACGGAGGCGAGATGCTTCCCTTCGGAGTCAAGCACGCCCCGGTCGAGCCCGTGCTCTTTCAAAAGCGCGCGGAGCGACTCCATCGACTCCGCCGCGGAGGACGGGCCGGTGCGCTTCAGGCTTTCGACGGCGAGGTCGAGCCCCTTGTAGGGCGGCAGGTTGAGCGCGCGCACGTAGAGCAGCACCCTGTCGCGGGAGATGCGCCAGCGGTCGGTATCACGGATGGAGGTCATAGGTCCAGGTCTCCGTCAGCGGTTCCGGGATATTCTCCCCCCGCTTCAGCAGCGCGGAGAGGCGGATGCGGGGGCGGCCGGCGGGCGAAGGAAAGAGCGTCTTGAGACCGCTCTCGGCTTCGGGGGCAACCTGGAAGACCAGCCGCCACCCTCCGGTAGCCTCGTTCTTCTGAAGCTGTTTCTCGATAAGGCGCGCGCCGTCCCCGACCATCACGATGCTTGTCAGGCCCGCTCCCGCCGGGAGTTCCGAAAGCTCGTCCCCTTCGAAGTCGAGGACGAACTTCATCATCTCCGGGGAGTTCCCCGCCGCTATGCGCGTCGCCATGACCCGGCCGAGTTCATGGACCGGGCGGTGCGGCTGAAGCCAGCGCATCCTGTAGGCGAATGTCATCGTCCGGGGATACTCCGGCGTTTCGTCCTTTGGCCAGCCGTCGGCGTCGGTTTCTGTCATCTTCGCAGGGACCCAGTACGCGACGATATTATCGTGGATCTCCTGTTCGGTCGGGATCTCCACAAGTTCCACATTCCCCTCGCCCCACTCGCTGAGCGGCTCTATCCAGAGCGACGGGCGTTTCTCATACCGCGCCTCAAGGTCCTGGTAGTGGTCGAAGAGCCAGTCCCGCTGCATCAGACCGAAACCGCGCGGGTTTTGAAGCGGCGCGGAGAGCACGGCGAGGCGCTTCGGATTCGCCAGCGGCCGCCACGTCCACTCCCCCTCTTCGCTGTGGTACAGCAGTCCGTCCGAATCGTGCACCTCGGGACGGAAGTCGCCGTCGCGGCCGTTCTCAGGTTCACCGTAGAGGTACATGCTCGTGAGCGGCGCAATACCGATCTTCTGGACGTCTCTTCGCAGAAAGAGCATGCACTCCACGTCCATGACGGTCTCCTCGCCGGGAGTCAGAATAAAACGGTAGGCCCCGGCAAGACTCGGACTGTCGAGAAGTGCGCACACGGCGATCTGTTCGGCGCCCTGCGCAGGTTTTTCTATCCAGAACTCCCGGAAGTACGGAAATTCCTCGCCGGACTGCATTGCGGTGTCGACGGCGAGTCCGCGCGCGGAGAGACCGTACTGCGTGCCGCGCGCCACCGCTCTGAAGTAGCTCGCGCCGAGGAACACGGCGACCTCGTCTTTATAATCGTCCCTGTTTAAGGGGAAGTGCAGCCGGAATCCGGTGAAGTCCAGCGGAACCGACCCCGTTTTCGACGCGAAGGCGTTGTCTCCGTACTCGAAGAAGTTCGTGGAGAAGGGAAGTCGCAGCGCCCCTCCGTCATGGACTATGTTGATTCCGACGAGCCTGTTGTAGAAGAGGCCGGGGTGGAAGAACTGCGCCTCGAAGGGCAGCTTCTCGTTCCGCCACAGGGACATGTTCGGGCGGAAGCGGATCTTTCGCCACTGGTCGTAGCTGATGTTGAGCAAAAAGTCGGGAACCGCCCCGTCGGGATTTTCAAAGGGACGGGCGGCGAGTTCTTCGGCCTTCTTCACCACGTTGTCAAAAGAAAAGGCTTCGGCCGGGATGACTTTCGGCGGGGGAATCTCGCCGGGGGACGAAACAGCCCCCTCGGCGTGCGCGGGAGCGTGGAGGAAAAGAGACACCGCCGCCATGAGAACGGCGACGGCACGATGGTAGGCGCTTCTGTGAAACATTTTGTGATACAAGACACAAGACCCTCCTTGGCCGGAGTATCCGGACCGGTTGTGAAAGCAGATACATCATAGTCATTTTTGGATGAAGTGCAAGGGGGGTGAAAAGAGAGACTTTTTACATGAAGTCCCTGTCGAAGAGTGATGAAAAAGTATCCGGCGGAATCGGACGAGAGAAGAGATACCCCTGGAGCAGAATATCTCCCCCGCGCGGGGCCAGCGAACGGATGGTATTGAGTTCGGCTGTCGTTTCGATTCCTTCGACGGTGAGCTCCAGGTTCAGTTCGCCCGCCATGTGCATTATCGTCGAAACGATGGCGCGCGTCTTCGGATTGTCGAGGTCGGCGGTGAAGGAGCGGTCGATCTTGATGCCCGAGAGCGGGAGGCTGCGGATATAGGAGAGCGAGGAGTACCCGGTGCCGAAGTCGTCGAGGGTGAAGCGCAGCCCGCGCTCCTTGAGCTCCTCCATTACACGCGTCGCGTACTCGGGGTTCGACATGAAGGCGGATTCGGTGATTTCCAGTTCCAGCGCATGCGGGGGCGTCCCGGTGCGTTCAAGCGCGCCCAGGACGGAGTGGACAAATCGCTCCGAGGCAAGCTGTTTTGCCGAGACGTTCACGCACATGACGATATCCCTCCCCTCGCCGCGCCACTCCTTCGCCTGGAGGCAGGAGCGTTCAAGGACAAATCTTCCGAGCGAATTGATCTCGCCGATGTCCTCCGCAAGAGGGATAAAAACGTCGGGTGGAATGCTCTCGTTCTCTCTGTTCGTCCACCGGAGCAGAGCCTCCACGCTTAAGGTTTTCCCTTGTATCATGCTGATCTTCGGCTGGTAGTGAATGAAGAAGGCCTCCTCGTCGATCGCGTTGCGAAGATCTCCTTCGAGCCGTATCCGCTGCTGCACCTTCCGGTCGAGCGTCTCGGAGAAGAGGCGGTACGAGTCGCCCCCCTCCTTCTTGGCGCGCTCCATGGCGAGCGAGGCGTTCTGCAGGAGGTTCTCCGGAGCGTCTCCGTCCCTCGGATAGAGCGCCACGCCTGCGCTGGCGGTGAGGCGGAGACTCTCTCCTTCGATGGAGAACGGAGCGCGCAGCGAGGCAAGCATCCTGTGTGTCGTTCGAAGCACCGAGTGGAGGTCGCTGCTCTTCGGGATGAGGATGACGAACTCGTCGCCGCCGAACCGTGCCGCCGTTCCCGTTTCGCCAACGACTGCCTCGATGCGCGATCCCGCCTCCTTGAGGATGAGGTCGCCCGCCGGGTACCCCAGCGTCTTGTTGATCGAGCTGAACCTGTCCAGACCCAGTATGATCACGGAGACGAGAACGGCGTTCTCCTTTGCCCTGCCGAGGGCCATCGCAAGCCTGTCGGAGAAGAGAAAACGGTTCGGCAGCCCGGTGAGGCTGTCGTGGAACGTCTCGTGGCGAAGACTGTCCCTGCTGCGGTGCAGTTCGCTGAGGTCCTGGAAGACGCCGATATAGTGCGTTGTCTCTCCGGAGTCGTCACTGCAGGCGACGATGTTCAGCATCGCCGGGAACGCCTCGCCGTTCTTGCGTCTGTTCCAAATCTCCCCGGACCACCGTTTTTTCTCCAGAAGGTCGCCCCACATACGCTCGAAAAACTCTCTGTCGTGCGTGTTCGACTTGAGAATCCTGGGGTTTCGTCCTACGGCTTCGTCCCTCGAAAAACCGGTAATCTCGGTGAACGCCCGGTTGACGCGAAGAATTGTGCCGTCGGATTCGGTGATGACGACCCCTTCCGACGCATGATCGTAGACGCTGGTGATAATCGCAAGCTGTTTTTCCGTCTGTATGAGCGTGCGGGTTTTCTCGCGGAGCGAACGGTCCGCGACGACGAAGAGCGCCGCCTTTCTCCCCAGAATGACCGCGCGAATACTCAAAAAGAGCGAAAGACCGCCCGCGCCGAGCACCGCGAAGAGTCCCAACAGCGTGAAGCGCCGCCGCCACGAGGCGATCTCCATGTGTATGTCGTCCAGGTAGACGCCCGTTCCGACGATCCAGTTCCACGGAACGAAGCGGGCAACGTGCGAGGTCTTGGCCGAGAGCGTCCCCAGATCGTCCTTGAAGTTCCACAGATAGTCGAGGTAGCCTCCCTCTGGGGTTCGCGCCGCCGCCGCCTCGATGCCGTCGAAGAGACCGCGCAACAGCTCCCCGTCCGGTCCCTTCGCCTCGTCGGGACTGAGCCCTTCGAGGTCGGGACGATACGGATGCATGACGAGCGTCCGTTCCGGGCCCAGCGCCCAGAAGTAGTCCTTTTCAGCCTCTCCGAAGCGATGCATCCGAAGGCGGCGAAGGGCTCGTTCCTGCGCTTCCTCCATGGAGATCGTTCCCTTGAGGACGTCGGTGTTGAGCGCTTCGAGGTAGGTCATCTGGACTTGCACGAGGTACTTGCACATCAGGCGCTTCTGGTGAAGGTAGCTTTCTTGGAGCAGGGGGAGAAAAAAGTAAAGGAGCAGGACGAGAAGGAAGACGATCAGGAAAAAGACGGGAGCCATGGTCTGAAGAAACGTCGAGACGAATGTTCTCCATGCGCGGCGCTCTGTCCCGTTGGCGCTCGAAACAGCGGAGTACGATTCTTGAGAAGGAAGCGACGTCTTGGACATCTCCAGGAATCTCCTTTCTCCTGTTACATACCGCCCTGAGCATGGAGGTTCACAAAGATTGTATCAGATGCGTTCGGCTGCGTGAGAATCTTGAGGCTCATATCTGTTCCGGAGAGAGGCGCAACTTGCAGTTCATGCAAAAAATCTGCGGGGCGACGCGGGGATCTGCCGATGGACGGTACGCGTCGCCTCTGCGGATGGGGGTGCGGAGCGTGAATCAGAGTTTTGCGAGGGTGTCGAACCACCAGAAGAACGATTGCGGATCCAGCTCGTCCGGCCCGCCCTTGATCAGACAGTCTGCCTGTTGGAAGAGCTTGTGGTCGGCGTCGTCTTCCGGGGCGGGGAGGGCCACGCAGGTCATGCCCGCGCGAAGGGCGGCTTCGACGCCGAACCGGGTATCCTCGAAGACGATGGCCTCCTTCGGATCAATGGCCATCCGGCGCGCCGTTTCAAGGAAAATGTCAGGTTCGGGTTTCCCCTTCTTCACTTCGGAGGAGGAGACGATCATGGTGAAAAAGTCGCGCACGCCGAGCGACGTCAGAATCTCCCCGGCGATGGAGGAGTTGGAACCGGTCGCTATCGCCATGGGGAGCTTGCGCTTGCGGAACTCCTCGAGGACGACTTTCATGGGGGGGTACAGGCGGCTGGATTTCAGCGCAAGCGAGCGGTAGATGGCGTTCTTCTCGTCCATCAGGCTCTGCGCGTCGCTCGCAAGGCCGTAGTTGGCCTTGATCCGCCGGACCATCTCGGTGATGTCCTTCCCGACGAAGGCCTTCTTGTCCTCCCGTGAAAAAGTGACGCCCCGGCGCGCAAGGAGCACCCGGTCGCTCTCGTAATGGTTCTCCTCGCTGTCGATCAGAGTGCCGTCGAGATCGAAGATAACCGCCTTAACAAGCTCCGGTTTTTCCCGGCGCAGTTCCGTTTCGCCCGCGAGAAATGCAATTGGTGTCGCGATCATTGTGATTCTCCCTTCCCGAATGCTCTGGTCCGGAAGAATTGTAACATGGAATTTCTTTCAGGAAAATACGATCTCCACCTGAATTCAACTCTGCATATTGTTGCGCCTCCGTCCGCCGCAGTGCGGCGGAAAAACCGAAAAATAGTATGCAAACGAAGATGCAATTGAAATAGTCGATAGCAAGAGCCGATAAAGAGAATGGAAGGATATTCCTTTTCTTTAAGGTTTCTTCGAGATGAGAAACCAAGTCGTATTATTTTGTTACTTTCAAGTGTGCGCTTTTCTGAGTTCGTTATAAATTTATTTATAAATGGAACTATAGAAAATTAACAAACACATTAAAGCTCATTTATATAATCCGCTGTAATGAATTGTCTTTCGAGAAGAAGATGTTACAATGCACTGCTGTCCAAAATAACTTGGATCAAGGAATTGCTTCCGGTGTTTGCAGGGGTCTGAATCGTGATTTTGGACAAAGTTGAAACCAGGCCCCTTTTTTTCCGCACCTCGAAAATTAAACCGGCTGTCCAAATCACGAGAGGTTCAGTCTCAGCTGCGCCAAGTCGGGAGTCAGCGGCGGCGTATCGCACGGTTTGTCCAGCCAGACGCGCAACTCCCGATAAGTGAACAGGCTAAGCCGAAGCATCGACGCCAGAT
>JAHDKR010000184.1 GCA_018436785.1 Synergistaceae bacterium | reverse complement strand
CTTTCTTCGCCTGCTCAAGCCCCTGTTCTCTGCCTATTTCGATACCCTCGGCTCTCCCCAGCTCCCGACCTCTTTGCTCCATCGTTTCCAGCGAACTCTCGACGTCGCGAATCCATTTCAACCGGTCGTCGTAAATCGCCCGCTCCTCTTTCGTCGCCGAGAGGCGTTCAAGAAGATTCATCGCCTTCCTGACGGGAGGAGATGCCTTCAGCTCTTCCGGCATCGTCTCCGAATCGTACACACCGGCGAGTTTTAGAAAGTTCACCCAGCGGTCCAGGGCGGTCTTCAGAGAGTCCGCCAAGGATTCGTCGTACTTGCGAAGCTCGATGAAGTGGAGTTCGAATTCGTCGAGCAGTTCGGAGTTGCTGACGACGTTCCGCACTTTATAGACGTTGTGGTACGAAGGCTCGTCATGGAGCTGACTGAAGTTCAGGATATTAATACAGATCGTTTTCGTCAGGTCCCTATAGTGCTTCCCTTCCTGAAGTTGTTCGCTATACAGTCTGCTCCAGTAGTACAGGGAGCGCTTTGCAAACCAATCCTCGGGAAGCACCTGCATTTCGATGTCGTACCACTTCCCCTGCGCGCTCCGGGCTTTTATGTCGAGCACGCTCCGCTTGTCTTCCAGAAACTGCTTCTCGTTGTAGGGATTCCTTAGTTCGAGGTCGGCGACTGTATCCTTTTCGCTGACTATCGAGTTGATAAGGTCGATGAGAATGTCCTTGCTTTCCTCGGTTCCGAAGAGTTTTTTGAAGACGAAATCCACTCTCGGGTTCATTTTGCACACGCGGCATTCCCCCTTTTTCCGGAAATCTAACCGAGATTATATATCGAGGAACAGGAAGGTTCAAGCGAGAACGACGTACACATGCAGAAGAGGAGCGGGGAAACCCCCGCTCCTCTGGTGATGCGTTATTGCGTTGTGGTACGTCCTTCAGTTTCTTACTTCTTCAGAAGAAGGAAGAGAGGAGCAAGAAGGAGCAGGGTGGCAGGAGCGAATCCGCCGACCGAGCAACCGCCGCTGGAACCGCCGGAAGGCGCGT
Organism: Synergistaceae bacterium; assembly: GCA_018436785.1. Taxonomy (GTDB): domain Bacteria; phylum Synergistota; class Synergistia; order Synergistales; family Aminobacteriaceae; genus JAAYLU01. The sequence continues at coordinate 2,141 of JAHDKR010000184.1, read as the reverse complement.
CCTGGGCAACTGTTACAGCAACTTCCTTCTCGTACACTTCCGGATCTTCAGCTGCAACGACTCCGGCAGGAAGTTTTTCGGTGGCTACGCACTTAATCTTGGCTTCGCCGACTTTGTTGGCGAGAACGGTCACAACACCTTCAACAACTTCGACCGTAGCCACGTCCTCGTTGTCGGAGGTCCATGCGAAGTCGAATTCCTTGTCGGAGTTCTTGACCTCGGCGGTGAACTCCTGAGACTCGCCCGGCTTCATGGAAGCGCTGGCGGGGGTCACAACGAGCTCGGGCTCAACCGGAGGAGTGCCGCTGCCGATCGCTGCGAACGCGAAGAAGTGAACGTTCCGATCATTCTTGCTGTTCACGTCCTGTGCGCCCTGCTGAAGGTCGAATGCGCCGCCGTCCTTGGCAACGAGAGCGACAAAGTACACTCCGCCCTCTTCAAAGGTGTCGGTCGCAGCCATGAACTTCTGCTGATGGGTGCCGTTGGCAGCGTTGACGGTCGGGGTGAGGATTGCATATCGCCCGTCGACCATGTCCGCTGCAGCCGCCGCGAACTCGAAGGGAACCGCCGTGCTCATGTCGTCGACTCTGAACACGCTGACATCGCTGACCTTCTTGCCCACGAAGTTGGTAACGTCGCGGATCGTGTACATCATGATCGCGGTGTCCTGAGCATTGGCAACCTGAGCGATGGCCGCAGGGAACTTCACAACCTGAGTGGCAGGAGTGTCATACCCGTAGGTGTTGAGAACGCTGTCCTTGATCCAGACCATGTCATAGGCGTAGGTCGTATCGAAGGTGTCCTTCACATCGGCTCTGAAGTCGTTGGAAATCGTAACGCCCGCACGAAGGGGATTGGCGCCAGCAACACCGGTACCGGAGGTCATCATCGGATGGCCGTCCTTGGTACGGATTCTCCACGCATACACCTGCTGCACCGTATTCTGGAAGGTTGCGCCGGCGATTACAGGCGTCTTCACATAGGGACGCTCGGCAAAGAGAAGCACTGGGTCGACGATAACGCCGACGGACGATCCGGTCAAACTGCCGGTGGGTTTTGTAAAGTCGAAGTTTTCAACGTCGTCCTTAACCGCGTAGATGATACGATAAGCACTTGCCGTATCAATCACAGCAGTACCGGTAAGAACTGTATCGGACCAAACCGCGCTGGCATTGGATGCATGACGCGTAACAACAAACTTACCGTGAGTCAGAGCCTCCAGAGAGTCAACCCGCTCAAAATGAATCTGTTTGCCGCTCTCCGCATCGCCGTACACCTTAACAAGCTTAATATCGCTCACAGAGAAGCCAGCAAAACGACGATCTCTTGCATCAACACTTGTCCTATTACTATCAGCATCAGCTGCCCCATTATAGTTCAAACCGAAGGGAATAGCCGCAGTGGTAATTCCGCTGCCAAGAACATCTGCGCTCACAACAAACGGACGCCCAACAGTCGAATCGCCGGAAGCATCGGCCGGGTTGGTAGAAAGGCTGCGCACAATGCGCGACGCATGGTCGGGAGATACGGTAAACCCGATAGGATCGACCCCACCGCCAAGCTGATTGCCCGAACCGCCCGCAAGAATACCAGTCACTTCATCAGGAAAGTTGTAGAAAAGACCTACATCAGGATTCCACACCTGAAGATAGGCAAAGTCGTTGCTCATATTCGTAAAATTCGTTAGGGTTCTTTTATCATAACTACTCTTGTCCTTGCTGACGTACTGAAGCGCGCCTGTGATATTCACACGCTTAACATGGGTAGGAGTCGTCCCTCCCTGCAATGCGATCGTATCTGCACTTCTCTTAAAAGTTCCCTCGTCAGCAGCGAACACTGCGCTGGATACGAAAAGCGTCGCTACAAAAACAAACAACATTACTGCGCACAACTTCTTCAACACTACCACCTCCACAAAGATATCGGAACATCGTTACAACTCTTTCCGGAAAGGCCCGGAAAACCGATTTTCTTTGCACGACCACCTCCGTGACGAATAGATTTCCCGAACTGCAAAGAACGTTGAAACCCGGATACACCGCAAGCATTCCCAGAACACCGATCGCGCCCTATTCTAACAGAGGCGCACTGAATCGACAAGTACTTGAACAGCAAAAACCGCCGACTGTTTTTAAATTTTG
>JAHDKR010000168.1 GCA_018436785.1 Synergistaceae bacterium | reverse complement strand
GAGGATGCCGCCGAGAATCCGGTCGCGCTCGATCAGGAGCACGTCGCCGCACCCCGCCTCTTTCGCCGCGATGGCCGCGGCAAGGCCCGCAGGTCCTCCGCCGATAACCACGACGTCTCGTTTCGTCGTCTCCAATGTCTTCACGTTCATCGGGATACGCCTCCTTTCGGCCGGACGTTGCCGACGAACATGGGCGAGGAGCCGCCCCGCTTCAGAAAGTCCTCAGGATTCCAGCCGAACTCGTCGCGCAGGATCCGGGTAATGCGCGGCACGCAGAAACCGCCCTGGCAGCGCCCCATCGAGGCGCGGGCGCGGTACTTTATGCTCACGAGCGTCCGTGCGCCGAGAGGGTTATTGATAGCGTCGAGAATCTCCTGCTTCGTGATCTTCTCGCACCTGCAGATGATCTCGCCGTAGTTGGGGTTTTCCGCAATCATCGCCGCACGCTCATCGGCCGGCAGTTCAGAGAAGAAGAACGGGCTGCCGGGTCGCACAGGGTTGAACGCAGGGTCGGGAAGGAGCGGGATATGCTTCTCCACCATTCCCCGCACCATTTCGGCGATCGCGGGGGCGCTCGTCAAACCGGGGCTTTCAATGCCGACGAGATTGACGAACCCCTTCGCGTCCTTTCTGTCTTCGATGACGAAGTCCTTATTACCGCCGACTTCGGGGGGCGTCTGCTTCGGGCGGATACCGGCGAAGTTGCGGATGTAGTCCGTCATGCGTATCTCGCCCAGAAGTTCCTTCCCCTCGCGGCGCAGCTCCGCCATAACGTCGTACGTGCAGGAGTGGTCTTCCGGATCGTTCAGGTATTCGGCGCTCGGGCCGATGAGGATGTTCCCGTCCACTGTGGGGGTGAGATGAATGCCGAGACCCGGCGCGTTCTTTTTTGGCGCCGGGTAAATGAGCGCCCGGAGGGTTCCGTCGAGCCGTTTGTCGAGGACGTAGTATTCGCCCCGGCAGGGGTAGATCGCGTATTCGGTAATTCCTGCCATTCTGCAGACATCCGCCGCGAAGAGCCCGGAAGCGTTCACCAAAACCGCGCAGGCGAAACGTTCCCCCGACTTCGTCCCGACCTCCCACCCCTTTCCGGCGAGCGGCGTGACCGAGACGACCTGCTGCCCCAGGTGAAAGTTCACCCCGTTGGCCAGCGCGTTTTCCGCAAGGCCGATCGTAAGCGCGTAGGGCGAGATGATCGAGCTGGTGGGCGAGTAGAGCGCCATGTACCCCTCAACGCCCGGCTGAATCGCCTGCATCCGTTCCTTCCCGATGATCTCCAGACCGGGGACGCCGTTCGCCCGCCCCTGTTCCAGAAGACGCTGGAGCGTTCCTTCGTCCTCTTCGTCAAGGGCAACCGTCAGCTTGCCGATACGCTTGATCTTCACCTTGAGATCGCGGCAGAGATCATCCATCATTGCGTTTCCCTTCACGTCGAGAACCGCACGCAGCGATCCCGGCGCATAGTTGAATCCCGCGTGGAGCACGCCGCTGTTCCGGCAGCTCGTACCGAGTCCGACGTCCATCTCCTTCTCCAGGACTGCGGCGCTCACCTTGAAGCGCGACAGCTCCCGGGCGATGGCGCACCCTACTACTCCACCGCCGACGACAAGTACATCGTAGTCATGCGACAACCTGCAACACCTGCTTTCAAAGAAAAAGACGTTTTTTTCGCATACTGGTCGACCAAGGTATTCCAATTATCCGGCGACTATAGTATCATAGCCTCCAAAGCAAGACAAGATAAATGCACTGAAAATTTCAAGTTCTTTTTTTAACAAATCGATAGTGTCATGTCGATATCTGCTTGGGGAGGCCTCCATGAACAAGACTCGAAAAGAATTGATCCACAGGTTATCAGATTTGATCACGGAGGGGGATATCGTTTCGGAGGGCAAGCTCCCCCCCGAAAGGGAGCTTGCCGCCATTCTGGGAACGACACGACCGCTTCTCCGGGAGGCGCTCATCGCTCTCGAAGCGCTGGGCGTTCTGGATATCCGCGACCGGCAGGGTATTTTTCTCGCCGAAGAGAAGGTCGGTGAGATCGGGCGCGTCCTGGGGCAGGCCCAGGTGTGGCCCCTCGAGCTGCTCTCCCAGGTGATGGAGATCCGCCAGCTCCTCGATCCGGGGGCGGCCGCGCTCGCCGCGCTCCGGCGCAAGGAGCGCGACATCGCCAAGATGGACGAGTGCATCTTTCTTCTCGAAAAGCTCCACGTAGACCACGACCCGCAGGAGGCCTTGCTTGGAGCCTACTGGAACACGGTGCTCCACGCGACCATCTTCAAGGCGACGGGGAACACCCTTCTCTCACGGCTCTACGAGAGCCTGCTCGAAATGTCGGAAAAGGGGATCTCGGCGATGCGGATGGAGGTGCTCGACTCAGCCGCGCCTGAGCGGACGGAACAGATCCTTGAGCAGCACCGCCTGCTCGTCTCCGCCATAAAGGAGCAGGATGTGAAAACAGCCAGAGAGGCCTCGAAGAAGCATCTCAAGTTTACTATCGACACGCTGGTGGAACTGAGCAGGGTCTCTCCTGTTTCGAACTTTTTTGCCGAGCGGATGGATTCCGCCCTGGAGTGACGACACGGAAACAGTGACACAAACACAAAGAAGGAGCCCTTCACCGAGAGGGCTCCTTCTTTGTATGCTCTCTTTCTGTTCTAGTCGATCGGAGCAAGCCCCTGCTCGTCCCGGGAGAGAATGAAGCGTGCGAGGAGCTGCTGCATCCTCTCGGCGCGCTCCGCCATTTCGGAAGCCTCACGGGCGACGCCTTCGGATGCGCCCGCCATCTCGCCGGATGCGCTCCGTATCGCATCCACCCGCTGCACGACGTCGATGGTCGAGTGCGAGACCTGATCTATCGCGCTCGCCATCTCCTCGCTTGACGCGGCTTGATTCTGCGCCACGGAGGCGATGTGCGAGATCACACCGGAGATATTGCCGATCTCGGTAAGAACGCCGGCGAGGCGCTGCCGAACGTCGTCCGCCTTCACGGCTGTCTGCGACATGATGCGCTCCGCCTCCTCGGTCGCAACGATGGATTCGCGCGCGCTCTCGTCAAGCCCGGAGATGATCGCGGCCACTTCACGCGCGGCCCTGTTCGACTCCTCCGCAAGCTTCCTCACTTCGTCGGCGACGACGGCGAACCCGCGCCCGGCATCTCCTGCCCTGGCGGCTTCGATAGCGGCGTTCAACGCGAGAAGATTCGTCTGATCCGCTATGGAGCTGATGACGGAGACAAAACGAGAGATATTCTCCACCGAAGCCGCGAGGGCGCGGATCTTCTCCACACTCTCCTGCGACTTGCCGCCGACCGAGTGGACGTCTTCGATGACGTCGGCCACCCGGTCCACCGCCTCCTTTGCAACCGCCGCCGTATGTTCCGCCGCGGCAACGCCCTCGGAAGAGGCCTTCGCGGACGCCTGCGCCCCGGCGGCAACCTCTTCGACCCCGGCGTTCGATTCCTCAAGCGCGGCAGAGTTGCTTTCGGAGATCGAGGCAACCTGCTCCAGCGAGCTGCGCACCTCCTCCACTGAGGCGTTCGTCTCCTGAGACAGAGCGGCCAGGGCGCCGGCGCCCTGGGAAATTTCATGGGCGGCGGCGACCACATTGCGGACCGAATCCGCCTGGTTTTTCACCATCATGGCAAGGGCGTCGGCCAGTATGCCGATTTCATCCTTCCCTTCATGACCGAAGTCCTTCCGCTCTATGGTAAGATCCCCGCCGCCTGCTCTCTCCGCAAGCGCGACCGCCCTGTGTAGAGGACGGGTAATCATGCGCGTGATAAGGAACGCGACGACAATGCCCGCAAAGAGCGCAAAAAGCACGGAAGCAATCAGCATCCCGGAGACATCGCGCGCCTGTCCGGTCACGACTCCGGCGATCTGCAGCGTGCGCTCCACGCTGAAGTTCATCACCTTGGCCGCCGCTGCCAGCACTCCCTCGGCTGCGGCCGTCCTGGTCTTTCCCATCTCGTCCAGATCCTTCCATGCGTCCCTGAAGGACGCGATGGCGCCCTTGTACGACTCCACGTCTTCAAAGCCCTTTTTCAGCTGGTCTTTCTGCCTCTGCTTGACGGCTGTCGCCTGCACCTTCTTCAGCAACGACTCGACCCGCTTCAATTCGTCTTCAACCCTATCCAACAGCTCGATCCGCCGTTCGGCGATAGAGCGGAGCGTATAGCTCTCCGCTTTGTGCACCGCCTCGACAAGGTCGTCCAGGAGCAAGATACTCTCCTGGCGATCCAGCAGCGTGTCGGCATCGGCTCTCTCCTCGGTCTCCTTCTCCAGTTCGTCCTTCTCGTCGAAAAGGAGATCGTAGGCGACGGCCCCCATGGAAGCGGCAGCTTCCGCCGCATGCCTGCGCTGCGTGGCGATGTTCGCCATATGCCCCTGCGACTCCACAAGGAGCTGCTGATAGAGCGTGACCTGCTCCTCGGCTGTATTCATCCCTTCGGCAAGCTGTTCCAGCCCGGGGTGCTTCGAAGCGTGCTCCTTACCACGAGCGAGCACGGCAAGAAGGGCCTCGAAGTTCTTCTTCGCGGCGTCAAGATCGGCAAAACTCTCTCCGAGGACATAGGTTCGGACGTTCAGCATCACCGCCTGCCCGAGATTCTCCACTTCGTTGGAAAGATGAATTCCGGGAAGATAGCGCTCCTCAAGCGTACCCGTCTCCGCGATGACCTCGTTCATGTTCTTCCAGGCAAACCATCCGGCCGCGGCAAAAATGACCAGAAGGAGGGAAAAACCTCCCGCGAGCTTCACGCCGATCTTTAAATTTTTCAGCAAAACCCTCACCTCTTCTTGAATGGAATAACAACCGAACTTCCCTCCGCTGCAAACGCCCGCAATGCGACCGCCCGTTACTATAGCATAAAGAGGGATATCAAAAAAACGCCGAAAGTCTTCGGCGTTGTTCTTTGCTTCACGTTAAAACTCGTCCGTTATTTTTTACAATTATGCATCGTCCCATGTTACAAGCGGAATGCAACGATTCCGAAGAAAGCCCCTTGCTCAAGGCGGGGGGCTTTGGGAAAAATCAGTTGAGCATCTCGCGCAGAACAGAGAGAGCCTCCGGGAACGAGCGTCTCCCCAGGCCTATCCTGAAATGGTTCCAATCAACGTCGAAGACGACGTCGGGCAAAATCAACAGACTTCGCTCGGTCACGGCGCGTTCGCAGAAATCTTTCACCGGCTGCCCGCCGAGAAGGCGGGGGAAGGCGACCGAGCTTCCGTGAGGTTCGAACCACTCGAACCGTCCGCTGTTCTCGCAGAAAAAAGAGCGCGCCATCTCAAGATTCTCCTTTACGATGCCGCGGCAGCGACCGGTAAGCTCCTCGCTCCGGCGAAGAGCAGCTATCGCGAGAATCTCGGAGGGCGCCGAAGAGCAGATCGTAGTGTAGTCCTTCAAGGCGGCGATCCTGTCCAGAAGCCACTTGTCCGTCGACGTAACCCATCCTGTCCGCAGCCCCGGCAGACCGTACGCCTTGGAGAGACCGCCCAAAGCGACGCTTCTGCGAATGATTGACGGCGCTGAGGGAAGACGATCCGCAGGGTTGTGCTCAAGCCCCCGGTACATCTCGTCGGAGAAGACGAAGAATCCCTTCTTCACCGAAAGTTCCGCGATGGCGTTCAGCTGCTCCACGGACGGAAGAAAACCGGTCGGGTTATGCGGGAAGTTGACGATGACAAGGCGCGTATTCTCCTTGATCGCCCTCTCAAGAAAGGGGAGATCCAGCTTCCATACACTGTCCTCCTTCTTGAGGTACCATCGGGTCACTTCGCACCCCAACGATTTAGGAAGTTCGTAGAGCGACTGATAGCACGGACTGAGCACGACGACATGGTCGTCGCTGTCCAGCAGTGCGTTGAGCGTCAGGAAGATCCCCTCTTCAGGATTGAGGACGATCGCCTCGTCGGCCGACACTCCCGTTTCGCGGGCAATCTCGCGGAGGAGTGCCGGATGCCCCCTCGACTCCGTGTACGAAAGGCGAAGCTCGCTCCAGAGCTCCTCTACGTCGGCATCAGCCCCGTCAAGAAGCTCGCGGACGCTTATCGTCTCGCAGTCGGACGCGCTGAGCATATGACGTACCGAGAATTCGTATTTGGCGAAATATCGTTCAAGGAGAAAATCCCGAACTTTCATTGCATCACAGCCTTAAAAGAGATTTTATATAGACGTTTTCTTTTGTATTATACCCGCCATCACGCCCTTCCGGAAGAGAGGAACCTATAAAAAAGGACGCCCGAAGGCGTCCTTTTGCTCTTCTCCTCTGATCCGCTTACTTCTTCAGCGCGAGCCCCCGGCTCTCTTCGCTCACCTTGAAGCGCGACACCGCCTGTTGCATCGACGCGCTCAGGCGCACCAGCTCCTCCGACGACGTAGCTATCGACTCCACGACCTTCGTCTGTTCCTGCATGGAACGGCTTACGCTGCCCACCTGCTCCGCGATCTCGATGCTCGACTTCGACACGCTGTCCATTCCCGCCGTCATCTCCTCCGCGCTCGCGGACTGCTCCTCCACCGTCGCCGCTATGGTCTGGATGTTCTCCGTGACGTTGTTCATCCGCTTCACGACG
>JAHDKR010000078.1 GCA_018436785.1 Synergistaceae bacterium | reverse complement strand
CGATCCTCTCGACGGAGACCAATCCACAAGCCATATCTCCCCGCGACGAGGACTATTCATCGTTGAGAATCTCCCTCTGCGCTTCGGAGGCGAATTCAACATCACCTTCGTCCGCTGCTTCGCTGAAAGCATCGTACAGAAGGCGCCGTTTCTCCTCTTCGATCATCTTTCTCGCGCCCTCGACGAGAAAGGAGTTCATACTGACTTTCCTGCGGCGGGAGAGCCGCTGACACTCTCGATGCATTTCTTCCGATATTCGCACAGTGACGGTCTTCTGCATGAAGCATCCTCCTTTGCATGCATTTTTTACATCATTCTCTGTGCGTTTTATGATAGCACAAATAGAGGGAAAGAGGTGCGGATCAATGCAAAAACTCGGCCGGTCTTTCTGTGTGTTCCCAAGACTCGGAGTCCCTTCATTCTCTCTCAACGAAAGAGGGCGGCTTTCGCCGCCCTCTTGTCTTCCATTCCTACTCGCCGCAGAGCCAGCCGAAGAAGCGGCTCCAGAAGAGCGGGTAGTTCGCCCACTCGACGAACTCCTGCGGCCCCCAGTGCGGGGCGCAGTCGGAGGCGAAGGCGGCCGTGCGCCCCTTGCCGACGAGACGGACCGCCACGAAGGGGTCCTTGCCGGCCGAGGCCAGCAGGCGGCCTTCGGGGCGGAGCGTCGTCCGGTTGTACCCCAGAAAGTGCGGCCAGGCGCCGATCCCCTGCATCATCGGGTGCCCCTCCTCCGTGGTGACGGGGGTGATTCCCTCGGGCTTTTCCACCCTGTCGTCGAAATTCGCGATCTTGACGGGCAGTATCTCGTCGATAGCCGTGTCGGCATAGCGCGCCTTGCCGTCGATCCCCGCGAAGGAGAGGTAGCCGCCGATCATGGCGAAGCCGCCCCCCTGCTCGACGTACTCCCGGACGACCTCCAGCCTGTTCGGCATCACCTTGCTTCTGTTGAACGTGTCGCCCGAGAGCAGCAGCGAGTTGGCCCCTATGTCGGAGAGGGCGACCGCGCCGTACGCGGCAAGCTCCTTCGCCGTGAAGGGAAAGCCGTCCGCGACTTCGTGCCCCGGCAGATGGACGACCTCGAAGCCGTGCTTCTCCAGCGCTTCCTTCAGCCATGTGATGCCCGTCTCATACTCGCAGCTCGTGAAGATGTCGAACCCCTTGATGTGGGAGATGTGCTTCACCCACGACTCTCCCGCGATCAGCACGCGTTTGTTCATGAACGCTCCTCCTTGTGACGCCCGCACCAGTCGAGGATCAATCGGGCGTAGATTTCGATGTACTCCAGATATTCGTTCGCTTCGATATACTCGTCCGGAGAGTGGCACTGCTCCTGCCGCCCCGGTCCCGTGATCACCACAGGCATCGTGCCGATGTTTCGCAGCAGCCGGGCGTCGTTCCCCGCCGGGGAGCCGACCACGGGCGGAGCCTCTTTGCGCACGGACGCGATGCTCTCCTCGACGGCGAGCACGAATGGGTGCCCCCGCTCCATCTCGAACGCGCCCCCCGCCTGGTAGATGGAGATCTCAGGCGGGTTGTCCCGCAGCCACGGGTCGCCCGCAGCGCGGAGCAGCAAGCGATCCGTCACCTCCTTGACCACGGAGTCGTGGCTCATCGTCTCCGGGTGATAGTGGAGGCAGAGCTTAAAGACGCAGCGGTCGGGCACGGTGGAACCCGCCGTTCCCCCCTCGATGACGCCGATGTTGAGCGTCGGAGGCGGGAGAAGGGGGTGCTTGTAGCGCATCAGCCATTCGTGTTCGAGGTCGTCGAGCGCACCCATCAGCAGTACAGCCTTTTCGATGGCGTTGACGCCCTTCCACTTGCTCCCCGAGTGCAGCGCGACGCCGCGCACCTCCACCTTGAAGAAGACGAACCCCATGTGCGCCACGGTGACCGAGCCGTTCGACGGCTCGCAGACCACCGCCGCGTCCGCCCTGTGGCCGGAGAGCATCGCGGCGAGAGAGCCGTTCCCCCCGCCCTCCTCGTCCACCACGGAGAGGATATGCACGTCGCCGGGGAGCGGAATCCCCGCGTCCTGCAGCAGCTTCACCCCGAGCACGGAGGCTAGGAGCCCCCCCTTCATATCGCACGTCCCGAGCCCCCATATCTTCCCGTCGCGCAGCTGCGCATCGAGAGGGTCGAAGCTCCACAGCTCCCTCTGGCCGGAGGGCATGGTGTCGATATGTCCGTCGAAGAGGAGCGAACGCCCCTCCCCGCCCTTGAAATGCCCGATCAGGTTCCACCGCGAGATTCCGTCCCCCGAATAGACGTGGCCGGGATTCCCCTCGCCGAAACGCGCGAGCCCGTCCTGGATGATCGCCTCGGTCAGCGGTTCGCGGACGGTCTCGGCGCCCATCTCGCGCAGCAGCGCCTCCATCCAGAGCTGTCCCCGTTCCTCGCCGCCGCCCTCGATGCCGTGGCCGATCACCGCGGTGTCCAGCGAGGCCAGATCCAGTAAACGCGCGACATATTCGTCCCGATGCAGGCGAAGAGTCTTATTTAGAGTATCCATCACTTTGATCGTCTCCGAGCGCCAGAAACATGCGCTCTATACCCTCCGCTTTGCTGCGGGCACGAGAGTGACCGACGCGGCTTCTTATTCGCTTCGCTCATGTTCGCCGGTCGTCTACTTATAGAGCGCGAAGCAGTCGTAGATGATCTTCCAGAACTTCTCGAAGTCAACGTCCACGGCGACCTCCGCGTTGGGGCCGGTTGGCCGCGCGAGCGCGCCGCCTCCCTCGTACAGTTCCTTCCCCGGCCCCTCCTGATGTTCAAGGCCGAAGTAGTCGCACGACGTCCGCCCGTAGGTCAGGGAGCCGCGAAGCTCGATCTCCACGCGCATCGGCTTCGTCGTGAAGCACGTCGGGTCGATCAGCCACGCGATGCAGGTGGGATCGTGCAGAGGGGGCGCGTCCCAGCCGAAGACCTCCTTCTGCGACTTGGCGAAGAACTCCATCATCTCGGCGAAGAGAATCGCCTGCGGATTGCCGAGCGAGCGGACCTTCGCCACCATTTCGGCGGTCGCGTTCGCCTTGCGCGTGACGTCGAGCCCCATCATCACGATCGGGCGTCCGCACGTGAAGACGACGTGCGCCGCCTCGGGGTCGGCGTAGATGTTGAACTCGGCCGATGGGGTGACGTTGCCGTGCTGGTACGCCCCACCCATGAGGACGATGCGTTCGATCTTCTCGACGATCTCAGGCTCCTTGCGGATGGCCATTGCGATGTTCGTCAGCGGCCCCGTGGGAACCAGCGTGATCGGGTCGTCGGAGTCAAGCAGCAGGTCGATGATCAGGTCCACAGCGTGGCGCGTGTCAAGCCCCAGCTCCGGCTCGCCGAAGACGGGGCCGTCGAGCCCCGACTCGCCGTGGATGTCGCCCGCGATCACCTGTTCGCGCACCATCGGCCGGGACATGCCCGCCGCGATGGGGATGTCCGCGCAGCGTTTGGACGCGCTGCAGACGTTAAGGGCGTTCCTGACGGTCTTTTCGAGCGTCTGGTTGCCCGCCACCACGGTCACGGCCTTGAGATCGATCATCGGGTGGACCGCCGCCATCAGGATGGCGACGGCGTCGTCGTGTCCGGGGTCGCAGTCGTGAATGATCTTTACAGGTTTCTTCGCAGTTGTAGCCATTGCAGCACCGCCTTTTCTCAAACTTCCGCGCGGGAGGCGCGGTGAAAATCCGTTTCCGAAAAAAACGTTATATCGCGCTCTTCCGCGCCGTCTCCGCGCGCTTCTTGCGCATCATGGCGAGGGTGAGCACCACCACGGTGACGACGTACGGGATCATCAGGATGAACTGCGACGGCAAACCAAGCGATTGCAACCGCGATCCGAGGGAGTCGGCGAAACCGAAGATCAGACAGCCGATCCACCCCCAGAATGGGTTCGCGCCGCCGAAGAACATCGCCGCCACACCCATGAAGCCGCGGCCGTTGGTCATGTTCTCCACGAACATGCGGGAGTACCCGAGCGAGAGGTGCGCCCCGGCGATGCCGCCGAGGACGCCGGAGTAGAGCATCACCTCGAACTTGCGGAACGTCACGTTGATTCCGGCCGTCTCCGCTGCCAGGGGGTTGAGCCCCACGCTGCGGAGGCGGAGTCCCCACACCGTCTTGTAGAGGATGAAGGCGAGGACGAAGACGAGGACGATCCCGACCGGCTCGAAGAGGGAGTAGTCGTTGAAGAGCGTGTCGAGAAGGGCGTTGCCGCCGAAGTCGAAATTTAGCCGCGGCATCGGGACGATGTCGTTGTGGTGAAAGCTGCCGGAGACGCCGAAGGTGCGCTGGAGCAGAAAGCGCGTCATCGCGATGGCAAGCATGTTCACGCCCATGCCGACGACGAAGATGTCCGCCTTCGCCTTGAGGTGCGCGAAGGCCATGAAGGCAGCGACCACAACGCCGGTGATGATGGCGGCAAGAAGGCCCAGCACCCAGCTTCCGGCGAAGTAACTGGTGGTCACGGCTGCGAAGGCGGCAAAGATCATGATGCCCTCGATGCCTATATTCAGGATGTTCGCCTGCTGCGTCAGGACGCACGCCAGCGTGGCGTACAGAATCGGCGTAGCGGCGCGGATGGTCGAGCGGACGAGGGTCGCGTTGAAGACGAGGGAGAGTATCTCGTTCAGTCCGTCCATTACGCAGCCTCCTCTCCGGAGCTCCGGGCGCTTCTGCGCCGCGAATAGGCGAAGAGCCCCTCCATAGCGGCGAGCAGGATGAAGACCGCGATAATCGTGTCGATCAGGGTCTTGGGGACTCCTGTGAAGCGTTCCATCCCCAGCGCCCCTGTCTTGAGAACGGCCAGGAAGAGCGAGAGTACGGGAACCATGCGGATGTCGTTCTTCGCGATCAGCGAGGCGAGCATCCCGTCAAAGGCGATTCCCGGCGAGAAGTTGTCGAGGAAGTGCCCGTGGATGCCCATCACCTCGATGGCCCCCGCGAGACCGCCAATGGCTCCGGAGAGAATCATCCCCCAGATCATCACCTTCTTCGGAGGAATACCGACGTACTCCGAGAAAAATGGGTTCTGCCCGACGTGGCGCAGCTTGTACCCCCAGTTGGTATGATAGAGCATCCACCAGACCAGCACGAGCACGCCGAGCGCGACGAAGAGACCGATGTTCGCCCGGCTGGGACGGAGAATCCGAAGCAGACGCGCCGACTCTTCGATGGTGGGCGTTCTGGGGATGCTCGCGCGCGCGGAGAAGGGGTTCCCTACCAGGTAGGAGGTGAAGTAGATGGCGACGTAGTTCATCAGGATGGTGACGCAGACCTCGTTCACCTTCCAGTACGCCTTCAGCGCGCCGGGGATGGCCCCCCACGCTCCGGAAGCGACCATTGCGACGGCGAAACAGAGAGGAATATGGACAAGAGGATGAAGCCCGGTGAAAGCGTACCCCGCCCACGCCGCGGCGATGGCGCCCAGGTAGAGCTCTCCCTCGACGCCGACGTTGAACACGGCAACCTTTGCGGAGACCGCGAAGGCAAGGGCCGTAAGCATCAGCGGGACGAAACGTTCCATGACGCCGCCGATGTTGAATTTCCCCACGAAGGCCCCGCGGAAGAGCTGGTAGTAGGCTTCGATGGGATCGTAGCCGAGCAGCAGGATGGCCCCCGCTCCCAAGGCAAGGGAGAGGATGATGGTCATCAGCGTGCTGCCCCAGGATGTCTTATACATGCGTCCCGCCTCCAGTCATCAGCAGGCCGAGCTTCTCCTCGTCGGCCTCCGAGGAATCGACCTCTCCGGTGATCCGTCCCTCGAACATGACGGCGATCCTGTCGGAAAGGGAGAGGATCTCCTCGAGATCGGAAGAGATCAGCACAACCGCCGCCCCCGCTTCTTTGGCGCGGTTCAGCTCGTTCCGTATGGTCTCGATGGAGCCGATGTCGACGCCCCGCGTGGGCTGCGACGCGAGCAGCACCTCTGCCTTCCGGGAGACCTCCCGCGCTACGACGACCTTTTGGGCGTTCCCGCCGGAGAGCCCGGAGGCCTCGATGTCGGCGCCCGCCGGACGGATGTCGTACGAACGGATCAGCCCCTCGGCGAATTCGCGCACCTTCCCCCAGCGAATCACGCCAAGGCTCGAGAGCGGAGGCTCCGAGACCGAACAGGCGGCCAGGTTCTCCTTCACGTCGGAAAAGCGGTCGAGTCCGCGCTGGTTCCGGTCCTCCGGAATATGCGACAGTCCATGCTCCCTGATACGCCGCGGAGGCATGTTCTGCACCTCGGCGCCGCCGAGCACGACGCGCCCCCGCTGCACCTGACGAAGCCCGGCGATGGCCTCGGCAAGTTCGCTCTGCCCGTTCCCGTTGACCCCGGCGATGCCGAGGATCTCTCCCTTTCGTACGGAGAACGAGACGCCGCGCAGCTTGGAGAGCTCCTTCTCGCCGGGAACGAAGATGTTCTCCACCGAGAGGGCGACATCCCCCTTCGCCGCCGGGACGGGCGAGCCGCCGAGGAAGACCTCGCGCCCCACCATCAGACGCGCCAGCTCGGGGGCCGAGGTGGACGATCCCGCCACCGTCGCGATGTGCTTTCCTCCGCGCATCACGGTGATCCGGTCGCTGATCGCGAGCACTTCCTGCAACTTGTGGGAGATGAAGACGATGGACTTGCCGCCCTCTTTCATCGAGCGCAGAATGCAGAAGAGCTGTTCGGCCTCCTGCGGCGTGAGCACGGCGGTCGGCTCGTCGAGGACGAGGATCTCCGCGCCCCTGTAGAGCGTCTTGATGATCTCGACGCGCTGGGCCTCCCCGACGGAGATCTCCTCCACCTTTTTATCCGGATGCACGCGGAGTCCGTAGGTGTCCGCATAGTATTCGATTTTTTCGAGCGCCGCCCTCCGGTCGATGCGCCCTCCCCGCCTCGGCTCAAAACCGAGGATGATGTTCTCCAGCACCGTCATCTCGCGGACGAGCATGAACTCCTGGTGCACCATGCCGATCCCGAGCCCGATCGCCTGTTTCGGCGTCAGCGACGGATACGTTTCTCCCTTGACGGCGATGCTCCCCTCCTCGGGAACATACATGCCGTAGAGCACCTTCATGAGAGTGGACTTCCCCGCTCCGTTCTCTCCTATGAGCGAGTGGATCTCTCCCTCCTCAAGCGAGAACAGTCCGTCCTGGACCGCCTTCACTCCGGGGAATTCTTTGCAGATGCCTTTCATTTCGATCAGGATACGCGACACGAACCCCACCTCGCAATGGAGACGGACGGGGAAATCTCCCCGCCGCCTCCGGAAAATGATGTCTAATTTCTCTGGAATCCCTCGTAGGAGTCGACCTTGATCTTGCCGCCCTTGACTTCTTCGGTCAGCTTCGCGATACTCTCCAGGATGTCCTGCGGGAACTTGTCGCCCAAAGCCTTCTTCATCGTGGACATGTCGGTGAGTCCCACGCCGCCGTTGGCGATGGTCATGTCGAGAATCTTGCCGCCCTCGAAGTTGCCCTCGACGACCGCTTTCACGATCAGGTAGCTGCCCATGTCCACTCTCTTGAGCATGGAGGTGAGGATGTGTCCGGGGTAGGCTTCGTCCTGATTCAGGTCGACGCCGATGGCGTACTTCTTCGCCTCGTAGGCCGCCTCGAGGATGCCGTTGCCGGTGTTCGACGCGACGTTCATGACGATGTCCGCGCCCTGCTCGAACTGGGCCAGCGTCAGCTCCTTGCCCTTCAGGG
>JAHDKR010000083.1 GCA_018436785.1 Synergistaceae bacterium | reverse complement strand
AAGCCGAATCGAGCCATCTTTTCCACCGTCTCGGAAGGGAATCGCTCGTTTTCATCAATTTCCTGCGCCAAGGGCTTTACTTCCTTTTCCGCGAAACGACGAAAAAGCTGCTGCGCCATTCGCTGCTCTTTACTCAGTGCAAAGCTCATCTATTCGCCCTCCAATCATTTTCTTCGCAAACACTTGAATTCTTGAAACAACAAGAAGCGGAGGCGTCGTCGAACACGGACAACGCCTCTCCGGGAAGTTACTTCGGAGGCATCACCGTCGCCGTCCCCTTCAATAAAAGCTCCCCAGCCTGATTCATGCATGTTGTCTCCAGTTTGACGATATTTTTTTCCGGAAGCATCTCGACCACTTTCACTTTCGCCTCGACAGTGTCTCCTATGCGCGTCGGGGCAGTGAATTTAAGAGTCTGCTCCAGGTAGATAGTGCCGGGACCGGGAAGCGCCATGCCGAGCGCGGCGGATACAAGAGAAGCCGTCAACATCCCGTGCACAATTCGAGTTTTGAAACGCGTACCGGCCGCGTACACTTCGTTGATATGCGCAGGGTTTTGATCTCCGCTGACTCCGGCGAACAGATAGACGTCGGTCTCCGTCAGCGTTTTTTGAAACACGGCTTCGTCTCCTATGTTCAAATCATGGATCGTTTTTCCCTTCATTTCTTTCCCTCCTCAATGTTTTCAGTAAAGGAAACCGGTACAGAAATATTTCTCGCTCTATCGAGCAGCGGCATGTATCCCCATAGGCTCACGACGGAAAATACGGGAATCCATGGCCTTGAGATCTCCCGCGATGCGCGGTTTGAAATCCATATGCGCCAAAACGTCGTTTTCCAAAGAGACGCCCGGGGCGATCTCGGTCAGCGTCAGCCCGTCCTCGGTGAGTTCGAAGACGGCGCGCTCCGTTACATAAAGGACGGGCTGCCCCTTTTCCACAGCGTATGTTCCGCTGAAGGTAATCTGCTCCACATCATCGATGAATTTTTTGATTTTCCCCTCTTTAA
The DNA here is from genome assembly GCA_018436785.1 of Synergistaceae bacterium. Taxonomy (GTDB): domain Bacteria; phylum Synergistota; class Synergistia; order Synergistales; family Aminobacteriaceae; genus JAAYLU01. The sequence continues at coordinate 20 of JAHDKR010000083.1, read as the reverse complement.
TGATCTTCAGCGCACCGTTT
>JAHDKR010000102.1 GCA_018436785.1 Synergistaceae bacterium | reverse complement strand
TTCAGCTCGTCCCTCAGGAAGTCGCCCAGAAGGTTGATGCCGAAGACGATGATCATGATGTAGAGCCCCGGCAGGATGGAGACCCACCAGAGTCCGCTGTAGAGCACCGTGAAGCCGTTGTTGCAGAGCATTCCCAGCGAGGGGCGGGTGATGGGGACGCCAAGTCCGAGGAAGCTCAGGGTGGCCTCCGTGAGGATGAAGTTGCCCACCTGGATCGTGGCGAGGACGATGATCGAGGCGAAGACGTTGGGCAGAACGTGCTTGAACAGGATACGGACATTCGGAAGGCCGATGACACGCGCGGCCTCGACGTACTCGCGCTTCTTGACCGAGAGCGTCTCGCCGCGCACCGTCCTTGCGAAGCGGACCCACCCCACCAGCGTCAGCGAGATGAGGATGTTGGTCACGCCCCTTCCGAGGACGGACATCAGGAAGAGCGCGATGAGCATGGTCGGGAAGGAGAGCTGAATGTCCGCGATCCGCATGATGATCGCGTCGGTACGGCCGCCGAAGAAACCGGCCACAAGCCCGAGCACGATGCCGATCGCGCTTGCCAGCAGCGTTCCGGCCACGCCGATGATGAGGGAGACTCTGCTGCCGTAGACGATGGCGCTGAGCATGTCGCGCCCCTGCTGGTCGGTTCCCAGGAGGAACCGCGCCTCCCCGTCCTCGATCCACGCGGGGGGCTTGTAGGCGTCCCGAAGTTCGAGGGACGCGATGTTGTACGGATTCTGCACCGTCCACAGAGGGCCGAATATGGCGACCAGAAGGACGAAGAGGACAAGAATGGAGCCGATGACGGCGGAGGGAGAGCGCCTGTAGTTATGGAAGAACTCCGAATCCAGAAAGGCTCTCCAGCGGCCGGAGCGCGCGGTATTCGTCATTATACGCCGCCCCCTTTCACTGAAGATCGATCCTGGGATCGATGAAGACGTAGAGAATGTCCACGATGAAGTTGATGAAGACGAACATCACCGCCACGAAGAGGATGTACGCCGCGATGATCGGCCGGTCGAGACTGTTGATCGAGTCGATCAGCAGCTTCCCCATGCCGGGCCAGGCGAAGATGGTCTCCGTGATGGTGGTGAAGGCGATGAGGGTTCCCATCTGCATGCCGAAGATGGTGACCACGGGGATGAGCGTGTTCTTCAGCGCGTGACCGAAAAGCACGGTGCGGCGCGGCACGCCCGTGGACTTGGCGAAGCGCACGTAGTCCTGCTTCATGTTCTCCTGCATCCCCGACCGCGTCAGGCGGATGATGGTGGCGAGCGTCCCCAGCGCAAGCGTGACCGACGGGAGGATGATATGCTGCCAGCCGTCGAGCGTGGCGAGGCTGGTCTTGATTCCCAGGATCGTTCCCACGGCGCCTCGTCCCGAAACCGGGAGGACGCCAAGGTGAAGGCTGAAATAGTAGATCAGCACCATGCCGATCCAAAATGAAGGCATGGAGATGCCCGCGATCGAAAAGGCCATGATGACCTGGCTGAAGCGGCTCTTCGGATAGGCACCCGATATGACGCCGCAGGGAATCCCTATGCACGCCGACAGAAGCAGCGCGACGACGACGATTTCGAGCGTGGCCGGGAAGCGTTCGACGATCAGGCCGAGGGCGGGAAGGTGGTTCATGTACGACTTGCCGAAGTTCCCCTGAAGCGCGTTCTTGATAAATATGCCGTACTGCACGGGGAGCGGCTTGTCCAGTCCGAGGGCCGCCGTGACCGCCTGGATATCCGCGGCGGGAGCGTTCTCCTTGACCATGAGATAGACCGGATTCCCCATGACGCTGGTGAAGAGAAAGACGATGAGCGAGACTGCGAAGAGCACGAGGACGAGCTGAAACAATCTTTTGACGATGAAACGAAACACGGTTCCACCTCCATACCTATGGTACAGAATACGGCGGACCCTCCGTCAGAGCAAGGTCCGCCGCTCTTTTCAAAAATTCCCGGCGCCGGATAGGGCGCGCCGGGAACCTCGTCGCACATTCGTCTTAGTCGTTGAAGGAGACGTCCCACGCGAAGACATACTTGTCCTTGCGGGGCGTGTAGGTGATCTTCTTGCCGTGGGCGTACAGGTCCACCTCGAAGTAGAGGGGGATGTAGGAGACGTCGTCGGCGGCCAGCTGCCAGGCCTTCTTCATGATTTCGCCGCGCTGCGCCGGATCGCCGGTGGCGATCGCCTCGTCGATCAGCTTGTCGACCTCGGGGTTGCAGTAGAAGCCCCTGTTGACGCCGCCGTACCCCTCCTTGACCTCTCCGTTCTGAGTGATGCTGTAGAGCATGTCGAGCCCGATGAGCGCGCTCTCGCCGCCCGAATCGGACCAGCCGGTCATGCAGAGGTGCGTGTTGTCCCCCGCCTTGTTGGTGGTGGAGATGTAGGAGAAGAAGACCGAGCGGGACATGAGGTTCGGGTTGACCTTGATGCCGACCTTCTCGAAGTAGCCCGCAATCGCCGTGGCCACGGGACCGTCGTTGATGTAGCGGTCGTTGGGGGCGTCGAGGGTGACTTCAAAACGGTAGCCGTCGCTCTGCCGCTTGTATCCGGCCTCGTCGAGCAGCTTCTCCGCGAGCGCGGGGTCGTACGCAAGGCGCTTCACATCCGGATTGAATCCGTTGTACCCTTCGGGCGAGTAGGTGGCCATCGGCTTCGCGAAGCCGTTCATGATCTTCTCGACGATCTCGTCGATGTTGATGGCGCGGTACATCGCCTCGCGGACGCGGATATCCTTGAACGGATTGCTCCCGTCGGGGGACTTCAGCGGCATCTTCGCATCCTTCGACGGCGTGTCGCTCCACCCCGCCATATTGAGGTAGATGGCGCGCAGCCCCGGCTGGGCGATGACGGTGACGTTCTTGTTCTTCTCCAGCATCTTCACGTCGCGCACGGGGACGTTGACGACCAGGTCGACCGCGCCCGAGAGCATGTTGGCGGTTCGTGTTCCCTCGTTGGTGATCGGCTTGAACGTCACCTTTTCGACGACCGGCTGCTCTCCCCAGAAGGAGGGGTTGCGCTCCAGCACGAGCCTGTCGCCGCGCACGTGCTCCACCAGCTTGTAGCGGCCGGTGCCGTTGGGGTTCAACGCGATCCAGTCGTTCCCCTGGCCTTCGCAGTGCGCCTTGTTCAGGATCAGCAGATCCTTGAAGTGCGCCAGCAGCAAAGCGTTGGGCGATTTGCAGGTGACTTTCAGCGTATGGTCGTCGATCTTCTCGTAGCTCTCCACTGTGGAGAGCACGTGCACGAAGGAAGCGCCGACCTCTCTGTCCTTGGAACGGTCGAAGGAGTAGATGACGTCGTCGACGGTGAAGGGATTGCCGTTATGGAAGGCGACTCCCTTTCTGAGGTGGAAGGTCCAGGTGCGGGCGTCTTCAGAGACTTCCCAGCTCTCGGCAAGGCCGGGCTTGGGCTGGAGATTGTTGTCCGTCTCGACCAGCGTGTCGAAGAGATGATTGTTGATGGCGTTGTTGATCGTTTCGTTCAGCGTGTAGGGGTCCATCGAGTGAACGTCCCCCGGCATGCCGATCACGACCTCCCGTGACGCTGCGAGCGCGGCCGCTCCCGACAACGAGAGCAGCAGGGCGATTCCGAGTACTGCGGCGATTCCTTTCCTCACGATACATTCCTCCCTTTTCTGTGGTGACATTCCGAATGCAAGGCTAAGTATACCTTTGCGGATACATTTTATAGTGCTCCGAAGGCAAAGTCAATCGCACTTTTTCGACAGTTTCAGTGTCCCGATCGTTTCATCGCGTCTTTCAGCAGTTCGAATTCTTCTTCCAGGCGAGGCAAAGACGCCCTTGCCCTCTCCAGGTCGCCCGCAGCCGCGGCCCTCTCCATGCGGAAGGCTACCTCGCGGACTCTTTCGCCGCCGACGCTGGCGGAGACGCCTTTCACGCTGTGCGCACAGCGCTCTCCGGCTTCCGCATCTCCCGTTGCGAGGGCCTCCCGGAGCGCGTCGATCTCCTTCGGAATCTCGGAGAGATAATCGCCCACGATCTCCGCCGCCAGCTCGTGGTCTCCTCGCAGGCGTTCCAGGAAGGCCTCCCTGTTCCACGGACGCGACTCGGCATTCTGCTCCTTGCTTTGCAGTACGGGAGAGCCGTTCGCCGCGCTCTCTTTTGACGAAGCCTCCCGGGCGCCGCCGCGTTCACCGCGGGACGGCAGCCATTTCTTCAGCGCTCCGGCAAGGACGCCCGGCGAAACGGGCTTGGGAACGTAGTCGTTCATTCCCGCCTCCAGGCACTTTTCCCTGTCCCCCGCCATGGCGCTCGCCGTCATGGCGATGATCGGCACGTCACGAACCGCCCCCTCCATCATGCGGACTCTCCGCGCGGCTTCGTACCCGTCCATGCGCGGCATCTGGCAATCCATCAGGACGAGATCGTACGGTACGGCCGAGAGTGCGGCAAGCGCCTCTTCTCCGTCGGCGACCGCGTCCGCTCTCAGGCCGAACTTCTTGAGTATGCCGAGGGCGACGTGCTGGTTGGTGATGTTGTCCTCGGCGAGGAGGATGCGCGCGCCGCTGCCGTCGAAGCCTGAAAGGGCGTCGCGGACCGTGTGGCGGGTAACGATGGCGCCGGGAGCGTCCGCATCTCCGGTCAGGATGAAAGAGAGCACATCCCGAAGGTCGTGCTGACGGACAGGCTTGTTCAGGTAGCCGGAGAAGCCCGCCTCGGCGAACTTCCTGGCGTCCCCGCGTATTCCGAGCGACGTGAGCATCAGCATACGGAGCGCGCCGAAACGTCCGTCCGCACGCACGAGACTTCCGAACGTCTCGCCGTCCATCTCCGGCATCTGCATATCCACCACGGCAAGGCGGAACGGATCGCCCTCCCGCAGCGCGGCGTCGAGCGACGCGAGCGCGGCGCTGCCGCCGGAGACGCTCTCGGGGCGCATCCCCCACGACGTCAGCCGAGCGGTCAAAAGCCGTCTGTTGGTCGCGTTGTCGTCCACGATCAGGACGCGCACGTTCCTCAGGTCGGTTGCGGGACGGAGTTCGCGCCGCATGTTCTCAGGCTGTTTTTCCAGGCGGGCGGTACACCAGAATTCCGAGCCCTTCCCCTCTGCGCTCGCCGCGCCGACCGAGCCGCCCATCATCTCCGCAAGCTGCTTCGAGATGGCAAGCCCCAGCCCCGTGCCGCCGTACTTACGCGTCGTCGAGGCGTCCGCCTGACTGAACTTGGTAAAGAGCAATCCCATCTTCTCCTCGGCGATCCCTATCCCCGTATCGCGCACCGAGAAGCGGAGCAACGCGTCGCGGTCGCTCTCTTCCACCAGAGAGACTCTCGTCTCCACTTCCCCTTCGTGCGTGAACTTCACCGCGTTGCTCACGAAGTTGGTGAGGATCTGCCGCAGACGCCCCGGATCGCCGCGAAGCAGCACGGGAACGTCCGGATCGACGCCGCACAGCAGCTCGATACCCTTCTCCTCGGCGCTCACCGCCAGCGTCAGGATAAAGTCGTCCATGAGGCTGGACAGATCGAAGTTGAGGATCTCGAGGTCGAGCTTTCCGGCCTCTATCTTGGAGAAGTCCAGAATATCGTTGATGAGAGAGAGGAGAGATTCCGCGCTGACCCTGACGATCTCGGCATACCGCCGCTGCTCCTCGGTCAGGTCCGTATCGAGCAGCAAACCGGTCATCCCGACGACGCCGTTCATGGGCGTGCGGATCTCGTGGCTCATGTTTGCGAGGAATTCGCTCTTGGCAACGCTGGCGGCTTCGGCGTGGACGGCCAGTTCGTCGGCGCGGGCAGTCTCCTGCTTGAGGCGGCGGCCTGTTCGCAAGGCGACGACGGCGGCAAGAAGCGATGAGAAGAACGCGAAAGTCAGCGCCACCGGGAGCGCGGCGCGCCTGAGGACGTTCAGGTTCCAGTCGGAGGCGTCGACATCCATTCCCAGAAGGGCGGTTACAGTTCCGGCAGAGTCCCGCAAAGGAACCAGCGCGGAGACCCAGACGCCCCATCTGTCCTCCAGCGGCCCCTCGACGGATTCGCTCCCGCGCTCCAGGACCTCGGCAAATACCGGTGTCGCCTCCTCGTATATCTGGCCGGGAGGGGAGTAGTCCTCTGAATCGGGCGGGTCGCTGTCGACATGGATGAAGATCTCTCCGCTTCGTTTCCTTCCCATGATGTAGACGAACCGGCGCTTGGGGTCGGCCGCGCGAACGGCGGTCAACTGTGTTTTCAACCGGCGGTACGACTCGCGTTCTAGGTCGGAATCGTCTCCCGCGAGCAACCGCACTCGTTCGGGGTTGATCGCCGCGGCGAGGAGACGCGCTTCATGCAGGAGCGCGCCTCGCATCTCCTTGTCGGCGATGGTGACCATCCATGCCGAGGAGAAGCCTGCGAGGAGGAGCGTCCACAAGAGCAGCTGCTTCGGACAGAGCGACCAAAGCTCCTGCAAGAAGCTGCGCACGCGTTCAACTGCGTTCATTGGTTTCCCCCCCGTTTCCGGAAACCGGCGCCCCGGAAGCGCAGTTTCGCTCGCCGGGGGTCGTTTCACTTTCCTTCGGGCCGCAGATTTTCCGAGGCTGTCGACGCGGGAACCAGAGTCCCGTCGGCGCCGACATAACGGACTTCGCACTCGAGCCATACTCCGATACGGTCGTGAACGCGCCTGCGAATCTCCGCGATGAGGGAGAGCACGTCCGACGCGGTCGCGCCGCCGAGGTTGACGATGAAGTTGGCGTGCCGGTGCGAGACCTCCGCGCCGCCGACCCGCAGCCCTTTCAATCCGGCCGCTTCGACGATCTTCCCCGGAGGGCCCGCAAGTTCGTAGACGGACGGATCGTTCGTGAAGACGGAGCCGCAGTTCGGCTTGTCGAGCGGGAACTTCCCGCGCCGCTCCTCGAGGATGCCCAGCACCTCCCTGCGGATATCGTTCCGCTCCGCCGGGACGAGTTCGAGACGGGCTTCAAGGACAATCCACCGGCTCTCCGGGGAGTCCGAGGCGCGCTGAAAAAACGAGTTTCTGTAGGAGAATCCGCACTCCTCGCGCGAAAAGGCGCGCGTCTCCCCCGCGAAGGAGACCGCCCGAACCTCGACGACGCGTTCGCCGACCCCGTGCCGGAGACTGCCGCCGTTCATCGTGACGAGGCCCCCGAACGACCCGGGGATCCCCGCCGCGTGCTCAAGGCCCGAGAGTCCGGCTTCGACAAGATTTTTCACCAAACGCGGAACCCAGAGGCCTCCGCGGGCACGGATCGAGGCGCCGTCGACGGAGAAATCGGAGAAACGCCGTCCGAACTTCATGACCACGCCCCGGAACCCTTCATCGGCGAAGAGAAGATTCGTTCCCCTGCCGATCACGACGAGGGGGAGCCCCTCCTCCCGGACAAAGCGGAGGAGGCGGAGCACCTGCGCGTCCTCCGAAGGCTGGACGAAAATATCCGCCGGGCCGCCGATTTCCCACGAGCAGTGCTCCTTCAGCGGCTCCCGGAAGGAGAGCATTCCCACGTCGAGCGCGCGGATCCTTTCGGCCGCCGCCTTTGCGCCGGCCGAAAGCGAAGCCGCGTCCATTGGCGCTTCGGAGGCGTTACGCAACGGGAACAAACTCGCCATTCTCGATGCGGTGGAAGGAGAGGAAATCCGACCCGCTCTCTCCCGTCTCGGCGACGACGTCGCGGAAGACGTCGAGCGTCCCCTTCTGACAGGTGAAGAGCATCACCTGGTTCTCGCGGGCGGCCTCGCAGATCGCCATCGCCGCGCCGCGCTGACGCCCCTCGTCGAAGCGCACCAGAAGGTCGTCGAGAATCAGCGGCAATGGCTCGGAGTTCTTCCCCCACAGAGAGGCGAGGGCAAGCCGCATCGAAAGGTAGACCTGGTCGCCCAGGCCGGAACTCCACTTGAGCTCATCCTTCCGCTCGCGGGACTGCTGTTTCTCCTCCAGCACCACGGAGAACCCCTTCTCATCTCCTTCGGAGAGCAGATGGTAGCGGTCGCCGGTCATCAGGGCGAGGTACTCGCCCGCCCGGCGGATGACCTCCGGCTGCCGTTCGCGCTCGTGACGCGCTCTGGAGACTTCCAGGAAGTGATGCGCCAGGAGGTTCGAGAGCCACTCTTCAAGGTGCTCGTCGAGCTTCCGCTCCATCCCTTTTCTGGCGAAGAGCTGTTCACCCAGCCGTTCATCGGTCCCCATCCTTTCCAGCTCGGAGGAGATGCGCCCCTTGGCGTCGACCATAGCGTCGAGTTCGGAGCGGGCGCGTTCCGCGCGTTCGCGGAGCGATTCCGTCTCCGACCTGACATCTTCCGGAGAACGGAACGCATACTCCTCCTCGGCAGCCCGAAGCGCCTCGTCCGAACCAAAGAGACCCAGGAGCACCTTCCGCTCCTGGAGCCGCCCGGCGAGCAGCGCGTCGCGCTTCCGCCACGCCTCGGCGAGGGCGCGGAACGCATCCTCGCCGTCGGTCTGCGCCGCCGCGAAGAGGTCGTTCAGCGTGCGCTCCGTCTCGCTCGCCTCCGCTCTCGCGTCTTCCAGATTCTGGCGGAGCATCGCGGCGTCCCGCTCGCACGCGGCGATCTCGCCGCGCTTTTCTGCCGCCCGCCGCAAAAGCGTCGAGAAGGCGCGGATCGACGCGGGATCTGCCGCCGAGGGCGCAGGTTCGCCAAGGGCCTCGAAGGAGGGCGAGAGACGTCCTGCGAGCTCCTGAATCCGTTTCCGGATGGCTTCGACGGCGTCGTCCAGCTCCCTCCCCTCGGCCGCCCGCGCGGCAAGAGAGGCCTCCTCCGAGCGCAGCTGAAGAATCCTCGGGACGATCCCCTCCATGTCGCGGGGAGCAAGGTTACGGTCGAACCTGTGTTCGGTCAGCCAGCGGCTCCACGCCTCGTTCAGCGTCTCCAGCTCCTTGACGGTACGCGCGACCTCCTGTTCCATGGCCTCGCCTTCGGCGTCCATGCGCGCAAGAACGGTCGCCATCTGTCTGTTCCGTTCGCTGAGGAAGGTGTAGCGCTCCTGCGCGCTGTTGTCCCCCTCGCCCTCGGCGAGGAGGTGCTCCATCGCGCTCTCGAAGCGGGGCGCGTTGATGCCGAGACTGCTCCCCAGCTCTTCCCTCTGCGTCCGCAGGCGATCGACCCTCGTCTTCTGGCTCTCGACGAGCAAGGTCGTCTCCTCGAGCCGGGAGTCGAGATCCTCCAGCCGTTTCACCCACTGCCCCCTGGCGGTCGCGTACTTCTTCGACAGATCCTTGTGCGCGAACCACGCCAGCAGCGAGGCCATGAAGAGCGTCGCCGAGCCGAAGGCCCACAGGTAGTCCGACGCAAGGAAAGCCTGGAGCGCGGCGCCCGCGCCGACCAGCAGGAGGAATGCGGAGATCAGGACGACCATGATTCCCGGCGGAATCGGCTCCTGTTCGAGGGCGCGGTCCCGCTCCGCCAAGAGCGTCGAACGCGCCTCCTCAAGGGAGTTCAGTTCGTCCTCCTGGCTGCAGAGCTCGGTAAAGACGCTCCGGAGGCGCGTGATGAGCCCCCAGCGTTCGGAGGCCCGCTTCGCCCGCTTCTCGACGACGCCCATCTCCTTTTCCAGCGAGGCAGCCTCGCTTCTGCGGTCCTCGCGAAGGCGGTTCCACTGGGCGAGCGACTTCTCTCCCTCGCCCAGCTTCCGTTCGAGCACCTCCTTGCGCTCCGCAGTCCTGCGGGCGAAGGCGATCGCATCCGCGGAGATGTCCGCGCTCATCAGGTGCTCCTCCGTCCACCACGGACAGAGATCCTCGATATTGCGGAGGAAGCTCCTGCGCGAGGCCAGCAGTTCGCGCTCCAGCAGATTCTTGCGTGCAAGCGCGGCGCGCAGCTGCTCCCCCTCCTGCTCCAGCGCGCGGATTTCCGTTTCGTACTCCGTGCAGAGAAGCAGCGGGTCGGAAGCCGGCGCCGCGGCCTCCTCCTCCTTCGCGCGAATCTCGGACTCAAGGCGGACACAGGAGGCTTCAAGCCGCTTCCGCTCGTCTTTCAAGCGCTCCAGCTTGTCAAGCCCTCCCTCAGGGAACGGAGGAAGGGCGGAGAGTTCGCCGAGGGATCGCTCGATCTCGCCGAGCGCGGCGCGGGGCGCCAGCCCCTTCTCCAGAAGCTCCAGAAAGGAGAGCCGCCGTTGCAGTTCCGCAAGTTCCTCGCGCCGCTGTTCCAGCGCGCGCTCCGCGCTGTCAAGCGCATCGCGGCGCTCACCCCACGAACCGCTCGCCATGCGAAGCTCGCGGATCCGCTCGTCCGTCTCCTTCATCGACATCAGCAGGCGGTTCACGGCCGAGGCGCCCTTGGCGAGTTCGGGCCGGTAGAGCTCGTTCCCCCGCTCCTCCAATGAGGAGAGCAGCCTGGGAAGCGATGCCGAACCCAGGCCCGAACCGGCGGAGAAGAAGCGCGCCGCGATGTCGGCCTTGTTCAGCGATTCCATCGACTGCATGTCGTTCAGCCCCATCGCGAAGACGCTCTCGTAGACGTCCTTGCCGATGGAGAAGAAGTTCGACGGAAGCGGCGCGGCGCTTCCTCCCGACGCCGGAAGGACGAAGTTCTTCTTCCCGTCGAGCGTGAGGACAAACTCCCTGCCGTCCTCCATGCGAACCCTGGCGGAACCGCCGTGCCGCGCGCCGCTCAGCGGCTCGTAGATGTTCCCTCGGGTTCGCGAGTACTTCTCCCTCGGGAAAAGAATCCGCCGGAAGAAGTTCATCAGCGTCGTCTTTCCGCTCTCGTTCTCGCCGTGAAAGATCGTCAGCCCCTTGGAGAGAGAGGTTCCCGACCCGGAAAAAATACCGAAGTTCTGTACGAAAAACTCGCTGATCTTCATTCGTCGTCCTCCCCCTCAAGCAGTCCCGCAAGCGCAAGCGTCGTCCCTCTGCGCAGCAGCGAGAGGATCTCGTCGTCGGGGAGCGCATCCACCCTGTCGAACACCTCGCGGGGGAGCTTCTCCCTGACGCCCCTCGCGGAGAGTATCTCCATCAACCCTTCCCTGAGATTGCCGCGGCGCTCGAAGGCCGAAACTTCCTTGAGGAAGTCGCCGACGAAATGGTTCCCCGAGGACAGCGCTTCGAGGTCGAACGGGGACGCGGTGTCGTCGACGACGCTCTCGATGTAGACGAAGTCGCTCCGCCCCTCCTCGCCCTGATTCAGGCTCTCCACGAGCCCGCCGGGACCGGAGAGGAACCCGGGACGGCGCAGAAGCGCGCTCAGCTTGCCGCGTCCGCCGACCGACGCCCGGACGATCACAGGGCGTCCGCCCGCATCGTTCCGAACTCCGTCCCTGAGACGGTCGAAGGCGGCGAAGAGCTCCTCGTCGCGCTGCATTCCTTCGATGGAGAGTGACTCCCTCCGCCAGCGGACGACGTCGCACGGGATGAACTCCACGCCGCCTCTCCCGCCGGGATGCCCGCCCGCGGAGCCCATGGCGACCGAGAAGACGCCTTTCTTGCCCGTCTCGCCGATATGCCGCCCCTGAATGTTGCCGGGGTAGACGACCAGAGGATCGTGGCAGAGAATTTCCGCGGAGTGCACGTGCCCCAGCGCCCAGTAGTCCATCCCCGCCGCGCGGAGATCGTCCAGCGAGCAGGGGGCGTAGTTTTCGTGCCCCTTCCTTCCTCCGACGTTGCTGTGAAGCAGGGCGATGTTCACACCCTCCGTTCGCCGTCCCGCGAAGCCGCGCGCCAGGTTCTCCCTGACGTCGCGCACGGGGTAGCTGCACCCGTGCACCGTTCCCACCCGCTCGCCCTTCACCGTCAGCGGCACGGACTCGACCTCCGCCGAGCCAAATCGGTACGCCAGGGGAGGCAGGTCACGGTCCAGCTCCCACCCGGAGAGCGGATCGTGGTTGCCGTGCACTGTGAACGACGAGATCCCCGCGTCGGAAAGCCGTTTCAGCTGTTCGAGGAAGAAGAGTTGCGCGCGGACGCTTCTGTCCTCGCCGTCGTACACATCTCCGGAGATCAGGACAAAGTCCGCCTCGTTCCGCAGCGCGCAGTCGACGGCGTTCCTGAAGGCGGAGAAGGAGGCCGCGCGCAAAAAGCTCCCCAGCGCGGGGGAGGTCTCCGCAAGCCCGGAGAAGGGGCTGTCGAGATGAAGATCCGCACAATGTATGAATTTCAGCGTGCCGCTGCCCATGAGAGCGCCACTCCTTTCATTCGGAGCACCGGGGAACGCGTCGGAGCGTCTTCCCGGAGCCGGTCTTCTTCGCGGAGCGGTTTTCCGGGCCGCGAAAGGTGTCCTTACTTTATTCCACCCGCCGTTTCTTTGCAAGAGCATTCAGCGCGCATTTTCAGGACAACGGAAGACTTGTCACTTATCGGTGACAATGGGATAATAGCACCGCGTCGAGTATGATGCACATTCTGTAAATAAGGAACATCCAGTTATGGAGGCGTTCGAGAGATGAAAGGATTTGGAGCCGGAGTACGGGCTATTTCATACTACCTTCCGCCGAAGGTGGTGGACAACAAGGCGCTGGTGGAGGAGTTCGGCACATGGACCGAGGAGAAGATCTACCAGAAGACGGGTATTCGGGAGCGCCATATTGTGGACGGGGAGCTCGTCTCCGATCTTGCGACGCGCGCCGGTGAGAAGTTTTTCGAGGAGCACGGCATCGGAAGAGACGAAATAGACTTTCTGCTTCTGTGCACCGAGAGCCCCGACTACTACCTCCCGGCAACCGCTTGCGTGGTGCAGGACAGACTGGGGCTGAAAAAGACGACGGGGGCGCTCGACTTCAACCTGGGCTGCTCGGGGTTCGTCTACGGGCTCGCCCTCGCGAAGGGACTGATAGGGACGGGGATCGCGAAGAAGGTGCTGCTGATCACGGCGGACACGCTGTCTCGCACCGTCCATCCGATGGACAAGAGCACGCGCACGATCTTCGGCGACGCCGCCGCGGCAACGCTTATCGAAGGTTCGGACACTGCGCGCATAGGGGATTTTGTGCTGGGAACGGACGGCTCGGGGATGGACAAGCTGATCATTCCGGCCGGGGCGTGGGCGGCCCCGCGATCACCGGAGACAGCCGTTGAACGGACGAACAAGTGGGGCAATACGCGGAGCGCGGAAAACATGTACATGAACGGCCCCGAGGTGCTCAAGTTCACTGTGGAGACAGTTCCGCCCGCAGTGTGGCAGATTCTTGAGATGCACTCTTTGAAACTGGAGGACATCGACATCTTCGTCTTCCATCAGGCGACGAAGCTGATTCTGGAGCACCTCCGCAAGGAGATCGGCATTCCGGAGGAGAAGTTCTACACCAACATCGAGAACAAGGGGAATACCGTGAGCGCGACCATTCCGATGGCCCTGCGCGACGCGGCCGACGAGGGAAGATTGCGCCCCGGCGACAGAGTCATGGTCGTCGGCTTCGGCGTCGGCTTCTCCTGGGGAGCGACGATTCTCCGCTGGTAAGGGAGAGTACCGCAACATTATTCCATTTTTGTGATAAAATAAAGGCGGGGGAATGCAACCCCGCTTTTATTGTGACAAAAGGGGATGAGAGTATGCGCGATTTTGCCCTGAGAAAGTTCGTCGCCCCTGAAATACTCTTCGGGAGAGGGGCCCTCTCCCTCGCGGGTCAGTACGCCCGGAATCTCGGCGGCGGCAGGGTTTTCGTCGCCACGGATCCCGGAGTCATCGAAGCGGGCTTGCTTGAACCCGTCCTTGAGAGTCTCGAACAGGAGGACCTTGACTACACTGTGTTCTCCGATATTCGGCCGAATCCCACTGCCTCGATGGTCATGGCGGGAGCGCGCGTCTTCGCGGATGAGCGGTGCGACCTGATCCTGGCCCTGGGAGGCGGAAGTTCCATGGACTGTGCGAAAGCGGTGGGCGCGGTCTACGCGAACGGCGCCCATGTGAGCGAGTTCGTCGGCGTCGACCGGATACCGCTCCCCTGTCCTCCGGTGATCTGCATCCCGACGACCGCCGGAAGCGCGGCCGACGTCTCCCAGTTCGCCATCATCAAGAACGAAGAGACGAAGGTGAAGAACGCCATCGTCAGCAAATCCATCGTCCCGGACGTTGCGCTCGTCGACCCCGAAACCACGCTCACAATGGACCGGAACCTCACCGCCGCCACCGGACTGGACGCGCTGACGCACGCAGTCGAGGCCTACGTCTCGCGGGCGTCGTCCGATCTTACCGACCTGCACGCCCTTCAGGCCATTCGCCTCGTGGGCGAGTTCCTTCCCAAAGTTCTGGACAACCTCTCCGACATCGACTACCGGACCGGCATGATGCTCGCCAGCCTGCACGCCGGGCTCGCCTTCTCCAACGCCAGCCTCGGCGTCGTCCACGCGCTCTCCCACAGCCTCGGCGGCCTTCTTGACCTCCCGCACGGCGAGTGCAACTCGCTGCTGCTCCGATGGGGCGTGGAAGCGAACTTTTCGGCGGCGCCGGAGCGGTATACGCAAATCCTGGAGGCTCTCGGGGGAAACGCCTCCTCTCCGGAACCGATGAAGGAGCTCCTTGACCGGCTGGACGCGCTCCGCTCAACGGCGGGAATCCCCGGCAGGCTCCGTGATCTGGGGCTCAGCGAGGAACAGCTCCCCGTTCTGGCGAAGACCGGCGAGGAGGACCCGTGCATGCTGACGAACCCGCTCCCCTTCAACCATGACGAACTGGAGGAGCTGCTTCGCAATGCCTATTGACGGCAACGACGAACAGTTTCTCGCCCTGATGGGGCTTGGCGCCAAATCGGGCAAAAAGAGCCACTACCCCGAGCTGAAGCGCCGCCTTTCCGAACTGGAGCGAATGCGCGACCTGCTGGATCAGGCACGGGACGCGATCTTTCTTCTTGCGCTTCCGGAGGAGATCGTGGAGTACCAGAACGAAGCGGCCCTCGGACTCCTCGGGCTTGTCCGCACCCCGGAGAAGCGGCTTTTGCAGGAGTGCCTCAAAACGTCGCAGGGCGCGTCCCTGTCGCTCTTCTCGCTCTTTCCCTCTCTCTCCTCCGAGGAGCAGCGGAAAGTAGTCCCTCTGCTCACCCGGAACGGAACGCGCCGCTTCGAAGCGTCCTTTCAGGCCGCCGTGGAGAGCGGACGAACATCGGGTATTCTCATCCTCCGCGACCAGGAAGAGCGCATCGCCATCCAGGAGCAGCTCGCCGAGTCGCTGAAGGCGGTCGAGGAGGCGCGGATGAAGACGGTCCGCCTAACCGCCGCGATGGTGGAGATGAAGGACTCGTACACGGGGAAGAACCAGCGCCAGGCAGCCCGGCTGGCGCACGAAATCGGCCATAGACTCGAACTGCCGAAGCCCGAGATCGACGACCTCGTCACCTCGGCGCTTCTTCACGATGTGGGGATGATGGGCGTTCCCACCGAGATCCTCTGTATCCCCGGGCCGCTTCGCCCCGTCGACAGGCGGCTGATGCAGGAGCACGTAACCATCGGGAGAGATATCCTGGTGAAGGAGGGCTTCCCCGAGCGGATAGCGCTCGCCGTGCTCCATCACCACGAACGGATGGATGGCAGCGGGTACCCGGACGGCCTGAAGGGTGAGGAAATCCCGCTCTTCGCGCGCGTCGTGGGCATAGCGGACGTGGCGGAAGCGATGCTGAGCCATCGTCCGTACCGGCCGGCACACTCGCGGGAAGAGGTGCTTCGCGAGCTGGAAGAGCATCAGGGAACGCTCTACGACAGACGAACGGCGGAAATCTGCATCTCTCTGCTTCTGGAAGGGTTCTCCGTTTCGGAGGAGACCGGCAACAAATACTGAACGGCAAAGGGGCCCCCTCGGGAGCCCCTTCTTTTTACGCGCAGTCTTTGAGAACTCAGTGCGCAGCCACGTTGAAGACGAGGTCGAGCCGAGTGAGTTTGAAGAGCTCCTCGACCATGCCGCGAAGGCCGGTGATCGTCATCTTGCCGCCCTTCTGAAGGCACCGCTTGTGGATGGAGATGAGCACGCCGAGGCCTGAGCTGTCGACGTAATCCAACCCCGAGAGATCCAGCGTCAGGTTGTACACGCCTTCGTCGAGAAGCGCTATCAGCTTCTCCCGCACCGATGCGGAATCCTCCACGTACATACTTCCGGAAATGCTGATCCGGGCTCCGTTCCCGCTCCTGCTGACATCGATTTTCATGGACGCTCCTCCTTATATATAAAGACATCGGATGCACATACTCTTCAAAGCTCTTTTCTGCAGAAAAGGTTCACGCACCATTATACGATAGTCGGCCTGTTCGTCTACCCCTCGCCGCGGCAATTTGCAACTGCAATTCAGAGGAGCGCGACGGAATCGCCCTTTGCCGCGGGGCCGCCCTCGATCACGCGGAGAAAGAAACCAACCGTGGGCAGAAGGCACCAGCCTTTGTAGCTGTACGTATGCGGTTCACCCGCCTTCTTCCCCTTCTCGACGACTTCAAGAACTGCCGAGGAACCGACCGCAAAACGTGCGCCGAGAGAGAGAGCCTCCGGAAGCCCCTCTATGACGAGGTTTTCTGCAAGCGATCCGGGGGGAAAGTCGAATCCGGCCTCCAGCTCCGCCTTCCGGATGTCCTCAGCGCGGAGAAGACTGACTTCCCGTTCGGTTACACCCAAATGCGAATCTCCCTCGATTCCGCCCGGGACGAACCGGACTTCCGGAACTTCGCGCTTCGGCTCCTGGCGCTTTTCGCTCGTACACACCGCAAGGACCCTCGCCAAAAAGACCACACCCCTTCGAGCGTACATATATTTTGTATCATACCATGAAAGGAAACGAAACGGGAGACCCCCGCTCAGGGGAATCTCCCGTGTGGATTTTCTTCTATTCCGTTTGGTCTAGTTCGCCGGCAGCTTGAAATCGACCTCGCGAACGGCGCCGCTCCGGCGCAACCGCCGCTTTGCAGGCGCAGTCTCGCACACCACCGTACCGCCGCGCACCACGAAGAGACATTCGCTCTGGAGACGGATCGCTTCAAATTCGTCGGGAGCGTCGAGGATCACGAAATCGGCCGGAGCGCCCGGTGTGACGCCGTAGCGATCCCGGACGCCCATGGTCACGGCGGAGTTGTCCGTGATCATGTCGAAAAGTCGGCTGATCTGCTCGCGCCCGCTCATGTGTGCCGTGTGCATCAGCAGGTTCGCCGCGGCGAGCATGGAGCCCCTCCCCATCGGGTACCAGGGGTCCATGATGGAGTCGTGTCCGATGGAGACGTTGACGCCCGCGGCGTCCAGTTCGTCCACCCGCGTGTGCCCCCTGCGGCGAGGATAGCCGTCCGTGCGGTTCTGGAGCACGGAGTTGTCGAACGGCGCGGTGATGAAGTTCATCTTCGCCCGCCGGAAGATCCCCATCAGCTTGAGCGCGTAGTCGTTGTTGTAGTTGTGCATCGCCGTGGTATGGCTCGCCGTGACGGCGCTTCCCATCCCCGTCGCGATGGCGAGCTTCGCCATGACCTCGACGAAGCGCGACTGGTCGTCTCCGGTTTCGTCGCAGTGAATATCGACCGTGCGGCCGTACTGCTCCGCCAGCTCGAAGGCCAGCTCGACCGAACGCACGCCGTCCTCGCGGGTGAATTCGATGTGCGGGATGGCGCCGACGCAGTCGCACCCCATATCGAGAGCGCGGCGAAGGTTCGCCTCACCTTCCGGGAAGGTGAAGACGCCGTCCTGCGGAAAGGCGACCACCTGGATCTCCGCGACGTCCTTCATCTCCTCGCGCAGCTCGACGAGCGCCTCCACCGTAACGAGGGCGGAATCGGTGGTGTCCGCGTGGGTTCTGATGAACTGCACTCCGTTGGCGACCTCCCAGAGCACGGCCTCGCGCGCGTTGCGGAGCACTTCATTCTTTTGAAGAGAGGGGCGGCGCTCCCCCCAGATGGCGATGCCTTCGAGGAGCGTTCCCGATTCGTTGTAACGGGGATCTCCCACGCTCAAGGCGGCGTCGAGGTGCAGATGAGGGTCGATGAAGGGCGCCGACGCCAGGTTGCCCCCGGCGTCGATCTCACGGCCGGCCTGAACGGCGAGCCGTTCTCCGATCGCGGCCACCAGGCCGTCACGAACCGCTATATCCTTCGTTCCTGACTCTCCGCGAAGCCGC
This sequence comes from Synergistaceae bacterium, assembly GCA_018436785.1. Classification (GTDB taxonomy): domain Bacteria; phylum Synergistota; class Synergistia; order Synergistales; family Aminobacteriaceae; genus JAAYLU01. The sequence goes on along the minus strand of JAHDKR010000102.1, from coordinate 4,674 downwards.
GCATTGCGTACCACAAGGTCCATTCTCTCTTCTCCCCGCCGATTTGATTTATGCAATCGTTTGCATTAAAATAGTACCACAATCGCTCTTCCCTGTCCACTGCCGACAGGAAGAGCGAATATTCACGTCACCCGTCGCCATTGACAGAAGAACCTCTCGTTGATTGAATGATTGAAAATCATCGAGAGTGCAGAACTTCTGATAAAATGGGAATTGGCGCGATTAGGAAAAACCGCGGAGGTCAAGGAGGTGACGGGGCGGAACTCTTCCATGCGGAACGTGGGAATTCATGGTCTGTACGACGGCGTCGGGCATCCGCCCGTCTGCCGGATACTCTGAACGGGAGGTGCATTTGTGTGAAGAAATTTGTAGCTCTGCTTGCTCTTTGTCTGCTGGTTCTCTTCGCCGGAACGGCGGCGGCCGATGTGAAGGAGTACAAGGACTTCAAGCTCGCGGCCGTCTTCCAGACGGCGATCGAGGAGCCGTGGGACGGCGCGATCCATCAGGCGTGCCTGAAGGTGCAGAAAGAGACCGGCATCACCTATGAGTTCGCGGAGAAGGTCGGCGCGGCGGACTTCGAGCGCGTGCTCCGCGAGTACGCCGAGAGAGGGTTCGACCTGATCGTCGGCGACGCATTCCTCGCGGGCGAGGAGCCTTCGCGGCGCGTGGCGAAGGAGTACCCCGAGGTCGCGTTCGCCTTCGGCTCGGAGTTCACCTTCCAGGAGCCGAACTACTCGGTCTTCGACAACTGGATCCACGAGCCCTCCTACCTGTGCGGGGTGATCGCCGGACGGATGACGAAGAGCAATACGCTGGGCATCGTCGCGGCCATCCCCATCGCCGAGGTCAACAGGCTGGTACACGCATTCAAAGAGGGCGCGCTCTCGGTGAACCCGGCCGTCAAGGTGAAGGTCGCCTACATCGGAAGCTGGTTCGATCCTCCGAAAGCGAAGGAAGCCGCCCTGGCCCAGATCGAGTCGGGCGTCGACATCATTTTCGCCGAGCGATTCGGCGTCTTCGAGGCGGCGAAGGAGCACAAGCTGCTTGCCTTCGGCAACATGCTCGACCAGCACGACCTGGCCCCCGAAGTCGTCGTGACGGGCCCCGTATGGGACATGTACCCGACGGTGCTCCACTCGGTCGACGCGGTCCGCAAGGGCGAATGGAAGGCCGAGAACCTCCGCGAGTGGTCGATGATGGCCAAGGGCGGCGCGTTCCTCGCCCCCTTCCACGAGTTCGAGCAGAAGCTTCCCGCCGAGCTGATGAAGGAGGTCCGCGACCTCGAGGCGAAGATCCTCGCAGGGGAGTTCACCGTCCCGGTCATCGAGACGGAATTGAAGACGGACTGATGTTTTTTTGGGGAACGGGGGGATGCCTCCGTTCCCCTTTTCGACGGAAACACCCGAAAGGGGGAATGGCTGCCGATGAGCCGGCCCGACACACCACGCACACACCTTGAAGAGCGCACCCCGGTCGTTGAGATGCGCTCGATCCGGAAGACCTTTCTCGACGTCGTCGCGAACAGGGACGTGGACTTCACTCTGTACAAGGGTGAGATCTGCGCCCTTCTCGGCGAAAACGGCGCGGGAAAGACGACGCTCATGAACATCCTCTTCGGATACTACGCCGCGGACAGCGGCGAGATCCGTATCGGGGGCGAGAAGGTCTCCCTCTCCTCCCCCCGCGACGCCATAACCCGGCGCATCGGTATGGTGCACCAGCACTTCACCCTCGTCCCTTCGCAGACAGTGCTTGAAAACACCGTTGTGGGGAGCTGCGGCGGCTTCTTTCTCGACATGGGGAAAGCGCGCCGGAAGCTGCTCGAACTGCAGCGCCGATTCGGCCTGCACGTCGACCCGGACGCGCCCGTGTGGACCCTCCCCATCGGCGGCCAGCAGAAGGTGGAGATCCTGAAGGCGCTCTACCGCGACGCGCGCATTCTCATCCTCGACGAGCCGACGGCCGTGCTCGCTCCTCTTGAGACGATGGAACTCTTCGGCACGCTGCGCGCACTGGCCGCCGAGGGGTGCTCGGTCGTCTTCATTTCGCACAAGCTCTACGAGGTCATGGAGATCGCCGACAGGGTGGTCGTTCTCTCGAAGGGGAGCGTGGCCGCCGAAAGGGAGACTCGCGACACGGACGAGCGCGAGCTGGCGAACCTGATGGTGGGGCGGGAACTCGCCGTACAGCGGCACAGCGGCTCGCAGCGGCGGGGCGACCCCGCGCTCGAGATCCGCTCGCTCTCGGTAAAGAACGACAAGGAGCTGGAGGCAGTCAAGGAGCTCTCCCTCGCAATCCGTTCCGGGGAGATCCTCGGGATGGCCGGGGTCTCCGGCAACGGCCAGCGGGAGCTTGCGGAAGCCCTCTTCGGCCTCCGCGTCCCCGACGGCGGCGACGTGCTTCTCGGCGGAGAACCGCTTCCTCCCGGGAGGCCGAAGACCGCAGTGGACCGGAAGATGGCCCGTATCCCGGAGGACAGGATGACCACGGGACTGCTGCTCGAACTCACCGTGGAGGAGAACCTCGTCCTCGAAAACCACGCCTCCTTCCGTTCGTTCGGCATGCTCGACCACGCGGCAATCGGCAGGCACGCGGACAGGCTGATCGGCGAGTTCGGCATCACGACCGACGGACGGCGCGCCGTCGCCCGGACGCTCTCCGGGGGCAACCTGCAGAAGATCATCCTCGCCCGCGAACTATCGGCCTCCCCGCGCGCCGTCGTTGCGGCCCAGCCGACGCGCGGACTCGACGTCGGGGCCATCGAGTACGTCCACAAGCGGATTCTGGAAGCCCGCGAGAGCGGCGCGGCCATCCTCCTGATCTCGGAGGACCTTGACGAAATCTTCCTGCTCGCCGACCGGATCGCCGTGATGTACGAAGGGCGTATCATGGGCGTCGCCGAGCGGGATGAAGCGAGCAGAGAGCAGGTCGGTCTCTGGATGAGCGGGGTGAACGAACCGTGCGCATGATCGTGTCGAAGCGGGCGCCTCTGCCCGGATGGATACAGCTTCTCGTGCCGGTGGGGGCCGTCCTGGCGACGCTGCTTCTCTCGGCTATCCCCATTCTGATCGCGGGAGGCGACCTGTGGCTCTCGTACGCCTCCCTTTTCAAGGGAGCGCTGGGAACTCGCTACAACTTCCTGGAGACCTGCGTGAAGGCCGCGCCGCTGACCTTCACCGGGCTTGCCGTGGCCTTCGCCTTCCGGGCGAAGTTCTGGAACATCGGGGCGGAAGGACAGCTCCTCGCAGGAGCCATCGCCGCCGCCTGGGTCGGCATCTACGCGCCGCCCCTTCCGAAAGCGCTCGTCCTGCTGCTCGTCTGCGCCGCCGGATTCCTGGCCGGAGGAGCGTGGGCGACGATCCCCGCGCTGCTCAAGACGAAGTACAGGGTGGACGACGTGGTCACCACGCTGCTGCTGAACTACGTCATGTGGCACCTGATGGGATACCTGCTCTTCGGTCCGCTGCAGATGCCGGGGTCGAGCTGGCCCCGCTCCCCCGCCGTGGCGGAGATCGCGCGCTTCCCGGTGCTGCTGATCCGCTCGCGCTTCCACCTGGGCATCGTCCTCGCCCTCGTCGCCGTGCTCGTCGTCTGGTTCGTGAACAGCAAGACGGTCTTCGGCTACCAGTCGCGCGCCGTCGGGGTGAACCCGAGGGCGGCGGCCTTCGGCGGCATCAACGTGAACGCGGTCATCATGAAGACCGCGCTCCTCTCCGGAGGGCTCGCCGGGCTCGCGGGCGTGGGCGAGGTGGTCGCGATCCATTTCCACCTGCTGATGGACATCTCCCCCGGCTTCGGCTACTCGGGCATCGTCATCGCCATGCTTGGGCGACTGCACCCCGTCGGAACGGTGCTCTCCGCCTTCTTCTTCAGCGTGATCATCGTGGGAGCGCAGTCGATGAGCCGCCTGACCGGCGTCCCGACCTACATCGCGGAGGTGATTCAGGGGATGGCGCTCATTGTGATGCTCATCGCCCTGCTGCTGACAGAATACCGCGTAAAGGCGGTGAGAGACTGATGGAACAGGTGATGACCACCGCTTTTATCACGGGACTTCTGGCGGCCATGATGCGCATGGCCACGCCCATCATCTTCGGCACGCTTGGAGAGATCCTCTGCGAACGCGCCGGGGTGCTCAACCTCGGCATCGAGGGGATCATGCTGATGGGGGCCATGACGGGCTTTCTGACGACGCTGACGACCGGTTCTCTCTGGCTCGGCGTAGCGGCGGCGGCGCTCGTCGGGGTGCTGCTCTCCCTCTTCATGGCCTTCCTCGCCGTCTACCTCGGCCTCTCGCAGCACGTCTCGGGGCTCGGGATCACGCTCTTCTCGACGGGGCTGGCCATGTTCATCTACAGGCTCGCGGTCGGCTCCCCGGTGAACCCGCCCACGGTGCGCCCCTTCACGCAGGCGGCGATTCCGTTCCTCTCTGGCATTCCCATCCTGGGAACGGCTCTCTTCAACCAGTACGTTCTGGTCTATATCGCGCTGCTCCTCGTGCCGCTGATCTGGTTCCTGCTCTACCGCACCTCCTGGGGTCTCGCCATCCGCACCGTCGGGGAGAACCCCTTCGCCGCGGACACGGTGGGCATCGACGTCAACCTGACGCGGACGCTCTGCCTCGCGGCGGGCGGCGCGCTCATGGGCGTCGGCGGCGCGTTCCTGACCCTGGCC
>JAHDKR010000086.1 GCA_018436785.1 Synergistaceae bacterium | reverse complement strand
GGTGATCATCTTCACCTTGATTCCCGCGTCCCTGCATATCTTGATGGCCTCTATCGCCTCCGGACGAGGCGGGTCGATAATGCCGACGAGGCCAAGGAACACCATGTCGTTTTCGACATCCTCCATATCCAGCCCGCTCTTCCCCTCGTCCGCATCTTTGAAGGCGGCTGCAAGCACGCGAAGCCCTTCGCCGCCCAGCTCCTCCAGCCGCTGTTCCCACGACTCCCGGTCCAGCGGCTGAACAGTTCCGTCCGCGCCTCTCTGCTGTCCGCACCTTTCCAGCAGCCTATCCGGGGCGCCCTTGAGCAGTATGCGGACGCCTCCTCCGGGAAGCCGGTCAAGCGTCGCCATGAACTTGTTCTCCGACTCGAAGGGAATGGATGCGATCCGCTCGTACCGGGCCGGATCGAACGACGCCTTGCGCGCCAAGGTCCGCAGCGCCCCTTCCGTGGGCTCGCCGGTCACTCGCCACTCTCCGTCCTCCTCGAGGATCTCCGAGTCGTTGCAGACAGCCATCGTCTCCACCAGGGCGTTGAGGTCATCGCGTTCTTCGGCCGAGACCGCGCTCCCATCGAGCGAAATCTCCCCCTCGGGACGGTATCCCGACCCCGAGACTTCGTATTTCCCCTCGGGTGTGATCGCGTAGCGCACCGTCATCTCGTTCCGGGTGAGGGTGCCTGTCTTGTCCGAGCAGATCACCGTCACGGAGCCGAGCGTCTCGACGGCGTTCAGCTTTCTGGTGATCGCGTTCCGGCGGGCCATCCGCTGAACGCCGAGCGCGAGCGTAATCGTCAGAATGGCGGGCAGCCCTTCGGGGATGGCCGCGACGGCAAATCCGATGGCCGCGAAGAAGAGATCCCCCCATGCAAAGTCGTGAAGCGTCCAGCCGGCCAGCATCATCAACCCCGCCAGACCGACGACGACGACCGAGAGGACCTTGCCGAACCTGTTCATCTGCCTGGTAAGCGGTGTGGCGAGCTGCTCCACGTCGGAGATCATCCTGTTGATTTTTCCTATCTCGGTGGAGGCTCCCGTCGCCGTGACCACGCCGGTCCCCCGCCCCGCAGTCACCATCGTGCCGGAATAGGCCATGCAGGACCGGTCGCCGACCCCGGCGCCGGACGAAACGGCCTCGGTATCCTTCCCGGAGGGAACCGACTCTCCGGTAAGCGCGGCCTCCTCGATGCGGAGATTCACCGTTTCCAGCAGACGCACATCGGCGGGAACTCTGTCCCCCGAGCGCAGACGGACGATATCGCCGGGGACAAGCTCTTCAGCGCCCGTCTCCTCCCACTCTCCCCCCCGCCGCACATGCGCGGTAAGGGAGAGCATCTTCCGGATACCCTCAAGGGCCTCTTCCGCCTTTCCCTCCTGCAGAAAACCTATGATAGCGTTGATCACCACCACGGCCAGAATAACTCCGGTGTCGACGAAGTGCCCCAAAACTGCGGTGATAAAGGCCGCGGCAATCAAAATATAGATCAGCAAGTCGTGAAAGTGCTTGAAGAAGCGCTTCAGCACCCCCTCCTTCGGCGGTTCCGGCAGCCTGTTGGGACCGACCGAACGCAGACGCCCGTCGGCGTCTTCACGCTTCAACCCCTCAGGTGTAACTCGAAGCTGCTCAAGCGCTTCCTGCGCCCCAAGCGCGTGCGGATTCTCAATTTGAAATGTATTTTCGTTGTGCATCGTCATACTGCACCCCCCTTTGTGTTTCACAATGCATTTTGGTTATTTCTTAATGAGCAGTTACAATCTATTGTTCTAGGATAACTTTAAATGCCGAATATTTCAAGGATAATCGTTTCTCGACGCTCCGCACGCGGCCGCGCACACGCTCCCGTTTCACCGGAGGACACAAAGAAGCGTCACAAATGAAGAGGAAACATGAAGAGGAAACGCTTCTTGACATCCAAAACGTTTTGGTTTAGAGTACACGGCACATTCAAAACGTTTTGGTTCATCTATCGGAACAAACGTCGACTTCTCGGGGAGGAACCGACTATGCCGGTCACACTCAAGCAGCTCGCAGAACGCACCGGAAAATCCATCACTACCGTCTCGCGCGCACTGGCGGGGTACGACGACGTCAGCGAGGAGACGAAAAAGCTGGTGCGACGCGTGGCGGACGAGCTGCACTACACGCCCAACTTCCTTGCCCGTTCCCTTCAAAAGCGCCGCTCCCGGACGATCAGCCTCATTCTCCCGACTGACAGCCCGCGTTTCTCCGATCCTTTCTTCAGCGAATTTCTGACCGGCGTCGCCAATATGGCAGCGGAATGCGGGTACGATCTGCTGCTCTCCGTGCAGGCGCCGGGAGAAGGGGAGATGGAGCTCTACCAACGCAAGGTAAGCAGCGGCCAAGTGGACGGCTTCGTCGTCGTCCGCACCCGGCGCCGCGACCCCCGTATCGCATGGCTCTACAAATCCCAAGTCCCCTTCGTCGCCTTCGGACGAACCGAAAACGGCGCGGATTTCCCCTTTGTCGATGTGGACGGCGTCAAGGGGATGCGTCTGATCGGAGAACATCTCATCGGCCTCGGCCACCGGCGCATCGTCTTTCTGAGCTCCCCCTCCGAACTGCTCTTTGTCGAGCACCGGCTCGACGGTCTGCGCCAGGCGATGACCACGCACGGCCTCGATCCCGACGAAATGCGGATACTCCAGGGAGATCTCACCCAGAAGAGCGGATACGAGGCGACCGTCTCGCTGCTCGACGGCGGGAATCCTCCCTCCGCGATCGTAGCATGCAACGACCTGATGGCTCTGGGCGCGATGAGCGCGCTCCACGAGCGCGGGATCTCCGTCGGTCCGGACATCGCCGTCACAGGTTTCGACGACATCCCGATGGCGGAGCACGCGCACCCTCCGCTGACCACGATTCATCAACCCATCTACGAAATAGGACGAAAGGTCTGCGAAAAGCTCGTCCGGCTGATCGCCGGCGAGGAATTGGCCTCCCGCAGCGAGATACTGGAGCCGCGGCTGATCGTACGCTCCTCCTGCGGCTCTCTCCGGAAGCAGCCGGACCAAACGGGGAGGTGATGCGGCGCGGACCTTCATCCACAGAATGACACGCTGCAATACGGCGGAAAGACAACGGGCTCCCGCCGCCTGCCCGATCGTTCCAGGGAGTGTTTTTCAGGCGTGGGAGGATGTGTGTACAAGGAGGAATGAAATGAGAAAGCACGTGAAAAGAACACGAGCGTTCGCCGCTCTGCTCACGCTGAGCGCAATCCTGTGGTGCGGCGCCGCGTTCGCCGCCGGACTCTCCGGGCTGGTCTTCTTCTCCACTCAGTTCGCGCCGGTCGAAGAGCAGGCGAAGTTTCGCGAGATTCTGAAGGACGGGGGCTTCGATTACACTGCCGATTCCAACGACGGTCCGCTGATCGACCTTGTCACCGCGGAAACGCAGGCGGGCAAAGGAACCGTCGGACTGATCGGCGCGCTCCACGGCACCTTTCCCCCTCTGCAGCGCGTGAACGCGCTTATGAACCTGATCGACCTGGCCGAGGACCTCTCCGAAAGCCGGGAATTCGCCCCCGCCTTCATGCAGACGGGCCTCCTGGGGAGCGAAGACGCTCTGTACTACATTCCCTGGATGCAGGCGACCTACATCATGGCCGCCAACAAAAAGGCGCTCCAATACCTTCCCGAGGGCGCCGATCTGAAAACGCTGACCTGGCAGCAGCTCGCCGACTGGAGCAAGGCGCTCCACAAGGCCGAAGGCAAACCGCTTCTCGGGCTGCCGCACGCCGGACTTTTCCAGCGTTTCCTGGAAGGGTATCTCTGGCCGTCGTTCACCGGCGGCATGGTGAGCAAGTTCCAGAGCAAGGAGGCCGTCGCAATGCTGGAGTGGGTAAAGGCGGAGCTGTGGCCGCACGTCCACCCCGAATCCATCAACTACAACCTGATGCATGAGCCGCTGCTGAAAGGGGACGTCTGGGTGGCGTTCGACCACACGGCGCGTCTGCTTCCCGCCTTTAACGAAAAACCCGACGACTTCGTCGCCTTCCCGGCGCCCTCCGGTCCGGCCGGGCTCGGATTCATGCCGGTCATCGTGGGGCTCGGCATCTCGAAGGCCGCTCCCGACGCAGAGGCCGCGAAGCAGGCGATCGACTTCCTGACGAAGCCCGAGACGCAGGCCAGAGTCCTCAAAGAGATGGGCTTCTTCCCCGCGATCAGCGGCGTGGACACGACGAACCTCCCCCGCGGCGTCGCCATCCAGATGGAGGCGGTAAACGCGCAGGCCAACGCCGCGAACGCAATTCCGGCCCTGCTCCCCGTCGGCCTCGGTTCGAGAGGCGGCGAGATCAACCAGATCTTCCGCAACGCCTTCGACCGGACAATACTGAACGGCGAGGACATCGGCAAGGTGCTGGAGGAGGAGGCCGCGAACCTGCAGCGCCTGATGGACGAGACCGGAGCGCCCGCGTGGCCGCCCGATCCCGCTTCCGACGGCCCGAGCAAAGTCCTGCCACGCTAGAGGTACATTGGGTTCCGGCGTGAATGCCACTCTCGGGGGAGAGTTCGCCGGGCGCGTGCTCTCCCCGTTCACAGCGGGTATCCGCACGTTCACAAAAGCGCGGATACTCCGCGTCTTCCGCTGAAGGGAGATGAAAAACATGAGCATACAGCCTCTCGGAACACCAAGGCGCCGCACGAAAGTGCAGTGGGCGCCGTACCTCTTGATTACGCCCGCCCTGCTCTATCTGCTGGTCTTCTTCGCCTGGCCGATGACGCAGGCAATTCGCCTGGCGGTCTGGGACGAACAGGGTCTCCTCACGCTGCGCGCGGCGCCGGGAGAGCTGAATAAGGCGGGCGCGCTCGAACAGGGGGCGCAGATAACCGTGATCGACCGCCGGAACGTCCCTCTTGCCCCCGGCGAAGCGGACGGAGGCCCCGCCCTCCTCGACGTCTGGTTTTTTGTTGAGGGCGAGACCCCCGGCGGAGCCACGGTCCAAGGGTGGGCGCCCGAAAGCCGCGTCCGCGTCCGCGAAACTGATCCCTCGGGCGTCCCGCTCCGGGGCACGGTTCGCCCCCGCCTCGGAAACACCGCCGGACAGCACACGACGCTGCACGCTTCCCCCGACGAACGGAGCGACGTCGTCGGGGAGCTTGCGAGCAGAGCGGAGATCGGTATTGCGCAACGGACATCTCTTGAGGTCTGGTTTCTTATTGAAGGAGTACGCAATGAACAGACGCTCTCCGGATGGGCGCCCTCCCGCAGGCTGCAGATCTACGGCGACGGCGCGACCGGAAGGGTGGACTCCGGCGATACCGGCCGCTTCACCCTGCTCCACATTCAGAGGATGCTCAACGACCGCTTCTTCCGCTCCGCGCTGGGAACAACCTTCCTGTTGATGCTGCTGATCATTCCTGTGCAGCTCGTGCTGGCGATCGTGATGGCGCTGGTGATTCAGGCGCGGCTGAAGTTCAATCTGCTCTTTCTCGCCATCTTCGCCATCCCGCTGGCCGCGTCCGACCTCGCCGTGGGGATCGTCTGGTCCTCCATCTTCACGCAGAACGGCTATCTGAACAGCATTCTCTACTCCCTCGGGCTGATCGAAAGCCCGCAGGCATACCTCACCGCCGCGACGCGCCACTGGATCCTGGTCGCGGTCTGGATCGCCGAGGTCTGGCGGGCGACGTCCCTCGTGATGGTGATCGTCGTCTCCGGGCTGCAGGCGATCTCGCAGGAGGTGCTGGAGGCAGCCGAACTCTTCGGCGCGACCCTGTGGCAGCGGGTGCGCTACGTGATTCTTCCGCTGCTCAAGCCAAGCCTTCAGGTCGCCCTCATCCTGAGAACCATCCTCGCGCTGCAGGTCTTCGCCGTGGTGATCGCGCTCGGCGGAGGCGACGTGGTCACGGTGCTCGCCAACGAGACCTACCGCCAGTACTACGCCCTCCGCAACATGAACGTGGCCGCCGCATATTCAGGCCTGATTCTCCTGCTTTCGATGATCAGCGCCGTTATCTATCTGCGTACTGTACGCGGACAGGAGGAGGCGGTCTCATGAGCGTACGGGTTTCGGACGAGATGACGAAGGTTCGCGCTCGCGCGAAGCGCCGCCTCGTGATCAAGCGTGCGCTCACCTACTTGACGGCGATAGTTCTCTCTCTGTGGATTCTTCTTCCGATTTGGCTCATCGCGTCGATGGCCCTCACCACGCCGGAAGCGATGCGAAACTTTCCCAAGGGTGTGCTGCCCTTCATTCCGTTCTCCTTGGACACCATGCGCTTCTTCCTGGAGGCGCGCGGTATCATCCCCGGTCTTATCAACAGCGTCGTCGTCGCGCTGATCACCCTGGCCCTCTCCACGCTGATCGCGGCGCCGGCAGGATACGC
>JAHDKR010000014.1 GCA_018436785.1 Synergistaceae bacterium | reverse complement strand
CGGAGATGTTCTTCACCGTTCCGGCGAGGTTCTCCACCGCGCTCCCGACCTGTTCGCCGGCCTTCGCGGTCTGGGTGATCATGGCGGCCATCTGTTCGACGGAATCGCCGCCCTTCTGCGCGGCTTCCGCGATGACTGCGGCGCCTTCGCCCGCCTCGGAAGCGGCCTGCGCCGCAGCCTGCGCTCCGGAGGCAACCTCTTCGACGCCCGCGTTGGTCTCCTGCACTGCGGCGGCGGCGTTCTCCGTCTGCGCGCTCGTTCGCTCGGTGATGGCCATGACCTCCTCGATGGAGGCAGTCGACTCCTCGGCCGCCGCGCTCAGGTCCTCGGCGCGGGCGAGCACCTGCTTGGAGGTGTCCATGATCTCGCGGATCGAGCCGGACATCAGTGCGATCATCGAGTTCACAGCGCCGACGAGCATCTTGATCTCCTTCATGCCGCTCTTCAGTTCGATCTCCGAGGTGAGGTCGCCCTTCGCCACGGCGTCCATCTTCTCGGCGACCGCGCGCACGGGCTTCGCGATGCTGTTCGCAAGCCAGAGCGAGACAAAAACGATGACCAAGGCGACGACGGCCACGGCGATCAGGATCGCCGTCTGGATGGCGCGCACCGGGGCGAGGAACTCAGCCATAGGCGTGGTGACGGCGGCCACCCAGCCTGTGTGCGGCACCGGAGTGTACACGTTCATCTGGTCTCTGCCGTTGAAGAAGTACTCTATCCTTCCCTTGTTCCCGGCCAGGCCGTCGCGCATTCCGCGTGCAAGTTCAGGGGCGACGCGGTCGCTCTCGACCGACGGATTCAAGGTTCCGATAAAATCCTTTTGAGGATGCGCGATGAGCACTCCTTTGCTATCGGTAACATACGCATATCCCGAAGTACCCCATATAATCGACGAGGCTGCCTTGGCGACATTCTCTATATTCTCCCCCGCAACAAGCACGCCGACCACGGTTCCATCTTTTACGATAGGCGATGCGTAGAAATATGTCAGCATACCGGTTCGTCTGTTGACGGCAGGCTGAGAGATCACGGTTTTTGTCTCTTTGACAGCCTTTATGAAATAGTCTCTGTCCTTGATATTCACCTTTTGAGGCCCCAGCTTGACATCCGTGGTGTCCCCTTCGAGGTTGACCACGAAGATATCCGAAAAATTATACTGATCGTACAACGGCATCAGCACTGGCTGCTGCGCCGCGTACTCCATGGAGCGAACGCTCTGCTGGCCGGCCATGAGCTCAAGGACTGTTGCTCTTTCCGCAAGAAGACTGTCGATATGATCAGAGAGCGTGGAAACCAGCGCGTCGCCCTCCTTCCAGGCTGCGTCGATAATTGCCTGGCGGGCGCGGGTCACCGAAATCAGACCGACGACCCCCACCGCAACCACGGCGACGATAAGAAATGTTGCAATAAGACGTGCTCGAAGCGTGTTCATAAAAAACGTACCCCCCTTTTTGGAATTCGGACGGAAATGAAAACGTCCTTGTTACACACAACCTCCCCTACCCCTGCACGACCCAGAAGATGCCCATTTATTTATATATTCCGAGTAAATGAATGGATTTTATTCGTTGTAGGGTGCATCTTGATGTAATCTATTTATCGGTTCAACAGGTTTTTTCTTTAAAAGTCTGCATTATAGAATTACTATTGTAAAGCTGACGTTTATCTGCCGTTATCAAACCTCTTGTACTGAAGCGGCCGCGATGGGAACGATCTTCCGCGCCCCCGCGAGATATCGATGCCGAACTCCTCATTCCCTAGCGAGAAAACGACTAACGGCTGTAAAAGGGCGAAAGCACAGCTTGTCTCCACATCATCGGCATGCCGCCCCATGGGTGTTTCGTACCATTGATCGTATGTTGATGCGTCGTTATCAAAAACGTTCATCGGCGACCTCCTTCCGTTCCGTCACACTCCGCGCTCTTCCGCAGGATCGCCGTTCAGCCTGTCGGGCAACGAGAAAAAGAAGACGGTTCCCTCACGCACGGGAGAGGACGGGGAACATCAGCCCTTTCTCAAAAAAATCCACCGCGTTCTTCAGGACGAAGAGGGTCGTATTCACCTCCGCACAGCGCGTCCTTTCCATGTTCTCATCCTGAGTCGGGGGAAAGCCGAACGCCGCTCTTTTCACTCTCTCGCCGAAAGCGCCGATCACATCGTCCAGATTCACCGCGTCCTCGCAGAAGACGTCGTCGACCCGCAGGTTCTCCCCCTCGGGCTCCGCGACGATAATAGCGTTCGTCAGGGGGTCGGAGTAGACGTTCTCACGCAAAGGCCCGGTAAGGTGGAACATGACGAGCCCGGCGTTGTTCACGCGCAGCCTGCTCACGCCGCGCGTTCCTCGTACGGCGCGCTCCACTCTCGTCAGGTTTTCGGCGGAGTTCATATCCAACTTCTCCGCCCTCGCCGGCCCCGACGTGCGGACGGCAGCGGAAGCGCACGCTTCCGCGCTCTTTCGAAATCCGAACTTCGGATAGAAATCAAGCGTTGCGTCGTTGGCGAAAAGATAGACATCATCGACCTTCGGCGTCCACTCCTCCAGCACGGTCTCCATAAGGATCCGGCACAGCCCCCGCCCCATGAAGGCAGGGTCGGTCATCACCGTGCCTATCTGCGCCATCGTCATCGGCGCGCCGTCGACGTTCACCGGCATGAAGCTCACCGACACGTTCGCGACCACCTGCCCGTCCTTCGCCAGTGAATAGGGGATATACTGCTTCGTCCAGTACCCAGAACGGTACCATCTTTCGAAGTCAAGCCCGAAGGTCTTCCGGGCAAGCTCGTTGAACGAGAATCGTGCAGGGTCGATATCCCGGTAGCCTATCAGAAGTGAAAACTCGCTGTTGGCCATCGTCTTCTCCTTGAACAGACGAATTTGACTTATTCACCAAGAAACATCCGGAAGGCGCTTCCTGCCGAAATACTCTCCGAACGCGGCGCCTCCCAGAATCAGCGCCGCCCCGGCCATCTGCTCCGGAGACATGCGTTCGGCCAGGAAAACCGCAGCAAAGACCAGCGCCGAGAGCGGATCCAGATAGCCGCAGATCGCGACGGATTGCGCCGGAAGCCGCTGCATCGACGAAAAGTACAGATAGCACCCGACGCCCGTGTTCACAAGCCCCAGCAGAAGAACGGGCGCGAAACTTCCGGAGGGAATGTCGATCGCAAACCCCTGCCTGAGCACTGTATAGATCGCCACCGTGACGAAGCTCGTCGCAAGCTGCCACACGGCATTTTCAAATCCCGTGATGCTCGCGGCCATCTTGTTGAGGATCACCATGAGCGCGAACATGACCGCCGAGAGCGCGCCGCACAGCAATCCCCACGAAAGGCCGTCCAGCATCAGCGCGTCGCGGTTGACAAGGAACATCCCCGCAAGAACGGCGACGAAGCCGCATATCCGCGCGGGAGTCAGCTTTTCCTTGAACAACAGCGGCGAGAGCGCCATCACGATAACCGGCCCGCAGTAGTAGGCCAACGTCGCCATGCCGACGCCGATTTGCTGGTACGCCTCGAAGAGAAAAATCCAGCTCGCGCCCATGGCGACCCCCGACAGAATCAAGTACGCGAGGTGGCGCACATTCCGCAACCCGGAGAACTTCCCGCCGGTCAGGACAAATACGGCGAGAAGGAACAGACTGCCGATCAGCGTCCGCAGAAAGACGATCTCATGACTGCTCATCAGAATATGGCTGGCTACGATCCCGTTCGAGCCGAACAGCAGGCACGCCGATATGAATTTCACGTAGTGTGCGTTCATTACACTTCACCTCTCTTCAAGTCAAAAAGTTCGGAGACTCCTTAGATACAGCGCTATTCTCTCTCATATGCTCGAATTATCGAGTGGCGCCATCAAAGAACTTCTTCAGTGCATCTTCGGCGGTTCACGGCACAAGGCCCACTCTTTAATATGATAATGATTATCAGTTGCATGTTTGACTGTTTTGTGGCATCATGTCAACAGAACACATAGCTCCATTTTTCGGGTCAGAATGCGCGGAAAGGCTGCTTCTCCGCTTTACCGGTTTGCACACCATTCTACGCTTTTTAAGACGCCCGGTCATCTTGTCGAGGAGGGAATATAGCTGTGAATACAATCGTCGAAGAGCTTATCGAGTACGGACTCTCCCATTCCAAGGGAGAGCGCGTGGAAGACGTCCGGGTCGGACTGGGCTATACCGCGGTCAAGCTTGACTCCGCAAAGGCGGGGGTCGCGTGCATGCTCCGGCATCGCCTCGATAATGCGGGCTGCTGCCTGATGGCGAACGCCGGTTCCATCGCGGGAAGCCCTGCCGACCGGGTTATTCCTCTCCTTCGTTCTCCGAACATCGCGGAGACCTCCGTCGGACTGGCGACTATTAACGCGCTTATCCAGCAGGACAGGTACGATGAAGACTCTTCCAACGACGATCTTGTCCAGCTGCTCAACATCACTTCGAACGACCGGGTAGGAATGGTCGGCGATATTACGCCCATTTTCAACAGGATTCAAAAACACGCGAAAGAATGCATCGTCTTCGACGAAGGGAAAAGCGCCTGGGAGGGGATTACCGACACGTCGCTTGAAAAGGAGATGCTTCCACGCTGCGACGTCGCTCTTCTTTCCGCGACGACGCTCCTCAACAACACGTTCGAAAGCGTGCTCTCGATGGTGGCCGGCGCGCGGGAGATCTGCGTCATCGGCCCTTCGGCGCCTCTGCTGCCCGACGTGTTCAAAAAACGGGGCGTGACGCTGCTTTCCGGACGCCGTTTTCTCGACGCCGACCGGCTGCTTCGCATCGTCAGCGAAGCCGGGGGAACCAAGTGCTTCGGCCCGGTCAGCCTGAAAGTCAATATCCAGCTGAAATAGAAGAAAACTGCTCCACTGGCGAAGCGCCTTCTTAAAATTACAATACAAAGTTTTTCAAAAGGGAAGCGGCCCGGGAGTAAACGGGGAAAAAAAGTTCAACTCCCGGGCCGCCGGAGGATTGTCAGTTTTTTATGCCATGCGATTCCAGGTACGTACGTGTCCGAAGTTCGGCGTTTTGCTGAAGATTCCTGTAGAAGAACGTATAGTCGTAAGGGTGGTAAAACTCCGGAATTTTCATGGCGTCAAGGTCGTTGATGTTGGAGGGCGTCGGGATGACGAAAGCCCCGCCGACGGTCTGCCCTCCTGTATAGTGGGGAATCTCCATAACTCCCTTGTCGGGAAAAAATACCGCCCCCAAGTTCTGATCCGCGTCCGCAACCTCCCCGGTGATGGTCATGGTGAGCGGATTGACGCCCACGGCCCCTTCCCGAACGATGCTGTACCCGGGATTGGGTCCTTGTGTGTTGAAGCTGACGATGCTCCCAGTCTGGTCCGGGCTCTCGGCTATCTTTAAAAAAGGATATCGGGCAAGGTCGTCTTTCATGACCGACCAGCCGATGATATAGGCCGCAACCAGCTTCTTCCTCAGTTCAGCATCGCCGAAGCGCCGTTCCAAAAGATGCAGCAGGTGTTCCGATCCTTGACTGTGACCTGCCAGGATAAAGGGCCTCCCCTTGTTCCAAAAAGTCATGTAGGCGTCGAAGGCAGCCTCCACGTCCGAGTAGGCCACGTCAAGGGACCTTCTGGCCGGGCTCTCCTCAGATGTGCCCAGCACAGCCAGATTCGCCTGACGGTAGTATGGGGCGTAGAGACAAGCCGATGTTGAAAAAACTCCCGCCTGGCTCTTCATAACCCCTCGTACCTTTGGATCGGCGCTCTCGCCCTCAAGGGACTGGTTCCAATTTTCATCGCCGTTATACGTCGTAGGGTGAACAAAAAAGATATCCACCGGGTAGGGAAGAGGCTCTTCGGGCAGAACGGCCCAGCTTTTCGGCAAGGAATAGTCCGGGGAGGAAGGAGCCAGAGCCGGGTCGAAAGAATACCCCGGTTCCGCACAGGAAATTCCTGGAAAATATGGTATCAGGACGAGAGTAAGCAACGCGGCAAGAATAAAAGAAAACCTTCTGGGCATCAGTATTCACTCCTTTAATTTGTATGTACAGTTTTCGATGCAGCGATCGAGCATAAATCGAATCTTCTCCAATGCTTTGTGTACTTTCTTCCGTCGAAACCGGCGTCCGGCAAGCCGGAACCTTTTCGGGCCTCCTCTCACAGACCAGCCGTTCATAATGCCCCTCCCCCTTTTACTGAATTATTTCCTCGCGACGCGGAGGCTTGTGCGCTCGTCATACAGGCCGGAATTAATGGCGTCGAGCGTCTCGAAGATGTTCGCGACGACGTTCTCCCTGCCGTCGAAGAGGGCGTCGGGGTCGTCTGCATCAAGTCACAACGCTGAAAAATCTCGTTCGCCCCACTCCAACATAGCTGTATTATAGAAGCAAGACCGCCGGATTCAAGAGTCTATCGCACAACCTGGATGCCGCCCCTCGGCAACGTTTTTGAACAGTCTTCGACATGATATACTCGAATCATAGAGTTCCCGACCATCGGAAAGGAGGTTGAGACGATGGAAAAGGTTTCGCCGGAAAACTTTTCGTTTGATATCATACGTTTTTTCCGCTACCCGAAAATCTTCTGGGACGACAAAGAGATCCGGAACGCATCGCCATCGGAGCTAAAACGCCTGATCGACAGACTGCGTTCTTCTCCGGTTCCATTGGACCGACTCCGCTTCAAGGCGTTCGTCCGTAGAATGATCGAGCGAGGCAGCGCCAGCGACGCGCTGCTCTTTCTGACACCGGACGAGATCAGGGAGTTTCTTGAGCAGGAAAGCGTTTACTGCGTGAATGAAAGGATGGAGAGCCTATGGAAAAAAATCTCCGGCCTGCCGGAATCATTCCAAGTGAAAAAAGTGCGGGCTGGGAAGCCCCGGAGCAGCGGGCTCTCTTAGTTGAGATATTCAAGATACCGCTTTTCAGTGAAAGCTTCTTCCTCGGAGGCGGTACCTGCCTCTCAGTAATGTATTTCGGCCATCGTCAAAGCCAGGATCTCGACCTGTTCACGGTTGATGAGATTTCAATCCCTGTTGCGTGGGGGATGCTCGCCAGGCGTCTTCCCAGAAGAGGCTACGCCCTGGAAACAACGATTTCAATCAGCGAAGGATTCGCGTCCGGAGTCTTTCAAAAAAATGGCGTGATGACAAAAGTGGACCTTGTTCAGGACATGTTTGTCGAGGATCTGCGCCGTGAACAGGTCGTTCTCGACGGAGTTCCTATACGAGTGGACAATTTCGGTAATCTTGTCACTGGGAAATTCTCCGCCTTTCTAAGCAGAGGAGAACCAAAGGATATCATCGATCTCTCGCGTATACTGAAACACGCAAAGGATACCGGTCAGTTTTTCCCCTTCCTGGAACGCCTGCTGACAGAAACATCGAAAAGAGACGCTCTTGCCGACGACGACACTTTCGTCAGGGAAATCTTCACCAAGATAGAACAACAGCACTCCGACCTGTTTAACCCGGGAATCGCCCGTATGGTTGTTGAGTTTTTAGATACCGTGCAGCACCGGAAAAAGGCTCTTTCAGAGGGGGATCATTCCTGAAGTCTCTCTTTTTCAAACCGCAAACGCCAGCCATTAACAGGTTGTACTCTCTCCCGATTCATCATTCCGTTCCCCCGCTCTTCCCCCTCGCGACGCGGAAGCTTATGCGCTCGTCGTACAGGCCGGAATTGATGGCGTCCAGAGCCTCGAAGATGCCGGCGACGACGTGCTCCCTGCCGTCGAAGAGGGCGTCGGGACCGCCCGAGTCGATGCGGGTGAACGGCGGCTCGTAGAGGGCTGACGGTTCCATCACGCCGTGCGCCGTGAGCTGGTCGATGATCGTCTCGACGAAGCGGATCTGCTGCGGGGT
>JAHDKR010000095.1 GCA_018436785.1 Synergistaceae bacterium | reverse complement strand
TGAGAAAGCTGATGCAGATGCTCCATTTCCCGAAGCTCCTCCCAATATGGATTCGACTCTTCCCGCTTCCTTTCGACTACGAGCCGGAAGGTGTTTCGGTCTCCCGTAAAGAGGACGAAGAGACTGCCCGCCGGAAACGCAAGTGTGAAGTTTACGAGGTGTACGATTGACGATGGCTTTATTACGGTGAAGAGAAGAAGATTCCTCCGTCAGTCAGATGATAAACTTAATATCCTCCTTTTTAATCTAAATCCATTGCTTCGTACGTTTCAATCATATAGTCAAACATGCCGTAATTAGTTATAGGCGGTTCAATAAATTTTCTACCTTGTCTGCCACTTAGTTCAGATTCAACTGTCCATTTCAACTTTGTATATTCATCGTCCTTAAAAGTAATTTTAAAGGTTAATGCGGTATTCATTCCCGGCTGAGGGTAATCAAAAATTAGAAACAAAAGTTCTGAGTTTAATGGCTTACTCTTGTCTGGCGTTTTCATGCCAATGACAACTTTAGATTCCGTTACTTCAGAGATTAGTTTCGTTTTTTCAATTACTCTTCCAATTTTATGACCATCAATCGTTAGTTCAAACATGTTGAATTCTTCTAGCGCTCTATATGCTGCGCAACCTATTGCTTTCATTACAACTTTATCATTGCCAGTATCATACTCATACTCATGTGAACAAGCTTTTCCACAATATTCGTGAGCAATTGCAACAGTTGAAAGCATTAGTAGAAAAATAATTGTGTAAATTAACTTTCTCATTGTATTCCTCCTTATTTGTTTATGGAATCTCTGAAAAGTCTCCAGCAAATAGTCTTGCGATCTTGTAAAATAGTGTTGTAGCAGATGCTTCTACATCCACTCAAAACTGGGGAGCTGAAAACGATGACCCCCCAGAGCACTCTTGCGAACGCCTCCACCTTCGAAAAATACAAGAAGCCCACAAGGCGGGAAAGGTTTCTCGCGGAAATGGAGCGGGTCGTCCCTTGGAAAGAACTCAATGTACTCATCGAGCCCTTCTATCCGAAAGCCGGGAAAGGACGCCCTCCCGTCGGACTGGAACGGATGCTTCGAATCCATTTCCTGCAAAGCTGGTTCAATCTCAGTGACCCCGCCGCGGAAGAAGCTCTCTATGACATGGAATCCATGAGACGCTTCGTCGGAATCGACCTCGGGAACGAACCCGTCCCCGACGAGACCACCATCTGCAAATTTCGTCATCTTCTCGAAACCCACGGCTTGGGAGAACGTATCTTTCAAGAGGTCAACGCCCATCTCGAGGAGAAGGGGCTGAGACTCTCCGAGGGAATCATCATGGACGCCACCATCATCAACGCTCCGTCCTCGACGAAGAATCGAGAGAAGAAGCGGGATCCCGATATGCACTCCACGAAGAAGGGGAACCAGTACTACTTCGGGATGAAGATCCATGTAGGATTGGATAGGGAGAGCAAGACGGTCCACAGCCTCGTCACCACGCCCGCCAATGTCCATGATTCGCGTATGGTGGAGCAGCTCCTGCACGGGAAAGAAAACGCCGTCTTCGGCGATTCGGCCTACATGGGAAAGACGGAAGAGATTAAAGGGAAGGCTCCCGATGCGTTGGACCTGCCCCAAACACGAGGAACGAAAAACAGAAAGCTCACTGCGGAAGACAAGGAAGCGAACGGTCTGCTTTCGAAAACGAGAAGCCGTGTCGAACACATCTTTCTGATAGCGAAGAAGGTATTCGGTTTCTCCAAAGTCCGATACAAGGGGTTACCGAAGAACACGAACTTCATCTTCGTGCTTTTTGCTCTGTCGACGAACCTGCACATGGTCAGGTGGGACTTATTGGAGCCTACAGGGGCATAGTGTATAAAAAAAAGCAAAAGGTCAAAAAAAGCACCAAAAGATATGAAAAATAAGCCCATAAAGTGCTGTTTGTGTAAAAAGTCGACAGAAAAAAGATTCGGCTGTCAAGGTTCTACTGTTGGACGTCGGTTTAACTATTGTTCAGAAGTACCAAAAAATAAGGGTTTCCAGAAATATTTATAGCATACCTACCATAATTTTGCAATATTTATTTGCATAGATTTTATGAACAAAATAAAGATGTAATCCGCTCGATTGGTAAGAGCAATCACACAGACTCGCCAAACATAGATTCTTTCCCAACCCGATACAAACAATGCAGCCGCAGACCGCTCTCCTCCGGAACGCTGGGGTGCTCGAAGAGGCCGGATTCGGTCATTCCGAGGCGCTCCATGACGGCGCGGGAACGTCTGTTGTTCACGGCGGTGAAGGATACGATCTCCGTGAAGCCCAATCGTTGGAATCCGATTCGGAGCGCCTCTTTCGCCGCTTCCGTCGCCAGGCCTTTTCGGCAATGTTTGAAGGCGAGGCGCCATAGGATTTCGACGCACGGCGAGAAGGGGAACTGCTCCTCGGGCGCGTGCAGGCCGACAACGCCGATAAACTCGCCGTTTTCCTTCAGTTCGGCGGCCCAAGGCCCCCACCCCCGCTGGTGGATGAGCGATTCGCAGCGATCGGCCATGGCGTCGCTCTCGGCGCGGGAGAGGTGGGACGGGAAGAACTCCATCACTCTTGGGTCGTCGTTGAGGGCGGCGAAGGGGGCGCGGTCGGCGGACTTCCACTGACGCAAACGAAGACGTTCCGTTTCAAATTCTATAAGCTCGGTCATATTCCAAGGACCTTTCCGAATGATTGCGGGACATAAGTATTCTCCGCAAGTAATTATTAGCACATTCGTTCAGTTGTTGCAACATTCATTTGAATCGAGCGTCCAAAATCTTTCGATTGTCTGTCATTTTTTCTCTATCGGTTTGAACTACCGAGGATTCCTCGGCAGTTGCCGCGCGTTGCAGCTCGCCGTCGGCGGCAGTTATCAACCAATAGTTTACAACTGATTCCTCGCTCAATTCGTTCTCGGTGAAAACGGCGCTTCAGGTGCTTGGCAAGATTCTGCTCCTTGAGTACCTGAAAATTCCATTCAGAGTATAATAATGGGCGGACGAACGTGGACAACGTATTGGCGTCGCCGCTCTCGGAGGAACAAAAAGTGAACGCAACCTCGAAAAACATGGTATCGATTTCCAGGATGCCAGACAGCTTTGGAGCGATCCCGATCTGCTCGAAATTCCGGCAAAGGTCGAGGACGAACCTCGCTTTCTTGTTATCGGTCGTATCGCCGGAAAACACTGGTCCGCCGTGATCACGTACCGGCAGGAACGAGTCCGGATAATTTCGGTGCGAAGATCCCGCAAGGAGGAGGTACGGTTCTATGAAAGCAAAACAATTTGACGAAGCCTTCGACAAGGGCGAGGATAT
>JAHDKR010000029.1 GCA_018436785.1 Synergistaceae bacterium | reverse complement strand
TTGTTCACAAGGCGGGGATCGTTGCACAGCCCGAGGTAGTTGTTCGAGCAGAGATTCAGGTACTTCTTTCCGTCGATATGGACCCACGCCCCCTGGGGGCTCTCAAGAGTCCGGATAGTGCCGTAGAACCCGCCCTGCTTCATCGTCTCGAGCTCTTCGGACAGAAATTTCATGGGAACAGCCATCGTGATCACTCCTTTGGTTGATATGCCGCTCTCCATAAAGTATGCTGATATCCGACTCTTGCTGTCAATGAAGTATAATCTGGGGGGCGTTCCTATAATATCGCCTGCAAAAAATATATTTTCTGGGAGGACCCGTACCATGAACGAAGAGATGACCCTCGAAAGCCTTGCGGCGCGCAACGCGGGAGACAGCTCCGCCCCCCATTACATCGCGGGGGTGCTGCGGGAGGCCATCTACCGCGGACTCCTTCCCGAGGGCAAGCCGCTGCACCAGGCCCAGCTCGCCCTCCGCCTCGGCGTGAGCCCCATCCCCCTGCGCGAAGCCCTGCGTCTGCTGGAGACGGAGGGATTGATCGCCTTCCAGGGGTACCGGGGAGCTATGGTCACCGCGCTCTCGCTGGAGGAGGCACGCGAGCTGTACGAGATGATCTCCGCGCTGGAGACCAGCCTGATGAAGATCGCCTTCCCCCGCATCACCCGCCGCGTCGTCGAAGACGCCGCCAAGGTGCTCGACCTGATGGAGCGCGAGCCCGACTGCATCAAGTGGCGCGACCTCAACCAGATGTTCCACAACCTCTTCTACGAGCCCGCCGACCGCCCCCTGACCCTCGACATGCTCGCCCGTCTGCGCCAGAAGACCGACCGCAACATCCGCCTCCACCTCGCCTCCATGAGAGACGAGTCGCAGCGGCAGCACCGAGCCATCCTCGACGCCGTGACGGCCCGAAACCTGGACGCCGCGCTGGAAGCCCTGGCCGCGCACCTGGCGTACACGTCGAACGACCTGCAGTCGTGCATGCGGCGCGGGTGAGGGGGGGAGCGAGGAGGAGGAGTAAGGAAGGCGGATGACAGGCTTCATTGGAGGCGGTATAGATTGGACATCGTAGTATTGTGGTGATTCAATCTGATTGAAAGCCACTTGTGTTATAATAGAAGTCGCTTAAACCGATCTCTAGTAAACTCAGAACAAATGAAAATCAAACAACTTGGCAGTCGCCCCTATAGGTAGGTGGATATTACGGTCTCAGAGAGCCACCGTTCCGATCATGACGGAGCCACCTCTCCGATGAAAGTGAGCCACCGTTCCGGCGGCATGGAGCCGGTGTTCCGGAGGGGGAGCCACCAAGTCAGCAGGGTGACTCCCCCGGAGAATCAGGCTATGCGGTAGTCGCAATCCCCTTCTTCTTCCGCATCGACTCCTTCCCTTGGATCCGGATCATATGCGCGTTGTGGACGACTCTGTCCAGAATAGCGTCGGCGACGACTCCCTCTCCTATCTTCGCGTGCCATCCTTCCGGAGTGTACTGCGAGCAGAAGATGGTGGAGGAAACTCCGAGTCTCGCCTGCACGATTTCGAGAAGATCTCTCGCTTCCATGCTGTTCAGAGGGAAAATCAGCCAGTCGTCCAGAATCAGCAGCCGGACGTTTCTGTACTGCTTAAGGGCGTCTTCCAGCACACCCATTCCCCGAGCCACGGCGATTTCGTTCAGGAGTTCGGGGAGCCGTATGTACTTGACCCTGTAGAAATTCCTGCACGCCGCCACTCCCAAAGCTTCCGAAATGAAGCTTTTTCCGCTCCCCGAGGCTCCGATCAGGATGACGTTCTGGTGCTCCTCTATGTACGCGCACGACGCAAGGCGAGCGATCGTTCCCCGGTCCAGCTTCCGGTCGTCGTGGTACTCGATGTTCTCCACGCACGCGCCTCCGTCGTGAAACCCCGCGTTCTTTATCAGTGTCGCGAGGCGCTTGCTCCTTTTGCTGCCCCATTCCGCGTCCACCATCATCCCGAAGCGCTCCTCGAAACCGAGCGCACCGAACGTGGCAATGTCCTCCATCTGACGCCTGTAGCTTTCCGCCATTCCGGCGAGACGAAGTTCGTACAGTTTGTTCATCGTCGCCGAGGTCAGCATCGGTCGTTTCCTCCGCGGTAGTACTCCGCGCCCCTCACGATTCCGCCGAGACTCTCCCGCGCTTCCTCTTCCGGCTTCTTTTCCGAAGCGGCGACCGGGTCCACTCTGTCCTGGCCGGTGGTCAGTATTGTCTTGACGTTTCTGTACCCCGGACGGGGTGTGTAGAGAAGCGCTTTCCCGCAGGCGGCCTCCAGTCTTTCGAAGGAGTGGACGTCTCCGAGCCTGACGAGCCCCTGACAGCTTTTGTAGCTCTGCTGCTCGATCTTGTGGGCGGAGAGAAGCCCGCGCATGACGATCTCGGTGTGCGGGCCGACGTCGGCGGCCCACTCGATGAAACGGCTTCCCTCCCACTGCCTGTGCTCCCTGTGCGAGGGCGGCATGTGCGACGGGACCGTGACGCACTGTCCGATACGGCCGAAAATCCGGGCGTGGGAGCATATCCTCTGGCCTTCGAAGAAGACCTCCACGACGTTCCTCGTCAGGCGTACCTCCATTTCGTGTCCGATGTACTCGTACGGGACGCTGTAGAGCATCTTCTCGACCAGTACGTGGTACGACTTGTCCGCCGTGACCTTCTTCCACGACGAGAGTTCGTACGGATTCTTCGGCAGCGGCAGGAGAAGGTCTTTCTCCTCGGCGAGAAAGGCGTCGAGCCTGCTCCCCTCCTTCTTCTGGAAGGGTTTGGCGTTGAAGCGGTCGAGCTTCTCGCGTATCCCCTCGTTCAGCTCCCGCAGGCTGAAGAAGTTTCTTTCGCGGAGCGCGGCCAGTATCCATGTGGTGATCGCTCCGACGGTTCCTTCGGCGTTCGCCTTGTCCCTGGGCTTTCCAACCCGTGCGGGGATGACCGCCGTTCCGTAGTGCTCCGCCAATTCGCGGTAAAGACGATTGACTACGGGTTCGTATCTGTCCGGCTTGGTGACTCCGGTCTTGAGGTTGTCGGGTATCAGTGGTTATCACACAGCGAAAGAGCCACTTGTCTCCATTTGCAGAGCCACCTGTATCCTGTTTTAGAGCCACGGATATCTGTTCTTAGAGCCACCCTTTCCGGTCTTGTGGCGGCGAAGCCGCCATTGCGGGGCTTCGCCGTTCGTGACGTAGTTACCCCTTGGTTCCTGGTTTCCGTTTGAAGCTCTTTCTCCACCTCATGGAGTCCTCGCCGTCGATCACGATCTCGTAGGCGTTGTGGACGATCCTGTCCAAAATGGCGTCGGCCACTCTCC
>JAHDKR010000136.1 GCA_018436785.1 Synergistaceae bacterium | reverse complement strand
GCGTAAAGCGCGCGGCAACCTCCGCCACGCGTTCGGCGCCCTTGGTGATGACGACGAACTGGATAATGACGAGTATCAGGAAGACTACCGCGCCCACGACGTAGTTCCCTCCGACGACAAACGTGCCGAACGCCCTGACGACATCGCCGGCATCCGCCTGCAGGAGGATGAGACGCGTCGTAGAGACGTTCAGTGCAAGCCGGAAGAGCGTAACGATCAGCAGCATCGTAGGAAAGGCCGCGAGGTCGAGCACACGCTGCGCGTAGAACGTCGACAGCAGCACCACCACGCCGATAGTGATATTGGCCGAAAGCATCACGTCCAGAAGCCACGTCGGCAGCGGAATGACCATCATCACAACGATGAGGATCACGAGGAAGGCCATACCTATATCCGAGTAGTGAAGCATTTTTTTGAACGGAGACATCCCCGCAGTCGATTCCTGCACCTTTCCCATCCTTCCGTATCGCTTCCTTGGCTGTTTCCTATTTTACATGAAAATCGGCGCTTGGGGCGGACCCTCGGTCGAAGAAACAGAAGTCCGCGGCGGAGAAGCGCCTCTATTTTTTGCTCCCTTCAACTTGTAAATGAAGGCCAGCACCTCGGCCATAGCCTTGTACAGGTGTTCGGGGATTTCCTCTCCGATCTCCATTGATTCGTAGATAGCCCTGGCAAGCGGCTTATTCTCCACCACAGGGACGCCGTGTTCCTCGGCGAGCTCACGTATCTTCCTCGCAAGAAAATCGCTTCCCTTGGCAACCAGAACAGGCGCCTCCATAATCTCGCGGTTGTATTCAAGCGCCACGGCCAGGTGCGTCGGGTTGGTAATGACAACGTCCGCCTTGGGAACGGAGGACATCATCCTGCTGCGTGCCAGCTCGCGCTGCTTTTGGCGGATCTTGCTCTTGATCTGGGGATCTCCTTCCATCTGCTTATACTCCTCTTTCAGCTCCTGCTTGCTCATCTTGATCGAGCGTTCAAACTCCCACTTCAGATAGCCGTAGTCGAAGACCGCGATGACGAGCAAAAGAAAGGCAAGGCGGAAGCTGAGGCTGAGGAGCTTCGAAAAAAGCTGTGAAACGCCGATTTCCAGCGGATAACGAATCGCGGCGACAAGCTCGGGAGTATCTTTCTGCAACGCGAAATAAATCACCGCAGCGAAGAGCGACGCCTTCAGCAACCCTTTGACAAGCTCCACAAGAGAACGGAGGGAGATTACTTTTTTTAACCCGGAGACTGGATTAAAACGATCCATTTTGGGGATCAGCGGCTTCGTCGACAGCTCTATTCCCACCTGCGCCACAGTAACAATAAGCCCCCCTATCGCCACCATAAGACCAAGAGGAATCCAGGGCAGAATCGACGCCGGGATCGACTCGCGGGACAGCACGCCGAACCACCCGGCCTCTCGCAGCGTGCTCCCCCCCATGAACGCGATCATCTCGACAAGAAAATCCCGCATATACGAATACATGAATCGGCCGAAAACGAGGAGTCCAAAAAGCCCCGTCAGGATGACAACGGCCGCGCCCAGATCCTGGCTCTTGGCGACCCGCCCCTCCTCCCGCTCTTTCCGGCGTTTTCGGGGCGTAGCAGGTTCGGTGCGTTCCTGGGAGAAGAACTGGAGGTTAAACTCTAGCGCCACGCCGTGACCCCCATGAGCGCAAACTCAATGAAGCGCTCAATGTTTTCCGCCATTAGCTCGACAGTGACGGGAAGCACCACCATCAGGACGAAGAAACCGAGCGCGACTTTCAGGGGCAGGCCAAGAACAAAAATGTTCATCTGCGGCACCGTTCTGGCAAGAAAACCAAGCCCCACGTCGGCCAGCAGGATGGCGCCGTAAAACGGAAGGACGAACCGCAGGCTGAGGACAAAAGCCTGATTCAGCCAGCTGCCGAGACCCAGATCCCACGAGATGGAAAGCGCGAGCTTGCCCGGGGGAACGAGCTTCAGGCTCTCCACAACAGCCTGCGTCATCAGCAGATGCCCGTTCCAGCGAAAGTAAAACCACATGCCGACAAGGAACTGAAGCTGACCGATGATCGAGACTTGCACCTGGCTGAGCGGATCCATAACGCTCAACATGGAAAGCCCCATGCTGATACCGATAAGCTCTCCGGAAATCTGCAGAACGTACAGGGGAAGCGCCGCGAGAAAACCGAGCAGCGAACCTATCAGCAGCTCGCGGGTTCCCAGCAGGACAATCGAGGTCCAGTCATCGAAAAGTATCAGCGGAACGTCGGTCTGCAGCGAGCCGGCCGCCGCGAGAGTCAACAGAAACGCCATCCAGAAACGAAGAGGGAGGGGAAGGGCAGATGCATAGAAAACGGGGGCTGTAAACATCATACCGATGAAACGGATCCCCGTCAGCAGATAAAATACGAGAACAGGAACGAACGCTGTCTGCTCGGCAGTCATTTGATGAACCGGTCGAGCTGACCGAATATAAGGCGTGCAAAATCTCCGATCGCCCCGAACATCCACGGTCCGAAGAAAATGAGCGCTATCATGACCGCCATTATCTTCGGAATGAAGATGAGCGTCTGTTCCTGAATCGACGTGGCCGTCTGCAGTATGCCTATCACCAAGCCAACCATCATAGCTACGAGAAGAACCGGCATTACTGTCGTCAAAGAGAGCCAGACGGCATCGCTCAACACATCGTTCATATTGACCGGGAACATGCCATCGCCTCCTTATGCAAAGCTTCGGAGCAGACTCGTCACCACCAGATTCCAGCCGTCCGCCATAACAAAGAGCAAAATCTTGAAGGGGAGCGAGATCATCATGGGAGGGAGCATCATCATTCCCATCGCGAGCAGCACGCTGGCGACAATCATATCCACGATAATAAACGGGATGAAAATCACCACCCCCATCTGAAAAGCCGTCTTTAATTCGCTCAGGATAAAGGCGGGAAGCAGCAGCCGCGTGGGGATCTCGTCCGTATTTTTCGGCTGCTCCATCTTCGACATGGTAACCATCAGTGAAAGTTCTTCCTGACGAGTGAATTTGAAGAGAAATTCCCGAATGGGGTTAATGGTTCCCTCCCATGCCTGGGCGGAGTTGACCGTTCCCGCAAGATACGGAGAGAGAGCGTTGTCGTAAATTTTATTCCACGTCGGCGCCATGATGAACAGCGTCAGAAAAAGCGCGATACTGACGATCACCTGGCTCGGCGGCGTCTGCTGCAAGCCGATAGCCCGCTGGACGAATCCGAGGACAATCAAAATACGCGTAAAACAGGTCATCATAAGGATAATCCCGGGCGCCACGCTCAGAACGGTCAGAAGCGCGAGGATCTGCAGGGTCGTCGCCACGTCGCGGGGAGACTCCGCTACTCCGAGTCCGAACTGGAGCACCGGTATGGGAATAAATTGCGCTCCCTCCTGGGCGTATGCGGCGAGCGAACCAAGCAAGATCATCAACGGCGCGAAAAAGAACGCGACGGACTTAGGAATCCGAAGTTTCATTCCAGTCAACCTGCCACTCTTCATAACGCCACCTGCCTATCACGCGCGCCCCGTTTTTCCCGGAAAGGACGGCTATCACATCAGGACCGCAACGAACAACAAAAAGAACATCCCTGCCGAGCGGCAAGGATGCTACGACGGAAAGAGCTCCTTTCGTCCGGAGGGGCGCTCTCCTCCCGGAAAAGAAAACAACCAAATATCCGGCGATCGCAAGGAGCGCCAGGCTCAATCCAACTTTCAACAGATAGCTCGTCAGAGAGGGTGCTTCCATTGACGAAGCGAAGGCTGCGGAGGGAACGAAAAGAAGCAAACCCGCAGCGCCCCGGCACACCATGAAGAGCGCCCGCGCTCCTAACCGAGCGCCTTGTTCAGCGCTTCGACCACCCTGTCCGGCTGAAAGGGCTTGACAATGAAGTCAACGGCCCCTGCCTGAATAGCCTCGATGACCATCGGCTGCTGCCCCATGGCGCTCACCATCACGACCCTCGCGGAAGCATCGAGGGTTTTGATGGCTTTCACGGCATCAATACCGTTCATCTCCGGCATGGTGATATCCATGGTGACTATATCAGGCTGAAGCTTTTGGTACGACGCTACGGCGACCTTGCCGTTCTCCGCCTCGCCAACGACTTCAAAATCGTTCTTGGTCAGAATGTCCTTCAGCATCATCCTCATGAAGGCGGCATCATCAACGATCAGTACTTTTCTGCCCATACTTCCACATCCCTCTCTCGGTAATAACTGAAAAGTTCATCGGCCATTTCGCTACAACGAATGGACACGACCGGCGGATGACACTATCTCCGTGATGCGGACGCCGAAATTCTCGTCGATAACCACAACCTCGCCTTTGGCGATCAGCTTGCTGTTCACGAGAACATCGACCGGCTCACCGGCCATCTTATCCAATTCTATCACGGAACCGGGCGTCATGTTCAAGATGTCGGCGATATTTTTACGAGTTCTTCCCAATTCGACAGTAACCCTGACGGGGATGTCCGCAACAAGGTCGATTTTGCTTCCGAATCCGGAAAGAGTCTTTTGCGTCAAGGGAACGAATTCGGCCGGCCGCACATCTACCGAGGACTGATCGTAGACGTTTCCGAAAGAAGGCGCAGGTTCGCCCCCGCCGCCGAAAGACTGCTGCTGCTGAGGAATCGCCTGCGACTGCTGTTGGGGGGCTTGTTTCGGCTGCTGTTGCGATTGCGCTGAAGGCGCAGGCTGTTCCTTTTCCTTTTTCCCCGCCACGACAGCATGGACTTCGTCAGCTATCTTCTTCGCTACCTCAAGAGGGAAGAGAATTTCGAGCGGGAAACTCCCCAACCCTTCCATTTCAAGCGACGCTGAAACCCTCCAAAGAGAACCGGCGGCTTCAAGCGAAGAGAACGGCAGCCACTCTTCTGTTTCAAGAGCGGAGGAGACATTCTCCGGCATAAGCCGCTTTCCCCCCAAAAGACTACTCATACTGGTGAACGCAGCGCCCACCACTTGACTTAACCCTTCCTGCGCGGCGTTCAGATAGAGCTCGCTGGCCTCTTCAGGCAAATCTTTCCCTTCGCCGCCCATCATGAGGTCGGCCAGCGTCAGGGCGCCCTTTTTTGTCACGAGCATCGTAATAGGCGCATTGTTCAGACCGCCTGCGAGAACACGGAACGCAAACGGCTCCGCCTCAGTCGCCGAAACCAACTCTTCTTGGGAAACGGTTTCCGTCTTCTGAATATCCGCGGTAACTTCCTTACCTGCCAACATACCGAAAACACTGGCGGCAGACGACGAAAAGAGGTTCGCGATGTCGTTCAGGACATGCTGCTGCTCCGCGGTCATATCCCCCGAACTCCCATCGTTCCCGGCGCCCCCTCCGAAACCGCCTCCGGACAAAAGGGCGTTTATCTCGTCCTGGCTGAGAAGTTCATCAATCATCGCCGGCCCCTCCTTCTTTTTCCGGAAGACCGCTCACTTCATCCTCCATAGGGATGATCTCGCTGATCTCCGCCGCATAATTGCCGTTCGACGTTCCCGGAACGGCCTTGAATTTCACCATATTACCGATACGAACATCCAGAGGATCGCCGAGCACTTCGTCCAGCTTCACCACATCGCCCACCGAAAGCTGCAGAACATCCGAAACGCTGAGAACGGTATGCCCCAACTCCAAAGCCACAGGGATCCTGACTTTGCTGAGATGTCTCTGTATATACTCCCCGGATTTTTCGTCGCTCTTCCTTCCCGTCGAGGCAAACCACTGCTGCGAGCTCAGCTTGTCCATGATCGGCTCCATCAGGAAATACGGGATGCAGATACTCACCATTCCCTCGACTTCGCTCACTTTCAGCTTCAGAATCACCAACAGTACCATGTCCGTACCGGGACAGATCTGGACGAAAAACGGGTTGCTCTCAAGATTTTCGTAGCGGAAGCGAACATCCACCACGGTACTCCACGCTTCCTCAAGCAGTTCAAGCATCCTCATAAGAAGACGCTCGACAACCGTCCTCTCGATATCGGTCAGCTCCCTGATCTTGCCGGTAAACTCGCCGCGGCCGCCAAGCATCCTGTCGATGATCGCGAACACAAGATTGGGATTGATCTCGATGAGCGCGTTCCCGCTGAACGGGTACATCTCAAGAATACCGATCACCGTCGGCTGCACAAGAGAGCGGATAAACTCGTCGTAGGCGAGCTGGTCCACCGAAGCGATTTCCGCGGAGACCATCGACCGCACCATCGTCGACATCGTCGTAGTCAACTGCCGGGTAAACGACTCGTGGATCATCTGGATCGCCCGCAACTGGTCCTTGCTGAACTTGTCGGGGCGGCGGAAGTCGTAGCTCTTGATCTTTTTTTCATCGGAATCGCGCGTTATGGAATCAACATCAACGCTTCCCGTAGAGAGCGCCTCTAATAAAGAGTCAATCTCGCTTTGCGACATCACGTCAGGCGTCACGATTCCCGCCTCCTTCCCGCATTCTCATCATAGCGCTACTGAAGGACAAACCCCTCGAAAAGGACCCGGACCACAGGCGCTTTGTCGCGAACAGAGGGCATCATCGCGTTTATAGTACGCTTGATGTCCTCCGCGAGCTGCATAATCCCCTCGGCAGTTGTCAATTCGTCGAACACCCTGTCCTTGACGAGGAGAATCACCTCGTTGCGTATCCGTGCAACCCAGCTTGCCGAGGACACCATCTCCATCGCGCGGTCGCTGCTTACTTCAAGTGAAAGCTTAAAGTTCGCCACATGATTCCCGGCGCCCGAGAGATTCGCGATGAAATCGCCGACGAAGTAAACCGGCCCGGGCTGTTCGATCGTCGCGGAGGTTGAACCTTCCGGATTCAGCCACGTCCTCCCGACCATTATACCGGCTCCGAAACCGACGGAGAACAGAAGGATCGCCATAATTATAAAGAGAACAATACGTTTCATCGTCTTCTCCTCCTACTGTTTCGGATATTGCGAAAGAAAGACCAGATCAACTCTGCGGTTCAGCGCCATATGTTCCGGCGTGTCGTTAGGCACAAGCGGGCGGTTGGGACCGTACCCCACCGCCTGCAGTTTCAGCGGGTCGAACCCCGCCCTGTCTTGAAGATAGGAGGCGACCGCAGCCGCCCGGGCGGCGGAAAGTCCCCAGTTGTCGCGGTATATTCCCCCGCGCAGGGGCACGCCGTCCGTATGTCCTTCGACGGCCACAGCAGGAACTGAGTCCTTGATGAACTCCGCAATCTTGAAGAGGACGCGCATCCCCTCCGGCTTGATCTCGGCGCGTCCTGATTCGAAAAGGAACTGGTCGGAGAGGGAGACGGTCACACCCCGCTGGTCGATACGAACGACGATCTCTTTATCGAGCCCTTCCGTGCGAAGGTAGTTCCGAAGGTTGCGCGCTATCTGCTGAATCTCGGGCGTCACCCTGGCGGACTCGCCGGCGTGTTGCGCGGGCTGACCGCCGAAGACGGCAGAATCTTCCTGTATCGCCTTGCCTCCGGGCATGAATCCTATGGCGCCCTTGAAGGAGAGGAGCATCAGCTCGAACTTTTGCACGTCGATCGACGACATGGAGAAGAGCAGCACGAAAAATGTGAGCACAAGCGTGACCATATCACCGTAGGTGACAAGCCAAAGCGGCGCTCCGGGAGAAGAGTCCTCCTTTTTTTTCTTGCTGCGGGCCATCTACGCTCCCCCTTCCTTCGCCGCCTTTGCTTTCTCCTCCAACGCCAGACGAAGGGACGGAGGAAGGAAGACCTTGAGTTTCTCCTCGACTATACGCGGGTTCTCCCCTGCCTGAATCGAAAGAACGCCCTCCACCATCAGCTCCATCGAGAGGACTTCCTGTGATGAACGGGAGGCGAGCTTCTTTGCGATCGGAATGGCAAAGCCGTTGGCGATCAGCGAGCCGTAGAACGTTGTAACGAGGGCGACCGCCATTCCCGGACCGAGCGCGTTGGGATCCTGCAAATTACCGAGCATCGTGATAAGGCCGATGAGCGTCCCGAGCATACCGAAAGCCGGCGCGAGCTCCGCCATTGAGTCGAAGAAGGCTTTGTTGGAAGAGTGGCGGGTTTCCAGGATGCCGATCTCCGTATCGAGAATGCCCTTGACGAGCTCCGGGTCGGTGCCGTCGACCACAAGCTGAATAGACTTCCTGAGGAATTCGTTATCCAGCTCCGCCGCGTCCGCCTCCAAAGCAAGAAGTCCTTCCCTCCGGGCCTTTTCCGCAAAACTGACGATGGTCTGCACCAGCGACACAGTATCCGGAGAACCGCCGGTGAAGGCCATTTTGAGGACCTTCATGAACCCTTTCAGCTTCTCGGGCGGATTCGATGTAACAAGGGCGCCGATGGTACCGCCGCCCACGATGAGAATGGATTGGAAATCGATGAACGCAATTCCCTGGCCTCCCGCCATAACTCCGCCGATGACCAAGATGTAACATACGAGAAGACCGATGATAGTAGTAAGATCCAAAAATATCCCGCCCCTCACAAGTACGGCGTCGGTCGTCGAAACACGACGCTTTTCTTATTCCTCCCCTTCCTCCGGAACGAGGGTATTTCCTTTGATGAAGGAGAAGAAAACCTGCCGCCTGTACTGTACCACCAAATCCACGATTTCGTCCATAGGTTCGGCGACGACATATCGGTGACCGTTCATGAGGCGGATCACCGTATCGGGCGTCGACTCCACCGTCTCGATGAGATCGGCGTTGATGGTGAAACGCTCTCCGTTGATCCGCCTCAGTGTGATCATCGTTCAGTCAGCCCCTCGCTTACCGCTTGAGGTTGATCAGTTCTTCAAGCACCTGATCGCTGGTAGTGATCATCCTCGCATTGGCCTGGAAACCTCTCTGGGAGGTGATCAGCTTGGTGAACTCGTCGGTGAGGTCGACGTTCGACATCTCGAGCGACGAACCGGCGATCTCTCCCGCGCCCCCGGTCATGGCCGCGCCTATCTGCGCCATTCCGGAGTTGTTGCTCTCGGAGAATACAGTATTCCCCTCCTTGTTCAATCCTGCGGAGTTTGCGAAGAGCGCGAGCGCGACGCGGTAGAGGGGCACGTTCACCCCGTTGTTGTACACTCCGGTGACGGTCCCGTCCTTGCCCGTGGCGAAGTCGGTCATCACGCCCATCGAGTACCCGTCTTGGTAGTAGCCTTTGGTTGTGTAGTCGACGCCGTACTGGGTCACGCCCTCCATAGCGTCTTTTTGGAAGGTTTCTCCGCTGAAGTCGAGCTTAATTCTCGCTTCGAGTGCTCCTCGTGCGGCAAAGTTGAGGATAAGCACCGGCGTCGCGTTCGTTCTCTCCAGCTTCCCGTCAGCTGTGAAAGTCAGAATGCCTGTATTATCCGTCAGAGTAATCCCGGCATCGTTCGGGAGCCACGCCCTCCAGCGCCACTGATTGTTGTCGATCTTCTCCCAGCTCACCTCGAGGGTGTACGGGTTGCCGAGACTGTCGTAAACGTCCATCTTCGTTGAGTGCACGGAGGCCGTAGTCTGATTTATAGTAGCGAGCAAAGTATTTGTCGTTGTATTGCGTATTATTACTCCCAAACCGTCTTCAGTCGCCTGAGCCTGAATATCAGGCGGTCCTGCTATTATTTGAGTAAGGCTCGATAAGTTGAACGTTCCGTCGTTGTTCATCGGTATGGTCAGGGTATTGACGGTTACAGTACCAGGAAGCGGTGGTGTTGTATCGTGATGAGCCCACAAGCGGAGAGTGCGGCTGCCAGTCGTCTGAACGTCGTCAAACTCTGCAAGGTAATGGACAGGAGCTGCGGGTGCAGGATTAGAGCTATCCGTGAACATCGTTAAGTTGAAGTATTCTTTTAAATCGATTACTTTGTCGGCTCCCCCTGCCGTCACTGTGAGCTGCCCGGTTGTGTTGTCAAACGTCGCAGCAGTAATGGTGCCACCAAAAGTCGTAGTTAGGATAGGCAGCCCAGTCGTCGCATTGATGCCTGTGAATTGCAGTCCCACGCTTCCAACGGAGGCAGGAGCAGAGCTTGTAAGCGTCATAAAACCGCCGGCACCTAATGCGCCCGGATCATTAACCTTCAAAGAAAAGTCGTTACCTCCCAGTGAAAAGTTAATCTCCACATCGTTTTTCAGTATCCCCATCGGCAGGTAGGTATCCACACGGCTGTCCAGGTTGCAGCGGAAGCCGGCGACCTCGGTGGCGCGGGCCTCCATCTTGTCGCCAACGGGGATATTGATGTCCACGAGCTGGGAGCCCTGCGTGAACGACGTTGGATCGACCGGATCGCGCTCCATCGCATACCCCTGCACTTTGAAGCCCGTCCCTGCCTGGACGAGGTTGCTCGACGCGTCGAGGACGAAGTTCCCCGCCCTCGAGTACAACTTGTTGTTGCCGTCCACGACGACGAAGTACCCGTCACCCTGGATGGCCATGTCCGTCCGGCTCCCGGTGAACTGCGTGTTTCCCTGCGTATGCAGCACCTCGATGGCGCCTACCTGCACGCCCAGGCCTATCTGCTGGGCGTTGACGCCTCCGCGCTCGTCGGTGGGCTTCATCGCGCCGCTCGCCGTCTGGTACAGCAAATCCTGAAACGTAAGACTGGAGCGTTTATATCCTGCGGTATTCACATTGGCGATATTGTTGCCGACGACATCGAGGGACACCTGATGGCCTTTCACGCCCGACACGCCCGACATAAGGGATCGTAGCATAGCGTACTCCTCCTTGCATGTTTTAAGTTGAGGCAATCCCTTGCTTCGATATGTATGCCCGTCCATCCGTGGGGGCGTTGAAACTCTCTTTATTCTTCGGCCGTCGCGGTTCGCTTCTGAAGCGTTTTCACCGCGGAGCGGAAAAAAGTGCGGAGCGGCCGCAGCTAACGTATGCGGGCGCTCCGGTTAACCCTGGTTACCGTTTGATATTGATCTGCTCTTCCAGGACTTGGTCGCTCGTGGTGATGACGCGGGCGTTCGCCTGGAAACCTCTCTGGGCGAGGATGAGCTGCGTGAACTCCTCGGTCAGGTCGATATTCGACAGCTCCAACGCGCCGCCGACAAGAACGCCGTTCCCGTCCGCTCCGGCAATGCCTATCTGCGCAAGGCCGGAGTTGGCGCTCTCAGTGAAGTGGGTCTCCCCAACTTTCGTCAGTCCTTCGGGGTTGACGAAGTTTGCGAGGGCGATACGGTACATCGGCACGTCCTGTCCGTTGTTGTACGAGCCCATAACAGTGCCGTCGTAGGCTACGGAGAACTCTTCGAGGGTTCCCATCTTGCACCCGTCCTGGAAGTACCCTTTAGTAGTGAAGGGCGAGGCGTACTGCGTCACGCCCTCGATCGTTTCTTTGTCAAAGGAGGATCCAGTGAAGTCGAGAAGGATCGGCGAATCTTCCGCTCCCTCCACTCCGAAATTCACGGTTATTGTGGTGTTGGGGTCCGTCGTGGTGTCCAGCTTTCCGTCTGCGTCGAACATAAACTGTCCCCTTCCGACGACCTGCCCTCCGTTCAAATCCGGCATATGCGCGTACCAGGACCACTGGTTATCTTCCTTGTTCCCTGTCCGCACCCATGTTATCTCCAACCCATGCGCTTTTCCCAGAGAGTCGTAAATCTCCGTGGTCGTGCTGTAAGAACTCTCCTCCGCAGGAAGCAGAGGAGGATCGGCGTACGGATCCCAATCTGCTTCAGCAACCGGATCTACCCTGCTGTCGAGGTTGCAGCGGAAGCCTACCTTGGTGGTCGGTCTCGCCTCCATCTTAGCGCCCAATGGAATGCTGATATCGCTGAGCGCGCTTCCCTGGGTGAACTTAGAGGGATCAGCCGGGTCGGGAATCATCTCATACCCCTGGACTCTATACCCTGTCCCTGCCTGAACAATCTTGTTCTGAGCGTCGAGAGTGAAGTTTCCGGCGCGCGTGTAAATTCTGTTGTCGCCGTCGGCAAGCACGTAGTAGCCGTTTCCCTGGATGGCGACGTCCGTATTCGCGCCGGTATAGTTGATGTTCCCCTGGGTATGGATGGTCTCAATGGCGGCAACCCTCACTC